>CAZNQK010000004.1:0-36021 GCA_964575165.1 uncultured Aquihabitans sp. | reverse complement strand
GAACTCGGGTCGTTTCGCGCCGTATGCGGGAGTCAGGCGACCCGAGTTCGGAGTGGTGGGGGTGTGTTGTCAGTGGGCGTCGACGGGGGGATCGCCGTTGCACGCGGACCACAGGCCTCGGCCGTCGCGCCTGGCGTCTGACACCGCTGCTCGGAAGTCGTCGACGTGGGCCACGTTGGGTGGGTACGTCAGCACTCCGGCATAGCCGTCGCGGGCCAGCGCCAGGTTGACGAACTCGCCATCGGACGCCCTGTACACGTACGCGAGGAGCCGGTCGAACCGGTCGCGCTCCTCGACGTCGAGCACGAGTCGGATGGGCGTGCCACGGCGCAACAGAGCCTTGGTGTGGGCAGAGGCCTCCTTGCCGAAGCACTCGACCGGTGAGCCCTGCTTGACGCTCTCGGGGGTGTCGATCCCGATCAGGCGGACACGTTCGTCGTTCCCGGCCACGTCGACCACGAGCGTGTCACCGTCGACCACCCTGACCACGCGTGCGTTCGCTTCGACCGCGTCGTCGGGAGAGCCCACCGATCCTGCCGAGCCGCCGCACGCCGACGCGACCATTCCCACGGCGATGACCAGACATGAGGCGATGGTCGCGGTGCCGAGCCGGATCTTCGGCGAGTCGATCGCCGACGTCGTGATCGGCACGGCTCAGGCAGCGTGGCGGCCGGCCCCGCCCCCTGCCTGCGGCCGGCCCTGTTCGAGTGGAGCGGCGGCCGTTGCCGGGAGGGTGGAGCCGCCGGCCATCAGCGCAAGGTCGCGCTTGCGATCGAGCTCAGCTGTCGACTCCCGTTCCGCGACCCGTCTGGTGGCGTCGGCGAGTGCGGCCCGGGCTGCGGCCACCCCCTTGCGGCCGGTGGAGATGGTGCGGCGGTCGAGCCAGCCGATGTGTCCGGTCGCACGGTGCGGGACTCGATCGCCCGTCGGCGGAGACACGGTCGGCCGAGACGCGGTCCGCTGAGGGGCGCCAGACGACGTGCGGTCATCGCTCTGATGGGCCTCGGCGGCGTCGAGTCCGGTCGACGTGGCGGAGGGATCCGTTGGGTCGAGCGACTCCTTCGGGACCACCTGGTCGGGGATCGAGATGAGCGTCAGCTGCGTCGCCATGTGACCAGTATGTGGACAGGGTGTGACAGTGGGTCCACGGGGACCGTTCCCCCTGAAGATCTGCCGCGGATCTGGTGTGGCAGGTGCCCGTGACGGGCGTCTCTCGCAGCAGAACCGGCGCAACCCGTCGATCGGAACCCGGCGTGCCCCGGCTCAGGGAAAGTCAGTGCGAGAAGGACGCTCCTTCGTCCTGTGACATCTGCACGCTCACCGGGTGGCGCTCGAGGAAGTCGATCGCCTCGGCCAAGTCGTCGAGCAGCGTGTCGATCTCGTCGGTGGTGATGTCGATACGGATCAGGGCCCGCTGCACGACCTGCTCCGAGAGGTCACCGGTGAGCGGGTAGGCGGGCACCTGCCAGCCTCGCGTGCGGAGGCGATCGGCCAGTTCGTAGAGGGACCAGGTCACGTCAGCGTCATCGGCGAGCTTCCAGGTGACGGCGGGGATGCCCTTGGCCGGGTCGCCGTCGTAGATGAGTTCGAGCGGGCCGAGCTGTGGGAGCTTCTCGGCCAGGTGTCGGGCGGTCCGGTACGACGAGCCGTGCGCCGCGGCGTAGCCCTCGCGACCCAGGCGTAGGAAACCGGCGTACTGGGCGATGATCTGGCCGGCGGGGCGGGAGAAGTTGATCTGGAACGTCGGCATGTCGCCGCCGAGGTAGGTGACGTGGAACACGAGCTCGTCGGGGAGCTCGGACGCGTCCCGGAACAGGACCCAGCCGACGCCCAGAGGAGCCAGCCCGAACTTGTGGCCCGAGGCGCTGATCGACTTCACCCTGGGGAGCCTGAAGTCCCAGACGAGGTCAGGCGCGCAGAACGGAGCGGTGAATCCGCCGCTGGCCCCGTCGACGTGGATGTCGACGTCGAGGCCGCTGCGCTCCTGGAGGTCGTCGAGCGCAGCAGCCATCCCGGCGACGTCCTCGTAGATCCCGGTGTAGGTGACACCGAGGGTCGGAACGATGCCGATGGTGTTCTCGTCGACCTGGGCGAGCATCGTGTCGACGTCCATCCCGTAGCGGCCGGGAGCCATGCCGACCTCACGCAGCTCGATGTCCCAGTAGCGGGCGAACTTGTGCCAGACGACCTGGACCGGACCGCACACCAGGTTGGGGGAGTCGGTCGCCTTGCCCTCGGCCCGACGGGCGTTGCGCCAGCGGCGGTGCATGGCCATGCCGGCGAGCATGCAGGCTTCCGACGATCCGATCGCCGAGGTGCCGACGGCGTCGTGCGTGTCCGGTGCGTTCCAGAGATCGGCGAGCATGTGGACGCAGCGGCTCTCGATCTCGGCCGCGGTCGGGTACTCGTCCTTGTCGATCAGGTTCTTGTTGAACGCCAGCGCCATCAGCTCCATCGCCTCGGCGGGCTGCCAGGTCTGGCAGAAGGTGGCCAGGTTCTGGTGCGCGTTCCCGTCGAGCAGCAGCTCCTGGGCGACGACTTCGAGGACCATCCGCCGATCGGTGGCGACGGGTGGGAACTCGTACTTGTGGATCTCGTCGGAGAGCCGGCTGATGGACTCTGTGAGGTCGTCGACGTCTGATCGCTTGTGCAGCATCGACACAGCATGCACCGATCCGGTGTTCTCGTGGCTCACCTTCTATGGGTGATCGCGCTACGCATGGCAGGGGCGGGCCGTTCGCGTTCCTGTCGTACTCGATCGGCCCGACGGGCTCCGGGCGCTCACACCCTGTACGAGCGGCACGGCTTCAGCGTCGTGGCCACAGCGACCGACGATCGATACGAGCGCATCTTCGGCCAAGCGGGACGTGTGCATGTTGCAGCGCCCGCCTCAGTGCTCGAGACCGGAGCGCCCTGATGAGCCAATCGAGCGTCGCCCAGTGGAGCGAGCGGGTGAGCGCTGTCGGAGCGGGAGCCCATCCGGGCTCCGGATAGCCTGCGCCGCCGATGGACGCTGCCGAGTTCCTGGGTCTCGAGCCCACGCACAACCCGACCCGCTGGTTCCTGCCCGTCACGGACGGGATCATCACCGGCGGCAACTTCCTCTTCGGTGGGTGTGGCCTCGGCGCTGCGGTGGCTGCGATGGAGCACGTGTGCGAGCGCCCCCTCGTGTGGGCGACAGCCCAGTACCTGAGCTTCGCCACGCCCGACGACATCATGGACCTCGACGTCACCGTCGCCGTCAAGGGCCGCAACACGGCCCAGGCCCGGGCCGTCGGCCACGTGGGCGACCGCGAGATCCTCACGGTCAACGCGGCGCTGGGCGAGCGGGAGCTGTCGGTCGAGCACCAGTGGCTCGAGATGCCCGAGGTGCCACGTCCCGAGGACTGTCCCGTACGGGCGCCCCGCTTCGGGATGGAACGTTCGATCATGACCCGGATGGACGTGCGCATCGCCATCGGCCGGGGTTGGGACGACCTCGACGGCAACCCCGTCCCCGACGGCCGCTCGGCGTTGTGGGTCCGGGTCCCGGATGTCGAGATGTCGGCAGCGACGCTGTCGATCCTCGGCGACTACCTGCCGTTCGGCATCTCGCAGGCGCTCGGCGGCTGGTACCCGGGAACCAGCCTGGACAACACGCTGCGCGTCGTGCGCCTCGTGCCGTCGGAGTGGGTGCTCATCGACGTGCGGGTCGACGGTCTGCACCACGGCTTCGGTCACGGATCGGTGCACCTGTGGAGCGAAGACGGCGTGCTGCTCGCAAGCGCCAGCCAGTCGACCCTGGTCAGGGACCGCCGCTTCCACTGAGCCGGTAGCGTCCGGTCCGTGACCAGCAGCAACGGCAAGACCGGTGACCTGAAGAACGCATCCGAGGTGGTGTCCCGCCTGGACCGTGGGACGAGGGTGGGTCTCCTGTCCGGACGCGGCTTCTGGGCGCTCGAGCCCGTTGCCGACGCCGGAATCCCGGGGATCGTGGTGGCCGACGGACCGCACGGGTTGCGTTGCCAGGTCGCATCGGCGGATCACCTGGGGGTGGCCCCGGCACAGCCGGCCACCTGCTTCCCGACTGCTTCGGCGACCGGGTCGTCGTGGGATGTCGACCTGCTCGCCGAGCTCGGGGCGGCCATCGGTCAGGAGGCGAAGGCCCTCGGCGTGTCGGTCGTGCTCGGACCGGGCGTGAACCTGAAGCGCCACCCCGCCGGGGGTCGCAGCTTCGAGTACTTCTCCGAGGACCCGCTGCTCGGAGGCAAGCTCGCTGCCGCTTGGATCCGCGGCGTCCAGTCCGAGGGCGTCGGCGCAAGCCTCAAGCACTTCGCTGTCAACAACCAGGAGTCCTACAGGCTGGTCGTGGATGCGGTGGTGGACGAGCGGACGCTCCGTGAGCTGTACCTGCGGGCGTTCGAGATCGCCGTCACCGAGTCGCAGCCGTGGACGGTGATGTGCTCCTACAACCGGATCAACGGCACCTACGCCTCGGACGATCCCTGGCTGCTCACGACCGTGCTGCGTGACGAGTGGGGCTTCGAGGGTCTCGTGATGTCGGACTGGGGAGCGACCAACGATCGCGTCGCAGGGGTGAAGGCGGGCATGGACCTCGAGATGCCGGGTAGCAACGGCGCCTACGACGACGAGGTGGTCGCAGCGCTCGACGACGGTCGTCTGGGCGATGCGACGCTCGACGTCTGTGTCGAACGGGTCGTCGAGCTGCTGGGTCGCGGAGCGTCGGTTGCAGAGGGCCAGCGACCCGACGCTCGTCACGACGAGCACCACGCGCTCGCCCGACGGGCGGCTGCTGCGGGTTCCGTGCTGCTGGTGAACAACGGGGTGCTCCCGCTCGACGTCGAGGGGACGATCGCCGTCGTCGGGTCGTTCGCCACCACGCCGCGCTACCAGGGTGCCGGCAGCTCGCAGGTGAACCCGACCCGCCTCGACAATGCCCTCGACATGCTGCGCGACGCTGTGGGCGACCGGGCATCTATCACCTACGCCGACGGCTACGAAGCTCGCTCCGGCACATCGAGCCCAGAGCAGTTCGCCGAGGCGCTCGAGGTCGCCCACGCTGCAGACGTCGTGGTGTGCTTCGTCGGTCTCCCCGCCGTGCGGGAGTCCGAGGGCTTCGACCGGACGACGCTGGACCTGCCCGAGGCGCATGTACGGCTGGTCGAGGCGCTCGCCGCCACGCCGACTCCGGTCGTCGTCGTCCTCAACAACGGCGGCGTCGTCCACCTGCCTTTCGCCGACCGGGTCGATGCCGTCCTCGAGTGCTGGCTCGGCGGCCAGGCCGGGGCCGGGGCCGCCGTGGACCTCCTGCTCGGCGACGCCGAGCCGGGTGGGCGTCTGGCGGAGAGCATCCCGCACCACGTCGCCCAGCTGCCGTCGGACCGGAACTTCCCGGGGCTGCCCCGTCAGGTCCAGTACCGCGAAGGGCTGAACGTCGGCTACCGGTTCCATGACACCGCCGGTGTCCCAGCCCGGTTCGCGTTCGGTTCGGGTCTGTCGTATACCTCGTTCGAGTGGTCCGACGTCGAGGTCGTCCCTCGAGACGGCGCGAGTGGAGACAGCGGCAACGGGTCGCACAGCACGGAGCTCGACGTGCGGGTGACGGTCACCAACACCGGCGAGCGTGCGGGCTCCGACGTCGTGCAGGTCTACGTCCACGACGTCGAGTCCGTCGTGTTCCGGCCCGAGAAGGAGCTGCGGGGCTTCGCCAAGGTCCACCTGGCGCCGGGTGAGTCGACGACGGTGACCGTCTCCCTCGATCGGCGCTCGTTCACGGTGTGGGACGTCGCCACCGGGTCTTGGCTCGTCGAAGCGGGTCGGTTCGACGTGATCGTGGCCCGTTCCTCGGTCGACCCCGTGGCCACGGTCCCGATCTCCGTCGCCTCCGACGACGTCGTGACCCCGGTGCCGGCCACCGCCGACCTGGTGGCCTCCGACGGCGAGTTCGCGGCCCTGCTCGGACGTCCGGTTCCCGAGCCGACGCCGCTGCCCAGCCGCCCGTTCGACCGCAACTCCACCATCCAGGACATGGAGTTGACCCCGCTCGGCCGGCTGCTCGGCTCGATCGTCGAACGCGAGGGGGTCAAGCGGGCATCGGCGGAGTTCCCGGACCCCGACGAGGCGACTCTCGAGATGGTCCGCTCCGCGCTCCGGGAGGGACCGGCCCGGGGACTCGTGCTGATGGGTGGGGGAGTGATCTCCTTCTCGCAGCTCGACACGCTCCTCGACGCGATGAACGGCCGCTGGACTGCAGCGAGTCGCGCGATCATCGGCGGTCTCGCAGCCCGCGCCGGATCGGGCGTCGGCCGCCTCACCGGACGGAAGGACGGGGCGGGTGGCGGGCAATAGCCTGCACCCCATGTCCGATCACACCCCTCCGCTAGGACGGCGATGGGGGATGACAGTCCCCTTCGACGGCGTTCCCCTGCACGAGCAGGAGGACTGGTTCCGAGAGCTCGAGGACCTCGGCTACACCGACGTCTGGTCCGCCGAGGCGATGGGAGCCGACGCCTTCACGCCCCTGGCGCTGGCATCGGTCTGGGCGCCGTCTCTCCGGCTCGGAACCGCGATCGTTCCGGCGTTCACCCGGGGTCCGGCCTGTCTGGCGCAGAGCGTCGCCAGCCTGGCCGACGCCGCTCCGGGCAGGTTCGCGTTCGGCATCGGGAGCTCGTCGGACGTGATCGTCGAACGCTGGAACGGCGTCCCGTTCGCCGATCCGTACCGGCAGGTGCGTGACATGGTCCGATTCCTGCGCGAGGTGATGTCGGGCGAGAAGGTGAGCGGGACCTATGGCCGGTCCGAGGTCAAGGGCTTCAAGCTCGGCATCCGCCCGGCAGTGCAACCGCCGATCCTCGTCGCGGCGCTGCGCGAGGGCATGCTGCGCCTGGCCGGGCGTGAGGGCGACGGCGCGATCATCAACTGGCTCTCGGCGGACGACGTCTCGACCGTCGCCCCGATCGTCCAGGACGCGTCAGCGGTGGCCGGCGGCGGGCCGAAGGAGATCGTCGCCCGCATCTTCGTGGCGCCGACCACCGACCGCGACACGGTCATGGGCATGGGACGGTACGCGATCGCCGCCTATCTGACGGTGCCGGTGTACGCGGCGTTCCACGAGTGGCTCGGCAGGGGAGAGCAGCTTGCAGAGATGTGGCGGCTCTGGAAGGAGGGTGATCGCAAGGCGGCGCTCGGCGCCATCCCCGACTCGCTCGTCGACGAGCTCATCGTGTGGGGCAGCCCCGAGGAGTGTCGCGAGAAGATCGATGCCTACGTCGCGAACGGCGTGACGACCCCGGCCCTGGCGGTCCTGCCGTTCGGTCTGGACCAACGTCAAGCGATCAGGGACCTGGCACCGGCATGACCGACATCACGGGCGGATCGAGCACCAGGACCGGAGCGACCGATCAGCCCGTCACCCTCGTCGACGTCGCTCCACGCGACGGTCTGCAGAGCGACGGCGTCGTCGTCCCCACCGAGGCGAAGCTCGAGCTGATCGAGCGGATCGTCCGGTCCGGCATCAGACGGATCGAGACCACATCGTTCGTGAACCCGAAGCGGGTCCCGCAGATGGCCGACGCCGCCGAGGTCATGGTCGGCCTCGCCGCCCGCCGGGCCGAACGCCCGGCCGACGACCCGATGCAGAGGGCGTCGTTCATCGGGCTGGTGCTCAACCGCAAGGGCCTGGACCGGGCGCTGGAGGCCGGCTGCGACGAGGTCAACGCCGTGGTCGTCGTCAGCGACACCTTCAGCGAGCGCAACCAGGGCACCACCACGGATCAGGGCATCGCGGTCTGGGCCGACATCGCCGCTGCGTCTGCCGAGGCCGGCGTCCCCTCCAGCGTGACGCTGGCCGCGAGCTTCGGATGCCCGTACGAGGGCGAGGTCTCCGTCGACCGACTGGCAGACGTGGTTGCTCGCTGCGCGGCTGTGGGCGGCCAGGAGATCGCGCTAGCGGACTCGATCGGGGTCGCGGTGCCGACAGACGTCCGGGCCCGCCTGGCGGTGGCGCGTGGTGCCATCGCCGTCGGCGGACACGACCAGCGATTGCGGGTCCACTTCCACAACACCCGCAACACCGGACTCGCCAACGTCGCGGCTGCGGTCGAGGACGGAGTCGACGTGGTCGACGCGTCGCTCGGGGGGATCGGCGGTTGCCCCTTCGCTCCCGGTGCCACTGGCAACGTCCCGACCGAGGACGTCGCCTACATGCTCGAACGCATGGGCCACCGAACGGGTCTGGACCTCGAAGCCCTCGTCGGCGCAGTCGAGTGGATGCAGTCCGACGCTCTGCTCGACCGGGAGACCCCCGGAGCACTCGCTCGGGCCGGAGTCTTCCCCGGCGACAGGGGCAGGTGACCGGGAGCAAGGAACCGGGAAGGGATGACAGAACCGGGAAGGGTGGACGGCGCCACGCTGGGCCGGGAGATGCCCGGACGCGTGTGGTGCCGGTGTCCGTGCCGTCCCTCCCGACGGCGCGGACACCGACACCTGGTTCGTCGGACCCCCAGCGCCCGACTCGTCCAACATCAACCCACTCCACGTTCAGTGCATCCGTAACCGCTACGCAAGGGCCGGGCCACGCTCGTCATCTTCGGCTGAGGTGCTCCCGGATCAGCCTCTTGTCCACCTTGCCGGACGCGTTCAGTGGCAGTTCCGGCGCGCTGACCACAGTCCGTGGCCTCTTGAAGCCGGCCATCCGACCCTCGCTCCACGTCGTGAGGTCATGGGCGCGCTCGGCGGCGGACCTGTCGCCGGTGTCATCCTGGCGCCAGACCACGACGGCGCACACCCGCTCGCCCCACGTGGGGTCGGGGAGGCCGACGACGGCGACGGCGGCGACCTCGGGGTGGGTCGACAGGACGTCCTCGACCTCGCGTGACGAGACGTTCTCGCCGCCCGTGATGATGATGTCCTTCTTGCGGTCGACGATGTGCAGGTAGCCGTGCTCGTCGATCCGTCCCACGTCGCCGGTGCGGAACCAGTCGCCGTGGCGGGACGCGACCGTTGCCCCCGGATCCTCGAAGTACCCGTCGCACACCTGGTCGCCCCGGATCAACACCTCGCCAGGCTCGCCGGGGTCGACGTCGTTGCCGTCGTCGTCCGCGATGCGAAGCGACACCAAGGGGGCCGGTCGCCCCGCGGCGGCGAGCAACCACGGCTCGTCGGTGCCGGCACGACGGTGCTCGTCAGGCCCCAGGAACACAGCGTTGCCGGAGAGCTCGGTCATCCCGTAGCCCTGCGCCAGGCCGACGTCGGGCAGCTCGTCGAGCGTCCGACGCAGCAGGTCGAGGGGCATGGGAGACGCTCCGTAGCCGATGCGACGGAGGCCGGACAGGTCGTCGGGACCACGATGCGGGTGGTCGATCAGCATGGCGAGCATCGTCGGGGCGAGGGAGACGGTCGTGACACCCTCGGCGACGATCGCCTCGAGCGCTGCTGCCGGATCGAACCGGGGGAGCAGCACGACCGGTCGTCGTGCCAGGTGGTGGACCACGACGTTGTACGCGGCGACGTGGAACAGCGGGAACGGGAACAGGTAGACGTCGTCGTCGAGGATCGGCCTCGCCAGCGACGTGTTGAGCGCTGCGGCGAGGATCGACCGGTGGGTGAGAAGGGCGCCCTTCGCCGACCCGGTGGTGCCGGACGTGTGGATCAGCCAGGCCCGGTCCGAGTCGTACACGGTCGCCCGCGTCGGCTCGGGGTCGTGGGCGAACAGCTCTGCCACGTCGCGGGTCCCGTGCGGCAGCGCCGGATGGTCGGCCACCGGATCGAGGCAGTACCAACGGCGTACCACCCGGAGCTTGTCGACGAACGGTGACAGCCGCTCGAGCTGATCGGCCGATCCCACGACGACGGAGGCGTCGCTGCGCTGCAGCATGGACACCTGTTCGGCAGGCGTGTGGCGGATGTTGCCGAGGACCAGCACCGCGTCGGCCCGGGGGACCGCGTAGAGGGCCATGACAAGCTCGGGCCTGTTGTCCGAGAACCACGCGATGCGCTCGCCGTGTGCGACGGCCTTCGCCAGGCTGGTGCCCATTCTGGACACGGCGTCGTGCAGCTCTGCGTAGGTCCAGCGGCGGTCGCCGGCGATCAGCGCGTCGACGTCCGGTGCGGCACCCGCCGCGTACTCGATCACCTCGTGGAGCAGCATCGGGCGGGGACCCTACCGGTGACCCGCGCCTGCGCTGTGATCTGGCTGCGACTGGGCGATGCTCTGCTGCTACTCGGCGACGCCGACCGGCGCTCCGTCGAGGATCTGGTCGAGGTACTCCGACAGCCCGTATCCGACCGTCGCGGACGGGTCGGATCCGAGTGCCTGATCCAGGCTCCAACGGGTCAGGCCCTCGGAGATCCGGGTGACGCGGCCGTCGCGGCGGTTCCGCAGCGGGATCAGGTTCATCACCTCACCCGTGACGGTCCGGGTTATCCCGCCGACCGCCGAATCCTCGCCGGAGCCGTCGTCGGCCGGACCGAGGCGCGCCGTGGAGAACGTGGCGTGGATGCTGCCGTGGTGCGAGTCGTCACCGGTCCAGTCCGTCCGGATCGTCACGTCCCAGACGGCGTGCAGGCCCTCGCCGTCCCAGATGAAGCCGCCCCGGGTTCCCGGACCGTCCTCCCGGGCGATGCGGCTGAGCATCAGACCGGTCCCGTCCCCGAAGTTCATCGTGAGCCACCGGTAGTACCACGGTGCCTGCCAGGTCCGGGGTCCCCAGGAGTGGTCGCGCAGGCCCCTACCGGACACGCTCCAGGTGTCCTCGTCGACCGAGACGGTGCCGTCCGCCCGGGTCAGCTGCTCGTAGTGGCCCTTGGCGAACTCCTCGCCGGGCCGTTCGTGGGACTCCTCGGGTTCGCCTCCGAACGGGCGTGAAGTCCCGGTGAAGGTGAGATCGACGGCGGCCGTGCCGTAGGGGTTGTCGCTGAACGCCTTGCGTGGGTCTGACATCTGGAGCGGTTCGGAGAGCAGCACGACAGGACCGTCGTAGCGGACCCGCAGTCGACCGCCTCCGTCGCCCTCGGTCCGGAACGGCTCCAGCACCTCGATCGTGGCGCCCTCTGCGTCGAAGCCGTCGTTGCCGTCGATCTCGGCGCGTCGGAACATGAACGCGACGCGCCCGTCGGGCAGGTAGAGGCACACCGTCATCTCGGCGTGCCCCTCGTTCGGGCGGTTGCCGATGCGGACGAACCCGCCGAGCTCCGCCGCCGGGTCGTACACGTTGAGGTACATGGACTCGTTGAACGTCGGCTCGGGGCCGGGATGCATGTACTCGTCGCTCGGGTCGAGCCGGACCTTCATGTCGCCTCCCGGTGATGACGTCTGATCGAGTGCAATGTAGGACTGCATCGGCCTGTCAAGCGCCCCCCAGGCAGACCGCACGGCGCAGGTGCACGACGAGATCGGGAACCGACGTGTGGGCGTTGAGACCGCTGGGGTTGGGTGCGACGTACACGGGCCTGCCGCCGAGGAGGCGTTCCTGCGGGCCGATCGCTGATCGCCGGTCACCGGTGGCAGCACGCCATCCTGTGACTCCGAGGACGCACACCGCTCGCGGCTCCAACCATCGGCACAGCGATTCCAGCCGGACGAGCCCGTCGGCGAACTCGTCGGGTGAGAGCTCGTCGGCCCGCACCGTCGCCCGCTTCACGAGATCTGTCATGCCGACGCGGTGGCCGACCAGGGCGTGGAGCGGGTCCCGGTCGACGGTCACCAGACCGCTCGTCAGCAACGCCGGCCATGCCCGGTTGCCGGGCCTGGCGAATCCGACGCCGACGTCCGCCGCGTACACCGAAGGGTTCAGCCCCACGAGCAGGAGTCGCATGTCGGGCCCGACGGTGTCGGCCAGTGTCCTCTCGCGTCGCACCACGACCGATGTCCGCTCCGGGGACGGAGATGCCTCGAGCCGAATGACCGTGAACCCGGCTCCCGTGAGGACCTGTCGGAGGAGTCCCTCCTCCCACTGCGAGACGGACTGATCCGGCAAGTCGTCTCCCCGACCGGTGGCGCGTTCCTGGCCGTCGTCGGTCGTGGATCGCTCCGTCGTCAGACGCACGGCGATATGGGCCGGAGCGCCGACGGGAAGACGCCGGTGCAGATCCCACCAGGCGAGCGGACACGCACGAGTGTCGAGGAGCGCGTCGCCGCGTGCGGTCTCCGCAGCGTCGACACCGACGGTCCTCGCGCTCGACCCGGATGCGGGTCCGGTCGTCCTCAACCGCCGGTGAGTCCAGCCTGGAGGCGGCGCATGGAGCTCAACCACCGCTCCCGGTCACCGGCGCGGGCCTGCTCGTACCGCTCCACCTCGGGGTGGGGGAGGATCAGGAACCGTTCGTCACCGAGCCCGTCGACAACGACGTCGGCGACCTCCTCGGGCTCGAGGATCCGCTGCGCCTTCACCACGTCGGTGGAGAGGGTCGAGAGCTCGGCTGAGGCGTCGGCGCCGGTCGCTGCTCCGAACAACAGGGGCGTCCGCACCCCCTGCGGGCACAGGCACGAGACGTGGAGGCCACGGTCGCCGTAGGTGACCGACAGCCACTCGGCCAGACCGACGGCCGCGTGCTTGGTCGATGAGTACGGAGCGTCTCCCAGGTTGGTCAGCAGGCCTGCGGCGGACGCTGTGATCAACAGGTGACCCTCCCCGGCTTCCAGCCAGGTCGGCAGCAGGGCTCTGGCTGCGTACACGTGTGCCATCACGTTGACCCGCCAGATCCGCTCCCACACCTCGTCGGGTGCCTCCACGCCCATACCCGTACCGATGCCGGCGTTCCCGCAGAAGAGGTCGACCCGACCGTGCGCCTCGCGCGTCCGGGCGACGAGAGCGTCCAGTTGCGACTCCTCCGAGACGTCGACCGCACGGTGTTGGATCACGACCGTGTCGCCCGTGGCCGAACGGACCTCCTCGGCGACCTTCGCTGCGGCGTCGCCGTCCAGGTCTGCCACGACGATCACCTCCGGTCCCTCGGCGGCGAAGCGTCGGCACATCGCCGCGCCGATCCCGCTACCTCCACCGGTCACCACGATCACACGGCCTTCGAGCTGCACGCGAGCGACCCTAGATCGGCTGCGGTGACGTTCGGCTGGTCGGCTCAGCCCGCGGGCAGCAGCTCGATCGGGACCGGCGACGTCGGAGGTGGGATCGTCGGGTCCAGTGCGGGATCGGCCATTCGTCCCACGAGTCGAGGCGGAGCGCTGGGATCCTCCGGTGCCCGAGAGGCCGGACGCGACGATCAGGCGAGTGCGATGATCGCGGCCACGCCAGCGACGAGGATCCCCGTCGGAACGGAGCGAGCGGCTCTCGTAGTCGGTCCCACCTGCCAGTCGCCGTCACCCGACGTGGTCCCCATGTCACGTCTCCTCGTAGCGCGATGTTGTCACCTGCCGGCGGCGGCGTCGATCGTCGCCTCGATCGTGGCGATCCGATCCTCACCCCATGGCAGAGGCATGATCACCGGGACCTCGACTCCGGCGTCGCGATAGTCCTGGACGGCGGCGGCGACGGTTGCGGCGTCGCCGCAGATGTCGATCGCGTCGACCATCCGGTCGGACATGGCGGCCACGGCCGCGTCCCTGTCCCGGTCGGCGTGCGCCCGGCGCAGGGCGGCGATCTCCTCACCGAACCCGGCCCGTTCGAAGGCGCGTGCATAGGCGTCGACGACGGCGTAGGAGAAGAGGTCCTTGCGTCCTGCCGGTCGGGCGGCCTCGGTGTCGCACACACCGACGTGGACGTACGCGTAGATCGTGCACGAGCCGAGCTCGCGCTGGGCGAACGCCTCGCCGGCGCGCACCTGCTCGACGCACCAGGGCACTGCGCTGGCAGGCAGGTAGTTGAGCAGCACCCCGTCGGCGAGCTCGCCGGCGAGCCGCAGCATCCGTTGGTTGAGCGCGCCGAGGACGAGCTTCGGGCGACGGTCGCCGAGTCGTACGCCGAGGCGGAACTTCGAGGCCCGGTAGAACTCGCCGTCATAGGTGACCCCCTCGCCCGAGAGGCATGCGGCGGTGAGCTCCAAGAACTCACGGGCCTGGGCCACGGGTCGTGCTCCGTAGTCGGATCCGTGCCATCGACCCACGACGACCGGTGACGAGATGCCGACACCCAGGAGGACGTTGCGGTCGGGTGCCAGTGCCTGGAGCGTTGCGGCGCCCATCGCCACGACCATCGGTGTTCTCAGCTGGAGCGCCAGGACTCCTGTCCCGAGGTCGAGTCCAGGGGCCGTCGCCGCGACTGCTCCCAGGGTCGCGAACGCTTCCGGTCCCACCGTCTCGGCGGTCCAGAAGGAGTCGCATCCGGCCGTCTCGGCGGCACGGGCCATGGCCAGAGCGACATCGAGCCCGAGGGCCTGGAAGCTCGCGAAGGTGATCCCGAGGGGCCCGTCGATCGCTCGGGTCGTCGCTGATCTCGGGTCGCTGGGGTCCTGGTCGGCCTTGTCGCTGGGCATGGGGCGCACGCTAACCGGCGGGTGATTCCTCCTGATCGATCAAACGACCCACGGGGCGTCAGGGTCGCGGGGTACGCTCTGCTCGGAGCAAGGGTGCCGGACCGTGAGGTGCGGCTGGCGACTGCGGAGGAACGATGACCGAGGTCCAGGATCAACAGACCGACGAGTCCATCAAGGCCGTGATGCGGCTCATCGACCGCGGCCTCGGCGACATCTCCGACCGCTCGATCATGCCGACGTCCGAGGTCGCCGACCTGCTCCTCGACGTCCGTTCGCTTCTCGCCCGGCTCGATGCCGAGGTGCACACCAACTGAGTCGGCTCAGGGCCCGGCCTCCGGTCGGCGCCGATCGGTGACACCACCAGCAGCGAGGATCTCCGTGTAGCTCTCGTCGATCGCGTCGAGCAGTGCGGATGGATCGGGAACCGCGACAGGATCGGCCACGAGTCCGAGGAACAGCCATCCGCGGTAGGACATCGTCGTCAGGTTGAACGCCGTGTTCACGAGCGGTCCGAGGGGGTAGTTGGACAGCAGCTTGGCGCCGGCGATGTACAGGTCGAAAGGGGCGGCGCGCACGTTCGAGCAGACGAGGTCGATGGCGCCGGCGGTGCGTCCGGCGAGTCCGATCAGTGCGGAGCTCGGCATCAGCCTGAGCGCTGCGACGGCTCCGTCGAGAGACACGCCACGTTGTGTCTCCTTGACCCGGCCGAGGCGTTCGTGGACCGCGGCGAAGCGCTCTTCGACTGGCATGTCCCCGGCTGGCAGGAGGGTGTGGGAGGGGTTGAACGAGTTGCCGCCGCTCGAGCCGCGCTGACGGGTGCTCACCGGGATCGCCACCCGGAGCTGCTCGACATCGAGGCCCGCTGCCCGGTGGACTCGGGAGGCACCCTCGAGGGCGCCGGTCACGAAAAGGTCGTTCACGCTTCCGCCCAGAGCGTGGGCCGCATCCTTCACCTGGGCGAGGTCGAGGGCTGACCGTCCGAACCAGTGCTCGGTCGAGCGTTCGGTCCACAGCGGTGAACGTCGCCCGTCGACGGCGAGCTGCTGGACGGCGTCGAGAGCGGTGTCGAGGATCTCCGCTGTCCGAGCCGGCATACCTGTCACGCTGCGGATCGCGGCGACCGGTGCGTCGGCGAGGTTCCGGAGGCCGTTGAACGGCCACCACAGAGCGCCGATGCCGTCGGCGGTCCCCTCCGGTTCCGTCGGTTCGGGGCCGGTCCGGTCGTCCGTGGAGCGTGGGGCGGCCTCACCTCGCGGCGGGGGATCGCGCTCGATGTCGAGGAACTGGGTCGACAGCCGGATACCACCCTCACCGTCGGTGATCGTGTGGTCGAAGCGCTGGACCATCGCCGCCCTGCCGCCGGCAAGTCCCTCGATCACGACGAACTCCCACAGCGGACGGTCCCGGTCGAAGGGATGTCCGGCGAGGCCAGCGACCACGTCGTCGAGGTCGTCGGAACCGAGGTCCATCCAGCGGATGTGCCGGTCGAGGTCGAAGTCGGGGTCCTCCCGCCATGCCGGGGTCGCCAGCGGTCCGCCGTCCTCGACCACGCGGTGCCGGAGTCGGGAGACCACGGAGGTCGCAGCATCCATCCGTGACCGGAGCCTCTCGCGGTCCGGCGCCCTGTCGAGGATGGTCAGGTTCGCGAAGGCCGATGAGAGCCGAGGGTCGCTGTCGAGGATCCACATGACCGCCTCGAGGTCGGTCATGCGATCCTCGGGTGTTGTGGCTGGTTCGGCCGTCGTCACCGACGTCACCGTATCGGGCCCGTCGCCGTGTCGGCGCTCAGATCGTCGGGCTCCGTCGGTCGGCCGCTGCGACGACCGCGGACCCAGCGGCGCCACCGATCAAGGCTCCACCGAGCAGGTCCGAAGCATGGTGGGCGCCGACGTGGACGCGGGACCACGCGACGGCCGAGGCGAGGCCCCACCACAACGGCGCGGCGTGGAGGTCGTGGCTCAGCATCGTTGCCGCGCACGTCGCGGCCGACGCGTGTCCGCTCGGGAACGACGACGTCAGCGGGGTGCGCAGGTCGTGGGGGTGGTCGGTGACGTGATCGGGTCGGTCCCGTCGGAACAGCGACTTGACCGGGCCGTTGACGAGGGCCTGTTCGCATGCCAGGACGAGGCTGCGTCGCACCGCTCGCCGACGCCGTTCGGGGCCTCCCGACGCCGCGTCGACAGCGTTGATGCCGTGCCACAGCAGGCTGTGGTTCGCTGCCTGTGACAGCGCGTACATCACCCGGTCGACGACGACGTTCCCGCGCAGGGTCGCAGCGAGCGCGTCGGCCCGGGAGTCGACCGAACGTATCAGCGGTGAGTCCAGGAGGCTCCGGTGGGAGCCGGAGCTGACCGAGGGCACCTCAGGCGCTCCCGGGTCCGGTGAGGTCGAGCTCCCGTTGCGCTCCTGGGTGCGGGGCCAACGACGCTGCCTGCGAAGGATCGCCTCCGAAGGATGGGCAGAACGCCTTGAAGCTGCACCAGTTGCACAGGGCGGACGGCTTCGGGCGGAAGTCCTCGGCCTCGCACGCCCGTTCGACGGCCGTCCAGATCGCCTCGACCTTGCGGGCGACGCCGCGGGTCGACTGTTCGGACGGGGTCGTGGTGATGACCTGCGGTTGGTCGCCGAGGTAGACGAGCTGCACCTTGGCGGGTCGCTTGCCCAGGACCCGCTCGCACAGCAGCGCATAGAAGTGCACGCCGCCGAGGCGCGACTGCTCCTGGGCCTGCGTCGGAGTCCGCCCTGTCTTGTAGTCGGTGACGATCAGCTCTCCGTCACCGTCCAGCTCGAGGCGGTCGATGATCCCTCGCACTGTCAGCGATCCGAGCTGGGCGGTGAGCATGAGCTCCAGTCCGATCGGTTGGATGCTCCGTGGGTTCTCGAGGGTGAAGTAGCGCTCGACCATCCGGGCCGACGTGGCAGCGAAGTCGGCCGCGGCATCGTCGTCCAACTCCAGTCCGAGGTAGTCCTCGGTCGCCGACATCTCCTCGAGCGACACAGACAGGCACTCCTGTGCCCGCTCCGGCGACCGGGCGTCCGGGGGGTCGAGGAACAGCAGCTCCAGCGCCCGGTGGACCGTGGTGCCGCGACAGGCCGGCATCGACGGTGGCTCCGGCAGTCGGTCGATCGCCGAGAACCGGAACGCGAGCGCGCAGTCCTTGAAGGTGGAGACCTTGGACGGTGACAGCGACGTGGGCAACGGCAGGGCCATGAGGTCGATGCTACGGCTCTGGTGTGACGGTCCCGGTTGCGACGGGCGCTGCCGTCACGACGGCGGCCCCGCCTGTCTCGTGTCAGGGGCAGCGGCGTCCATGATCGATCGGGCGATCGCCGGCGGGTCCTGGAGCGGCCCGAAGTGGCCGAGGTCCGGGTGGTCCTCGAGCGTGGCGTTCGGGAGTCGTTCGACGATGTAGAGGGCCATGGACGCCGGTCCCGGCGTGGCGTCGGAGCCGCGGGCCACCGTCGTCGGGGTGGTGATCTCACCGAGCCGGTCGAACGTGTGGTGCCGCGGGCCGTTCTCGAACGTGGCGGCCTCGACCTCGGGTCGACACCGCAGGGTGACCGACCCGTCGGGTGCCTGCTCGAACCCGTGCTCCACGTAGGCGGCCAGACCGTCGGGATCGAGCACGTCGAAGGGGGGCTTGCCGGCGTAGTTGGCGAAGGCGACCTCGGCGGACGGGAACGTGTCACGCCGTCGGCGTGCGCCTTCGGCGAGCGGGTTCGGTCCGTCGGCGAGCTCGCTGGGGAAGACGATGGGTTCGAACGCCCAGCAGCTCCGCAACGTTCCGGGACGGGTCAACTCGGCGATCATCAGCGATGCCCCGCCCATCGAGTGACCGACGCCGATCGGGTGGACGAGGCCGAGCTCGTCGATGGCGGTCAGCACGTCGCGACCCGTGCCCTCCCAGGACATCCCGGGTCCATCCTCGAGTGGTGGGGCCTCGGACCGTCCATGACCCCGGATGTCGACGGCTGTGACGTGGAACCCTCGGAGCCGCTTGACCACGGGTGCCCACACCCCGGCGCAGAAGCCGGTGGCGTGCACGAGCAGGATGTCGGGACCGGCGCCCCCGAGGTCGTAGAGGGCGAGCCGCAACCCGTCGGCCGAGATCACGAACTTCGGTCTGTAGAACCCGTCGGAGTCGGCGACGGAACCGGTCGCAGCTTCGGCCATCCCCGCAGCTTGCCACCCCCGGCCCGGTGCTCAGCGCGCTGCTGCGGCGTCGAGGCCGATGCCCTGGACCACGCCCGGGACGTGGTGGCGCAACGCGTGGAGCCCGTTGCCGTCCAGCTGAGACCCGCCGTCGCGGAGGAACGGACGGAGGCCGTCGAGGTCGACGACGGGGCAGTTGAGGTCGTGACGATCCCGCTCCGCGACCACGACGGCGTTCACGAACGGGACCCAGGGGACGAGATCGGCCAGCCGGGTGCGAACGAGACTGGCCATCGCCACCGCGTCGCGGGTGGCCGAGCGGAGGTCGCCGTTGGCCCGGCCCACGACGAACAGGCCGGTGGGACCGACGACGATCCAGTGGTCGTCGCACCGGCGGACGAGGAAGTCGTCCGGCAGCGTCATGACCACGCGGTCCGCCGTCGTTGCCGGGCGCGGTTTGAACACGTCATCCCATCGGCAGGGCACCGGGCGCTGTTGAGAGGTTGCGTGCTGGAGAGTCGACCTCTCGGTGATGCGGATGGGCTCTGTCCGGGGTCATCCGGTGCACTCGCGCTGACCTACGTAAGTGACACTCCAAGAAATACCGTGAGATATACGCTTGACAAGATGAACTCAAGGGGCATTAGCAGGCGCAGCGTTCTCCGCTGGTCGGGGACCGCCGGGATGATGGCGGTCGCCGGGGTGGTTCTGGAGGCGTGCAGTCCAGGGGCGACAGAGCGGGATGCGGATCCGAACGGACTCGTGGTCCTTCCGGGGTTCACGAGTCGGATCATCGCCCGGGCGACGGAACCGGTCGGCGCGACGGGGTTCACATTCCGCAACTTCCCTGACGGAGCAGCGACCTTCGTCGACCGCAAGGTGCCTGGAGGTTGGTACCTGGCCGTCAACCACGAGATCACGGGGTCGGGCGGGGTGTCGAGCATCCGCTTCGCTCCGGACGGGACGATCACCGACGCCTTCTCCATCTGTAAGGACACCACCATGAACTGCGCCGGCGGCGCAACGCCGTGGGGGACGTGGTTGACCTGTGAGGAGTTCGATCTCGGCATGGTCCACGAGTGCGATCCGACCGGCGCTCGACCGTCGGTCAAGCGTCCTGCCATGGGAGCGTTCGCCCACGAGGCTGCGGCGGTGGCGCCCGACGGCCGGGTGTACCTGACCGAGGATCGTCCCGACGGTGGCTTCTACCGGTTCACGCCGGCTCGACCGCAGGACCTGTCGTCAGGACTGCTCGAGGTCGCGACGGGCGGAGCCGCACCGGGACCGATCAAGTGGGTGGTTGTCCCGGATCCATCGGCGCAGTCCCAGGCGACCCGGAAGCAGGTGCCCGGGATGATCCGCTTCAACGGCGGTGAGGGCGTCGATGTGCTCCGCGGTGAAGTGCTGTTCACGACCAAGGGCGACCTTCGGATCTGGAGCTACGACACCGCGACGTCGACGGTCAGGATCCGCTACCAGGCGGGACAGGACAGGGGGGTCATGGACGCGGTGGACAACATCTGGGTGGACGACGCCTCGTCCAAGGTGCTCGTCGCCGAGGACGGCGGGAACATGGAGGTCGTGATGCTGGCGTCCGACGACAAGGCGACTGCAGTCGCACGGGTGGTCGGTCAGTCCCTGAGCGAGATCACCGGCCCCTGCTTCAGTCCCGACGGCCAGCGGTTGTACTTCAGCTCCCAGCGGGGCCCGGCCGGGCCCCTCAACCTTCCGCTCGGCATCACCTACGAGGTGACGGGTCCGTTCGACGAGCTCCTCGGTCGCTCCTGAGGAGCGCACCCCTTCCGCGTTTTGTGTGTTTCTGACGTCGTGGGACGACGTCAGAAACACACAGAACGCGGGATCGAGGGCTTCCGAGCCCGGTCAGGCCGGCTCGGCGGCGTACTCGGCGAGCAGTTGGCGTTCCTCGTCGTACTTCGGGAAGAGCGTGAAGACGATCGCTCCGCCGATGATGACGGCGATCGCCCCCGCCGCGTAGGCCCAGTCCTGGCCGTTGACGAACGAGTCCCGGGCCGCCTGGATGATCTGGTCCTTGTACTGGGGGTATTGCGCGGCGGCGTTCTCGGCGCTCGAGAACGACTTCGTCAGCTGCCCCTGGATCTGGGTGCTGACCTCGGACGCGTTCGGTGATCCGGCGATCAGGTTGGTGAACGCCTTGGTGTACCCGGCGGTGAGCAGCGCTCCGAGGATCGACTGCATGATCGCTCCGCCGAGGTCCCGCTGGAGGTCTGCCGTGCCAGACGCCATGCCGGCCTTGGTCACGGGCACCGCTCCCGTGAGCGAGCGCGATGCCGGTGTCCCAGCGAAGCCCACTCCGGCGCCGACGAGGGCGTACGCCAGGCCGACGTGCCAGTACTGAGAGGACTCGTTCCAGACGAAGAACATGAACAGGAATCCGGCCAGGACGAACACGTAGCCGAACAGGAGTGTGAAGCGGGCGCCCTTGGCCTCGACGAGCTTCGCGGACCGCGGGGCGCAGACCACCATGAACGCGGCAGCGGGCAGCACGGCGAACCCGGAGTCCATGGTCGTGTAGCCGAGGACGTCCTGGAGGAACTGCTGGCCGATGAACATCGCTCCCATGAGGGAACCGAAGACGATCAGTCCAGCGAGCGCCGCTACCCAGAAGATCGGTCGCGCTGCGACGTGGAGGTCGTAGAGCGGCGTCTCGGTCCGTCGTTGACGGACGACGAACCCGGCGGCCACAACCAGTCCGACGACGCCGATGATCAGCGCTGTGGTGCGCTTGTCCGGCACGACGACGAAGTTGATGGCGACCACGACGGCGGCGACCATGATCACCGAGAGGATGCCGCCGATGTTGTCGACAGGTTCGGTCGTCTCGTTGACGTGGGCGGGAACCACCCGGGAGATGGCCGGGATCGCAACGATGATGAGCGGCAGGGTCACGAGGAACACCGACCCCCACCACCAACGTGACAGGAAGACCCCGGCGAGGAGTGGCCCCATCGCCGAGACCGCACCACCGAGTGCCGACCAGAGGGCGATGGCCTTGGTCCGTCCGGCGCCGGACCACAGGGCGGTGATCAGCGAGAGGGTCGTCGGATAGGCCATGCCGGCCGCCACACCGCCGAGGACCCGTGCCCCGACGAGGACCTCGATCGACGGTGCCCAGGCGGCGAGCAGGCACGCCGGCAGCGAGAGGGCGGTGCCTCCGAGGAGCATCTGCTTGCGCCCGTAGCGGTCGCCGAGCGCTCCGAGCCAGAGGACCGTCGCAGCCAGCCCGAGCGAGTAGCCGACGGCGACCATGTTGAGCTGAGTCTGCGAGGCGTCGAAGTACTTGCCGATGTCGGGCAGTGCGACGTTGGCCACCGCCAGCGGGAGGTTGGCGACGGCCGCGACCAGGATGAGCGTGCCGAGGACCGCTCCGGCCTGAGCGGGAGCGCGATCCGGAGTGTCCGGTGTCGACGCGTCGTGTCCTCGTTCGGAGGCTGATGTCATGGTGGCGTCTCCAGTGTCGACGGGCCGAGTCCGTCATCTGCGCTCGGACCGGTCCGGTCGTGCAGTCTGGTCGCTGGCGACCAGCGAGGGGTGGGATCCGGCCCACCTATCTGCCGGTACGGTCGGTCGAGTGGATGACCGGAGCGACCCGCTCGAGGACCTGCCGGACGGAGCGGGTGAGTCACGCTGGCCGGTCGTGATCGCCGGGGCGCTCACCGTCGGTCTGCCGTTCGTGATGCCGGAGTTCTTCCGCAACGACACAGGTCAGCTCATGTCAGCGGTCCAGCTCGTGCTGCTGATAGCGATGTTCCTGCTCGACCCGGGTCGGATCGACCGCCGGTCGAGGACGGTGCACCTGGTGAGGCTGGCTCTCGTCGCCTCGTTGGCGTTGGGTGCCGCGACGGCGGCCATTCGCATGGTGTACCTGATCCTGCAACGTGACGACGGAACGACCGAGGCGAACCAGCTGCTCTGGGCCGGGGGGCTCGTCTGGATCCATCTGGTGCTGGCGTTCGCGTTCCTGTACTGGGAGATGGACGCCGGTGGCCCCGGCGAACGGGCGCACCACCCACCGGGCGCCGGTGACCTGCTGTTCCCACAGCAGGCGGACCCGTCGTTGTCGGAGGGGGAGTGGAGACCGGTCTTCTTCGACTACCTGCACGTCGCCGCGACGGGAGCGATCTCGTTCAGCCCGGCCGACGTGGTCGTCCTGAGCCACCGGGCGAAGGCGGTCGCCGTCGTCGAGTCGGGGTCGTCGCTGGCGATCCTCGGGTTGGTGGTGGCCAGGGCCGTCAACATCCTCGGTTGACCCTGCCGGCTCCGTGGCCTGACCAGCTTTGTTCCCGTTTCGTGGCCGGAATCGGCCACGAAACGGGAACAGAGTCGGGGTGGGGCGCGATCGCTCCCCGAGATAGCTCACCCACCGAGACCACGGAGCATGGCGGTCTGGTTGACCATCGCGACGTGGGTCCCGTCCTCGCTCCACAGCTGGGTGACGCCGGTCGCCAGACCGTTGCCGACGTGGCTGCACGTCGAGTCGATCCCGATCCAGGTGCCGGTGATGGGGGCGAGCACCTGGAGGTCGATCTGTAGCGAGACGCTGCCGACGGGCTCTGCGCCATCGCCGACGGCGACCACGAGCGCCGATCCGAGCGCGTCGCCGGGGATCGGTAGGAGCGCGGGATGCCAGTCGTGGCCGGGATCAGCGGGTGGGTCGTTGAAGCGGAACCAGAGCGTGGCCCGAGGGAGCGGTGAGGGCTCGGCGGCGTCGTCGGAACCGCTGGCGAGGTGCCACTGCGTGTTGTCAAGGAAGCCGAGTGGGAAGTCGTTGTCGTACGCGCGGTCGTCGGTCGTCGTCGGCGCTCGGCGGAGAGCCGTCGGCCTGGGATGTGGGGCGAGCTCCATGCCGGGCAGGGTGGGATCGGTCATGGTGGCGGTCACGGCCACGTTCGTCGTGCCGTCCGGGCCGGTCGCATCGCGCAGGGTCCCGAGCACCTGAGATCCCCGTCGGCCGTCGCGGAGCACCTCGACCTGCGTGGTCACCGGGCCGCACGCCACGGGTCGGCAGAAGGTCGCGCTCGCGCTGGACAGTGCGAGGTCCGGACGATCGAGGACGGCCGCCATGGCCCGCAGCGCCGCGGCCATCACGACCCCACCCTGGGCGAAGTAGAGGCCCCACGCATCGGTGATCACCGAGCGGACGAGCGACGGGTCAGCAGGATCGACCGTCGGAGTGGTGTCGGTGAGGATGTTGGGAGTGCCCACGGGTGGGCAGTCTCACACGTCACACACCCCGCGTTCTCATCCCGTTTCGCGCTGTGGGGCAGCGCGAAACGGGATGAGAACGCGATGGGAACGTGATCGCTCAGGCGGAGGTGGACGCGTGCTCCGGTGCGAGCGAGGTGGTCATGGCCTCGGCGATCCCGTTGGCGAGGTGGTCACGGTCCACGGGATCCATGCTGTCGCGCAGGAGCTCGACGACCTGCTCCTCGAGCGAGGCGTGTCGTCGGAGCGCGGACAGCAGGTCGTCGAGACGATCCGGTGCCTCCGTCGGTCTGTCGATGACCGCGTGGGCGACGGCGACTAGCTCGTCCTCCTGGCTCTCGGCCCGGTCGACGACCTGGACGCCGTCGTTGTCGGTGAGGGTTCGTCGGGCCATCGGGTACAGAACCCGGCGGGTCGCGTCGACGTGGACCAACGCCGCTGTGGCGAGCTGTCGGCAGGGCTCGGGATCGGCGCCGTGATGGGGTTCGGTGCAGTGGGCGGCCTGGCCGAACAGTGCATCGTGGGCGTCGGCGAGGATGCCGAGCGGGTGGTCGTCGGGGATCCGGCAGGTCCATCTCGGTCGCCCCTGTCGTGTGGGCGGCAGCGGGATGTGGACCGGCGTGTCCCCCAGCCGTGCAGCGGGGGTCGTGCCGGAGTCGATGTGACCGGTCGACCAGTCGGGCTGCTTGAGCTGCTGGGTGCTCGAGAGGGTGGCTCGACCACCTGTCAGGTTCTCGATCGGGGCGAAGGTGATCGGTGCAACGGGGTGTGGTCCGTCGGTGGCATGGCGTTCGAGCTCGTCGGAGTAGATCCGCAGCAGGCTGTCGAGAACCTCGGCCTGCTGTCGTGCCAGGTTGCAGCGGGCTCCGATCGGCACGGTGTCCACTCGACTTCTGATCTGATCGATGGTCCTGTCGTCGCCTCTACCGTCACGGAGGTGGTCGAGCAGCTCCGACAGCGCCAGCCCGTCACGCTTGCACGGCTCGCACTGTCCGCAGGACTCCACCCCGAGGAAGCGGGAGATGCCCTGGGCGACGGCGACCGGATCGGTGTTGTCGTCGAACATGATGAAGCCGGCGGATCCGAGCCCGGTGCCCGCCGCGGCCATCGCCTCGTAGGTGAGCGGGGTGTCGAGCATGTCCGACGGGATGAGGGCGTTGGTCGTGCCGCCCACCACGAGTCCGATCGACGCCCCGGCCCTCGGGCCCCAGCCGATCGCGTCGATCGCCTCCCGGAGCGTCGTGCCGAGCGGGACCTCGCCGACGCCGTGGCGACGGGTAGCGCCCGAGATCGTGCAGACGACGGTGCCGGGAGAGGTGTCGGTACCCAGCTCGCGGAACCAGTCGACTCCGTGGTGGAGGATCAGCGGGACGTCGGAGAGCGTCTCCACGTTGTCGACCAGCGCCGGCGGCTCATCCGTGCCGCCGACCCCGGCCAGGTGCACCCCCGCGGCCGAGCGGGTGTCGTCCTCCTCGAGGCCCCGCCGGTACGGAGGCGTGACGCGGGGGAAGGGTTGGCGGCCCTCGACGACCTCCAGGAGGGCGGTCTCCTCGCCGAAGAGGTACGCGCCGGGTCCTGCCAGCAGGCGGATGTCGAGCCCGTCGAGCCAGCTCCGCTCCGACATGTCGGCGATGGCGTCCCGGAGTCTGTCGATCTCGGGGCCGAACGACGCCTTGATGCCGATCACCACCTCGGTCGAACCCACTGCGAGCGCTGCGACGGCTGCTCCCTCGACGCAGCGGTACGGGTTGGTGCGCAGCAGCGCCCTGTCCTTGAAGGTGCCGGGCTCACCCTCGGCGGCGTTGACCACGACCGTCGTCGGCTCCATGTCGGAACGGGACTCGGCGACGATCCGCCACTTGCGCCCGGTGGGGAACCCGGCGCCACCCCGGCCCCGGAGACCGGAAGCGTCGATGAGGCCGATCAGCTCACCGGGCGTGCTCGATCGGGCACGTTCGAGGGCGCTGCCCCCGCCCGAGGCGGCGTAGTCGTCGAGCGACCAGACCCCGTCGGGCTCGAGCACCCGGGACACCAGCACGTCACGTCTCATGGCGCCGACCTCCATCGCGATAGCGGATCTCGCAGGTCACCTACCCGCGACCCTCTACCGGCAGCACGCGCCAAGATCCCGCGTTCTCATCCCGTCTCGTGCTGTCACACAGCGCGAGACGGGATGAGAACGCGTGGGGTCATCGGCTGAACGCAGCGATGCCCGTGATCGCCTGGCCGAGGATCAGCGTGTGGATCTCGTTCGTGCCCTCGTAGGTGAACACCGACTCGAGGTTGTTCATGTGGCGGATCACCGGGTACTCGGTGGTGATGCCGTTGGCGCCGAGGACGCTGCGGGCGGTGCGTGCCACGTCGAGCGCCATCGCGACGTTGTCCATCTTGGCGAAGCTCACCTGCGGGGTGGCGAGCGTGCCGGCGTCCTTCATCCGGCCGACGTGCAGGGCCACCAGCGTGCCCCGCTGCACGGCGACCATCATCTCGACGAGCTTGCGTTGGGTGAGTTGGAACCCGGCGATCGGCTGGTCGAACTGGGTGCGCTCCAGCGAGTAGGCGAGTGCCGTCTCGTAGCAGGCCCGAGCTGCGCCGCATGCTCCGAAGGAGATGCCGAACCGGGCCTCGTTGAGGCACGACAGCGGACCGCGCATGCCGGTGACGCCGGGCAGGACGGCATCGGCGGGCAGGCGGACGTCGTCGAGCACGAGCTCCGAGGTGACCGACGCCCGCAGCGACACCTTGCGGTGGATGAGCGGCGCCGAGAACCCGGGCGTGTCGGTCGGGACGACGAAGCCCCGGACAGCGCCCTTGTCGGGACCGTCGGGGTCGGTGCGGGCCCACACCACGGCGACGTCGGCCACAGACCCGTTGGTGATCCACATCTTGGCGCCGTTCAGCACCCAGTCGCCCGAGGCGTCCTGGCGGGCCGTCGTGCGCATCGACGACGGGTCGGACCCGGAGTCGGGCTCGGTCAATCCGAAGCAACCGATCAGGTCGCCGGCGGCCATGCCCGGCAGCCAACGCTGCTTCTGCTCCTCGGACCCGAACGCGTGGATCGGGAACATGGCGAGCGACCCCTGCACCGACACGAAGCTGCGCACACCCGAGTCGCCGGCTTCGAGCTCAAGGCAGGCGAGCCCGTACGCGGTGGCCGATGTTCCGGCGCAGCCGTAGCCGTCGAGGTGCATGCCGAGCAGCCCGAGCGAGCCGAACTCGTTGGCCATCTCGGCCGGGAACGTCCCTGCGTCGAACCACGCGCCGACCTCGGGCAGGATCCGGTCGGACACGAACTGCCGGACCGTGTCGCGCAGCAGTCGCTCCTCGTCGTCGAGCAGGTCGTCGATGGCGAGGACGTCGTGGGGGTCGACGGACTGGGCGAGCGGCTTGTGCGACATGCCGCGAGGGTACGCGCGCCCCTGCCTCGACCAGCGGGGGCTAGGGCTTAGGTTCTTTGGGGAGGCCCAGGATCCGCTCGCCGATGATGTTGCGCTGGATCTGGCTCGTGCCTCCGGCGATGCGGGCACCGGGCGCGCTCTCGAGGAGGTAGGCGGCATCTTCCTGGAGCATCGCCTCCGGGCCGGCCAGGTCGGCCCTCAACAACGCGGTGTCGAACATCAGCTCGGTCGTGCCGAGCTTGGCCACAGACCCCAGCACCGACGCCACCGGCCCCTGACGCCGTCCCATCGCCCACAGCGCCGTGCCACGACTCCAGAGCCCGGCCAGCTGCTGGCGTTCCAACGGTGGGAGGTCGCCGCCCATGGCCAGCATCGAGTCGAGCCGCCGCTTGAGTGAGATCCCTGACGCACCGATGTAGCCCCGTTCGTTGGTCAGGGCCGACATCCCGACCATCCAGCCCTCGTTCTCGGGGCCGAGCAGCGCGTCGACCGGAAGGCGGACGTCGGTCAGGAACACCTCGTCGAACTCGGCGTCGCCGTTCATCTGCCGCAACGGCCTGAGCTCGACGCCGGGGGAGGCCATGTCGACGAGGAAGAAGGAGATGCCCTTGTGCGGCCTGGCCGACTGATCGGTGCGGGCCATGAGGATCCCGCGGTCGGCGACGCGCCCGTTCGAACACCACACCTTCTGGCCGTTCACGACGTACTCGTCGCCGTCACGCTCGGCCCGGGTGGCGAGCGACGCCAGGTCCGAACCCGCGTCCGGCTCCGAGAACAGCTGGCACCAGATCCGCTCGCCGGTGATGATCGGTCGCAGGTGCTCGACCTGTTGCGCCTCGGTCCCGAACGCCAGCAACGCCGAGCCGGTGAGCACGCAGCCGACCATGTTCAGGAACGCGGGGACCTGGGCGAGGGCGCACTCCGTGATCCATGCGGCGTTGTGCTCGGGAGTGAGCCCCTGCCCGCCGAACTCGGTCGGCCAGTGGATCCCGGCGAACCCGGCGTCGAACAGCGTCCGCTGCCAGCGTCGACCCTCGTCGGCCATGTCGGGCGGCAGGATCGCCCCGTAGTCCCGGGGTGCCTCGGAGCGGTGTTCGGCCAGCCACGCGGCCGCTCGTTCGCCGTACTCCTCGATCGTCTCCATCCCACTCCTCTTCGTCGGGCGTCGATCGCTGTCATCCGTTCGGATCCCCGCGCCGGTGATCTGCTCGGTTGTCGCGCATCATGGGAACCCGTACCGTCTGGCCCATGTCGACTACGGGGGCGACGTCGTCACCGTACGTGTCCGAGGCGCCTCGGTTGGGCTTCGTAGGTGGATTCGACGGAGTCCGCGGCATCGGGATCCTGATGGTCCTGTTCAACCACGCGTACTCGCAGCTCTCGCCGAGCTTCGCTGGCATCATCGACGTGTTCTTCGTGATGAGCGCGTTCCTGATCGTGACGCTGCTCCTCCAGGAACACCGTGACTCGCACACGATCAGCATGCGGCGCTTCTACGCGCGCCGTGCGGTGAGGCTCCTGCCGTCGGCGTATCTGTGCATCGTCGCCTGGTTCGTCGTGTGCCTTCTCTTCGACCGGGACCGCCTGGCGGTGCTGTGGCAGGAGGCGGTCGCAGCGGTCACGTACGTGTACCAGCTGGTGTTCCCGGTCGGCCTGGTGTCGATCGACCCGGCGATGGCCGGCAAGACCTCGATCGACCAGTTCTGGTCGTTGGCGCTCGAGGAGCAGTTCTACCTGCTGATCGCGGTGACGGTCCTCGTCTGCGTCCGCAAGAGGTGGATGACGCAGCTAGCGGTGCTCCTCTGCGCGGTGGCGGCGTGGATCGGCTGGCAGCGATGGACAGGTCACGCAGGGCCGGTCGCCATCCCGTCGGACCCTGACGAGGTGTCGCTCCAGCGTGGTCTGAGCCTCCTGTGGCTGTCACGACCCGACTCGCTGATGTGGGGCGTCGGTCTCGCCGTCCTCAACTCGAGGTTGCCGGAGCCGTTGCCGGAGCGGTGGCGCAAGGCCCTTCCGTGGGCCGGTGGGGTCGGACTGGTCGTCTCGTTCGCGACGATGCTGGTGGCGTCGGGGTTCCTGAAGAGCACGTCCGACCGGCTCGGCCTGCCGTACCCGTTCGTGCCGATGGCGCCGGCCACGCCGGTCGAGGGGCAGTCCGGTGTCTACTGGATCAACTTTGGGCACACGGTGACGGCCCTGGCTTTCGCTCCGGCCATGCTGGCGATGGCACGCATGAAGCAGTGGTGGCCCAACAGGGCGCTGTCGTGGAAGCCGCTCCGGTTCCTGGGGCGGATGTCCTACACGGTCTACGTCTGGCACACGCTGGTGTTCTTCGTGATCCTCGAGGTGCTCGGGCAGGACGACGTGCTGGGTGAGAAGTGGCGGGTCCCGATCCTGGCCGCCGTCACCATCGTGGCGTGCCTCCCGGTCTTCTACGGAGTCGAGCAGCGGATGCTGCGGGTGAAGCTCCGCTTCGCGTCCGAGAAGGAGGTCGTCGACCTGAACACCGGCAGGATGGTTCCGGTGGAGGAGCTCCGCGTCCGACGACGGAGGTCCGCGACGCTCGCTTCCGAGGATGAGCCGGCCGTTGAACCCGAGGACAGGAGGTGACGCCGACGACCCGGTCTCCGTTCGTCAGCTCGGCTCCGAAGCTCGGACTCGTCGGCGGTTTCGACGGCATCCGCGGCATCGGCGTGATGATGGTGCTCGTCGGCCACGCGCTGTTCGTGTACTTCGAGTCGCTGGTCACGATCGTCGACACGTTCTTCGTGCTCAGCGGGTTCCTCATCACCACGCTGCTGCTCCAGGAGCACCGAAGCACCGGTGATGTCGGGCTCAAGAAGTTCTACGCCCGTCGTGCAGTGCGCCTGCTGCCGTCGGTCTGGCTGTTCTGCGCGGTGTGGATCTTCATCGGGGTGATCGGCACCGTGCTGCACGTCGAGGCCATATCCCTGCGGGGGATCGCCGAGGACGCTGCCGCCGCGGTCGCGTACGTGTACCACCTGTTCTTCCCGAACGGGCTCTACATGATCGAGCCCGACATGCAGGACAACCGCTACATGTGGCACCTCTGGACGTTGTCGGTCGAGGAGTGGTTCTACTTCCTGGTCCCGGCGACCGTGCTCTTCTGCATCCGCCGCAACTGGATCAAGCAGCTCGGCTGGATGCTCGGGGTCGGCTTCGTCGCCATCGGCGTGGCCCGTTGGTCCGCGTACACCGGGTTCCGTCAGGACGACGAGGGGATGATCGCCGGGGTGCGCCTCGCCCTCCTGCAACGACCCGATGGCCTGATGCTCGGGGCGTTGCTCGCCATCGTGAACGCCCACCTCACGGCCGAGCGCATCGAGCGGATCCGCAAGCCGATCCTGGTCGCAGCCACCGCCGGATCGGTCATCTGGGCGATCGCCCTCACCACCTCGTTCGGCGCGTTCGAGAAGCTCGGGCTGCCGTACTTCAGGTACCTGCCCGACGGTCCCGAGCAGTTCAGTCGTCCCCAGATGCTGGCCCAGAGCCCGGTGTACTGGTTCCGCTGGGGTCACACGCTCGGCATCGTCGGCTTCGGCGCCATCCTGTTCGGGCTGGTCCACTGCCGGCAGTGGTGGCTCTCGCGGATGTGGTCCTGGAGGCCGTTCCAGTGGACGGGGCGGATGTCGTACACCCTGTACGTGTGGCACGCCCTGCCGTACGTGTTCATCATCGCCCTGACCGGAGGCGAGGACGCCTCTCCTGCGGTTCAGGTGCTGCGCCTCCCGGTCCTCGTGCTGGCCGCGTTCGCCGTGTCGTTGCCCGTCTACTACCTCGTCGAGCTGCGGGTGCTCCGGATGAAGCTCCGGTTCTCGGCCGAGAAGGAGACGCTCGACATGCGGACAGGGAAGATGGTCCGGGTCGAGGGCGGGGAGGTCGTCGGCGACTCGACGGCCGGGGATCACGACCGTCCCGGGGAGCACGATCTTCTCGGGGACGACGATCTCCTCGAGGCCGACGATCTTCCCGAGGAGCACTGAACCCGGGTGACCGCCCCAGCGGTGCACCCGGGTCCGTGTCCCCAGATCGTCAGTCCCAGATCGTCAGTCCCAGAACGACTGCTGGAACGTCAGCTGAGCGTCTCGAGCAGCTTGCGGAGCTCGCCGGAGGGGTCCTCGGGGACGATGTAGCCGGTCTCGTCGCGGATCTGGTCGAAGTTGTCGCGCACGTCCTCGACCGAGTGACCCTCGGAGTACCAGCCGGGGGTCAGGCCGATGAAGTAGCGGGCGACGACGCCACCGGCGACCGAGTAGACCTCGCCGCTGACGGGGCACTCCTCCGACGCCAGGTACACGACGGTGGGGGTGACCTCGGAGGCTTCGAGCTTGTCGCCGAGCGGGCCGAGCAGGTCCTCGGTCATCCGGGTCTTCGCGACGGGGGCGATGGCGTTGACCTTGATCCCCTTGGAACGGCCCTCGTTGGCGAGCACCCGGGTGAAACCGACGAGGCCGAGCTTGGCGGCGCCGTAGTTGCTCTGACCGAAGTTGCCGAGCAGACCCGAGTTGGAGCTGGTGTTCACGACGCGGCCGTAGCCCTTTTCGCGCATGATCACCCACGCCGGCTGAGTCACGTAGAACGCGCCGAGGAGGTGCACGGCGATGACCGGCTCGAGCAGTTCGGGCGTCATGTTGTGGAACGTCTTGTCGCGCAGGATCCCGGCGTTGTTGATGACGATGTCGACCGTCCCGAACGCCTCGACAGCGGCGTCGACGATCGCCCTGCCGCCCTCGGGGGTGGCGACGGAGTCGTGGTTGGCGACGGCCTCTCCGCCAGCGGCGGTGATCTCGTCGACCACCAACTGGGCGGCGGAGGCGTTGTCGCCCTCGCCGCTCACCGAGCCGCCGAGGTCGTTCACCACGATGCGGGCGCCGCGACGGGCGAGCTCGAGTGCGTGGGACTTGCCGAGACCGCCACCCGCACCGGTGACGATCGCGACCTTGCCGTCGAAGGTCAGATCACTCATCGAGGTCCTCTCAGACGCCGTGCGCCCGCGGTCCGTCCGGGGCTCGTTCAGGCGTCAGTCACGCTAGATCCGACGGTCCCGCACGTCGAAAAGGCTTCCAGGTGGGGGTGTTCCTGTCGCTGATGTCGCTGGTCGCTGTGTCGCTCTGCAATGGGTTCCTGTCGTCAGGTGCCGGAGGACAGACACAGCGTCGAGACCTGTGACCGGCGTCAGCGGACGCGGGGCGGACCTCACCTGGTAGATGTGCCCAGCAGGAGGAATTGGCCCTCGGCAGGGGTGACAGGGCGAGGATGGTGGTCCATCATTGGCTGCGGCGGAGCTGGAGGAGCACCGCAGGGGAAGGGAACGATCGATGAGTCGACGTCTGCTGGGGATCGTGTGCGCTGTAGCGCTTGTTGGAGCCGCCCTGGCGGTCGTCGGCACCGCGACGGTGCCGACGCCGGCTGCTGCGGCCACCGTCGGACCGCTTCACACGAACGGCAACGACGACCGCATCTACGACGCGGCGGGCAACCAGGTCCGCCTGGTCGGCTTCAACTGGAGCGGCACCGAGCACGGGGGTCGGACCGACAAGCAGAAGGTCGCCGACGCCTGCGGTCGCGTCTGGCGGACGCCCGCCGACCCGATCGGTGGCCAGTCGTTCAACTACGACGACGCCTACCAGCGCATCTCGGATCTCGGATACAACGTCCTCCGCCTGCCGATCGCCTGGAACAACCTCGAACCGATCGCCCCCACGTGGGACGCAGCGAACGGGACCTACGTCCATGACTGGAACCAGACGTACCTGAACGACCTGAGGTCCATGGTCACCAAGGCCAAGGCCGCCGGGCTGATGGTGATCCTGGACATGCACCAGGACTACTGGTCCCCGGCGCTGCACAAGATCACCAACTGGGACGGCTCGTCGGGCTACTGCGAAGGATCCGGCATGCCGCGCTGGATGTACCCGACCGCCGACAGAAAGGCGGCCACGACCCAGAGCACGGACTTCTACCAGTCGATGAACTGGTTCTTCCGGAACGTGCACGACCCGTTGGTGACCACGACCCGGCAGACGCCGTGGCAGCTCTTCTCGGCCGCGTGGGACAGGCTCGCGTACGAGTTCTCGCCAGCGTCCGGGTTCGCTGCATCTGACGCCGTCGTGGGCGCGGACATCTTCAACGAGCCGTACTGGAGCTACGTCGGTGGCAACCCTCCGGCCGGCCAGACCGCGCTCCAGGCGTCCGGTTCCCGGCTGAAGTCGTTCTACGAGGCGGTCGGTCCGGTGATCACGGCACGTCGACCGGGCTGGCTGCTGTTCTTCGAGGACTCGACCGGCGGCTACAACGCCGCGAACCCGTCGGCGCGCGAGACGCCGACGATGACGGCCAAGCCTGCCGTGGCCGGGAACTGGGTCTACTCGGCGCACATCTACGCCTTCAGCTACGGCACGTTCTCCGATGGCGTCACTCGCCACGATGACTTCGGCATCACGGTCGCCAACCAGCTGCTGGCCAACGCGAGGTCCTGGAAGGTGCCCCTCTATATAGGGGAGTTCACCAACTTCTCGCTCGGAGTGGACGCCCGTCAGATGACCGCCGCCACGATGGCGCAGACGCGCCTCTTCCTCGACTGGGCCAAGACGAACCGCGTCAACTGGACCTTCTGGGCCTACGTCAACCCGCACTGGCCGATGGCGTTCCAGAACTACCTGACCAACCAACCGATCCCGGTGATCCGCGACGCGCTCGCCACAGGGTTGGACACCACGACACCGCCTCCTCCGCCGCCTCCGCCGCCGCCGCCGCCTCCGCCTCCTCCTCCTCCTCCTCCACCACCACCACCCGGCACGACTCATGCCGCCGACAGCTTCGGACGGAGCGTCACCGGGGGTCTGGGAACGGCAGACATCGGTGGGTCATGGGCCATCACGGGCGGCGCCACGAACTTCTCGGTGTCCGGAGGCACCGCACGCGTTCTCGCATCCGCAGGCGGCGGCCGGACGATGTCGCTCGACTCGTTCCAGTCGACCGACACCAAGGTCACGGCGCGGCTCGCGTTCGACAAGTCCCAGACCGGCGGCGGCTCATACGTGGCTGTCATCGGTCGGCGAGTCAGCTCCTCGAACGACTACCGCCTCAAGCTTCGGGCCCAGTCGAGCGGTGCTGTGACAGCACAGCTCGTCCGGATCGTCGGGGGCGCCGAGACGGTGCTCCAGTCGGTCGCGACGGTGCCGGGTCTCAACTGGAGCGCCGGCCAGTACGTCAAGGTGCGCCTCGAGGCCGAGGGCACATCGCCGACTGCTCTGCGCGCCCGGATCTGGGCCGATGCCGCTTCCGAACCGACCACGTGGACCTTGCAGGCGACGGACTCGACCTCCGCGCTCCAGACGGGCGGCGGCATCGGGTTCTGGGACTACCTGTCGGGTTCGGCCACCAACGCGCCGATCACGCTCCTCGTGGACGATCTGCTGGCCACCCCGGTCGCGGGCGGGACGACCCCACCGACGAACACGGCGCCCACGGCCTCGTTCACGACGTCGTGCAGCGTCCTCACGTGCTCGGTCGACGCGTCGAGCTCGACGGATGCGGACGGCACGATCGTGTCGTACGCATGGGAGTTCGGTGACGGAGGCAGCGGGTCGGGAGTGACGTCGTCGCGGACGTACGCGGCGGCCGGCACCTACACGGTGACGTTGACGGTGACCGACGGCGACGGTGCCACTTCATCGACGACCCGGCAGGTGGCGCCGTCCTCCACTCCGTCACCGTTCATCGCCTCCGACGCCTTCTCCCGCACCATCACCGGTGGGTGGGGGACAGCAGATGTCGGTGGGGCATGGAGCCCGGCCAGCGCTGCGACGAGCTTCGCCGTTGCCGGCGGCACCGGCAACGTGTCGATGTCGGCCGGCTCCGGTCGCAACGTGCATCTGAGCGGTGTGACGCCCTCGAGCACCGACATGGTGTTCACCATGAGCGTCGACAAGGCGGTCACGGGTGGAGGCCTCTACGTGTCGCCCATCGGTCGGCGCGTCGTCGGCGTCGGCGAGTATCGGGCCAAGATCCGACTGCTCTCCAACGGGCAGGTCCACCTGACGCTCGTTCGCACGAACTCGACCGGTGCGGAGACGACCATCCGTCAACAGGTCACCGTTGCAGGCCTCACCGTCATGGCCGGGACCCAGGTGCGGGTGCGACTCCAGGTCACGGGCGCCGGCCCCACGACCGTGCGTGCCAGGGTCTGGGCGGTGGGCACGGCTGAGCCGACCGCGTGGGCGGCCAGCGTCACCGACGCCACGGCCGGCATGCAGGTCGGTGGGTCCGTCGGATTCAACACCTACCTCTCGGGAAGCGCCACCAACGCGCCGCTCACAGTCCGCTTCGATGACGTGGGGGTCGTTCCGGCCGCCTGAGGGTGACGTAGCGAGCTCGAACGATCGCACCGGCGAGGGGTGCGGTCACCTCCGCTCTGGCACACCGGGCGGCTCGATCACGACCACTTGGTGCGCCGGAGCGTGCAGGGAAGGGTCAGGCGTCGATGCCGAGCTCGGCCATGGCGTACTGCTTCATCCGCTTGTAGTCGACCTTGCCGTTGGGAGCGCGCCCGATCGTGTCGATCGGGAGGATCCTCTTCGGTGCCTTGTAGTGGGCGAGGTGGTTCTTCACGTGCTCGATGAGAGATGCCTCGTCGACCGTCGCGCCGCCGACCGGTTCGACGACGGCGGTGATGGCCTCGCCGAAGCGGTCGTCGGGCACTCCGACGACGACGGCATCCGAGACCGAGTCATCGGTCTTGAGCGCCTCCTCGACCTCTTCGGGGAAGACCTTCTC
>CAZNQK010000003.1:0-81942 GCA_964575165.1 uncultured Aquihabitans sp. | reverse complement strand
GTCACCGACAATCTCGACGGCACCACCACCATCACCCCAGCCGCCTGAAACCCACCCTCCCGGGCTCCGCCCGACAGCGGGGGCTCCGCCCCCGCACCCCCGAACCGCGCCCACACCCCTGCCCTACAAGAGTCATTTCACTTCAGAACCGGGGTGGGGGTCGAGCTGCGCCAGACTGATGCGGTGAGCACCCCCGACATCGACATCCCGGACGATCTCCTCCCCCACGACGGCCGCTTCGGCTGCGGCCCATCCAAGGTCCGCCCCGACTCGATCGAGATGCTGACGGGTTCCGCCGCGCACTTCCTCGGGACGAGCCACCGTCAGGCGACGGTCCGGTTCAAGGTGTCGGAGCTCCGCAACGGCATCGCCGAGCTCTTCTCCCTCCCCGACGGCTATGAGGTGCTCCTCGGCAACGGCGGCACCACAGCGTTCTGGGACGCTGCCACCTTCGGCCTGATCGACGAGCGCAGCCAGCACCTCGACTTCGGCGAGTTCAGCTCCAAGTTCGCCAAGGCTGCCGCCGCCGCGCCGCACATCGGCCAGCCCGAGGTGATCGGCTCTGAGCCCGGGCACCACCCGACTCCTGTCCCGATGGACGGGATCGACGCCTATTGCCTCACCCACAACGAGACCTCCACCGGCGTAGCGATGCCGCTGGAGCGACCTCAGGGAACCGACACCGACGCGCTCGTGCTCGTCGACGCGACCTCTGCCGCCGGCGGACTGCGCTTCGACCCGTCCCAGGTCGACGTCTACTACTTCGCCCCGCAGAAGTGCCTGGCGTCCGACGGCGGGCTGTGGATCGCCGCCTGCTCCCCCGCTGCGATCGACCGCATCGAGCGCATCTCGTCGAGCGACCGTTGGGTTCCGGCCTTCCTCGATCTGGGCATCGCCCTCGAGAACTCCCGCAAGGACCAGACCTACAACACGCCGGCGCTGGCCACGATCTTCCTCGCCACCGAGCAGATCATGTGGATCAACGACAACGGCGGCCTCGAGTTCGCCGCTGGCAGGTGCGACAGGTCCGCCGAGGCGATCTACGGCTGGGCTGACGCCCACGAGCATGCGACGCCGTTCGTGAACGACCCGGCGATGCGGTCCCACGTGGTTGCCACGATCGACTTCGACGACGCAGTCGACACCGCAACCGTGGCGGCGGTGCTCCGCGACAACGGCGTCGTCGACACCGAGCCGTACCGGAAGCTGGGACGCAACCAGCTGCGCGTCGCGCTCTTCCCAGCGATCGACCCCGAAGACGTGGTCGCGCTGACCCGGTGCATCGACTTCGTGGTCGAGAACCTCGCCTGACGACCCGATACCCGGTTTTCCTGCGTTTTGTGTGTATCTCACGTCGCACAGCGACGTGAGATACACACAAAACGCGAAATGCCATCATGACAGGGGGAGCACATGCCGACAGCCCAGGAGATCCGCGCCCAGCTGACCGGCCCGGGGGGACCGTTCGAGATCGTCCGTACCGATGTCGACGGACACGACCTTCTGGTCTACAAGGACCGGTTCCCGGACCTGCGGGTCGTGGCCGCCTTCGGCCAGGCCCACAGCGACAAGGTGTTCATCGTCCAGGGTGACCGGCGAATCACCTACACGGAGTTCATGCGGTCTGCGAACTCGATCAGCCGACGTCTCGGCGACTTCGGTGTCGGCCACGGCGACCGTGTCGCCGTCCTCAGCCAGAACAACCCGGAGTGGTGCGAGACCTTCTGGGGCACGGTCGACATCGGAGCTGTCCTCGTCGGGCTCAACGGCTGGTGGATCACCGACGAGATCGTCTACGGGCTCACCGACTCGGGCGCGCGGGTCCTGGTCGCCGACGCCCGACGATTCGAACGTGTCGCGGAGGAGGTCGATGCCATCGACTCGCTCGAGCACGTGTTCCTGGTCGACGCCGAACCGGCGGACTTCGCCCGGCCGGACGGCACGGTCAGCCCGAAGCTGCACCGCTTCGACGAGCTCCTCACCGAACCGACGGACGAGCTCCCGACCGTCGCGATCGACGAGGGCGACCCGGCGGTCATCTTCTACACGTCCGGCACCACCGGCCGGCCCAAGGGCGCCATCTCGACGCACCGGTCGATGATCGCCAACCTCCAGAACACCGTGTTCCTCATGACCTGGCAGGCGATGTCCGCTCCGCCGGAGGACGAAGGACCGAACGACTCGGCATCCGAGGCCCCACCGAACGACGGGACGGGTCAGCCCTCATTGCTGTTCACGTCTCCCCTGTTCCACGTCTCCGGGTGCCATTCCGGTCTGGTCGTCGGGATGATGGGCGGCATCCGCCTCGTCATGATCGACGGACGGTTCACACCCGAGGCCGCGTTCGACCTCATCGAGGCCGAGCGCATCCAGATCTGGGCGACCGTCCCCACGATGATCTGGCGCGCGTGCGAGCACCCCGACCGCCACTCCCGTGACCTTCGCTCGATCGTCGCGGTCAGCTTCGGGGGCTCACCTTCGGCCGACGAGCTCCAGCGACGAATCCGCGAGACGTTCCCCAACGTGAAGGCCACCACCAACGCCTACGGGCTCACCGAGACGTCGTCGGTCGCCACCGCGCTCTCGGGCGAGGACTCGCTGCGCAAGCCCGACTCGGTCGGCGTGCCGATGCCCAACACCGAGGTGGCGATCGCCGCCCCCGACGGCACCCACCTCGGTCCGGGTGAGACGGGCGAGGTCCTGATCCGGGGCCCGCTGATCATGGCCGGCTACTGGAACAAGCCCGAGGCCACCGAGTCGACGGTGATCGACGGCTGGCTGCACACCGGCGACGTCGGACACGTCGACTCCGACGGCTACCTGTACATCACCGACCGGGCCAAGGACATGCTGATCCGCGGCGGCGAGAACGTCTACTGCGTCGAGATCGAGAACCGACTCGTGGAGCACCCTGCGATCGCGGATGCAGCAGTGGTGGGGGTACCGCACGACGGACTCGGCGAAGAGGTCAAGGCCGTGATCGAGATCGCTCCCGGCGCCGAGATCTCCGACGCAGACATCCGGGAGTGGGTCGGAGAGGCCCTGGCCGCGTTCAAGGTGCCGGCCTACGTGCAGCGCTGGGACGGCAAGCTCCCCCGCAACGCCTCGGGGAAGCTGCTGAAGAACGTGATCCGCGGCGAGGGCGAGGTCAGCTTCGCCGAGACGATGTAGTCGGGAGCGGGCAACCCGGGCCACCCAAACTCGGGCTTTGGCGGTGGTTTTCGTCAGTCAGCGACGAATACCACCGCCAAAGCGGAGAGTTGGGTCATGGTCCAAGCGGAGGTGACCGCCGGGGGTGCCGCCCTCTCAGATGCGTCAAGGCCTCCTCTCCCGACGTTCGATTCGCGTCAAGACGGCTGACATGGCTCCCAGTGCGTCGTAGGACGGTTCCGTGAACAACGGAACCCTCCGTCGAGAAGAGAGGACGTCAGCATGAGCGACGTCATCGTCCTGGCCCTGATCCTCGCGTTCTTCGCGTTGTGCGTGGCTTACGTCACGCTGTGCGACCGGATCATCGGTCCGGACCCGGAGCCCTCCCCCACTCCCAGCGGCGCTGACTCAGACGTTCCCGCCGGCGCCACCGCCACTCAGGCGTCGTCCGGAGCCGCGACGCCTCGATCGATCGGGACCGTGCAGCCATGACCGCCCCGATCATCGCCATGCAGTGGGAGGACGGCGTCGGTCTCGCGATCGCGGCGATCCTCGTCGTGTACCTGGTCGTCGTCCTGATCGTCCCGGAGAAGTTCTGATGACTGCACAGGGCATCCTCCAGCTGCTCGTCCTGATCCTGGTGCTCGCCGTCACCGCACCGCCGCTCGGCCGCTACATGGCCGCCGTGTACGGCACCGGCGAGGACGGCGCACCTTCGCGCGCCCCCGGCGACCGGTTCTTCGCCCCGATCGAGCGACTGATCTTCCGGGTGCTACGGGTCGACCCGAGCCGTGAGCAGCGATGGAACGTGTACGCGGTGTCGCTGCTCGCGTTCTCGGTGTTCAGCCTGCTGGCTTCGTACCTGGTGCTGCGTGTCCAAGGTGCGTTGCCTCTGAACCCGACCGACATGCCGGCAGTCGCCGCATACGGATCGTTCAACGCCGCGGTCAGCTTCGTCACCAACACGAACTGGCAGTGGTTCTCAGGCGAACAGGCCATCAGCCACCTGACGCAGATGCTGTCGTTCACGGTGCAGAACTTCGTGTCCGCCGCGGTCGGCATGGCGGTCGCGGTCGCACTCGTCCGGGGGATCGCACGCCGACGGGGACGATCGCTCGGGAACTTCTGGTCGGACCTGGTGCGCGGCACGCTGCGCGTCCTTCTGCCGATCAGCTTCGTGACCGCAGTCGTGATCATCGGCCTCGGCGTCACCCAGAACCTCCACGGCGACACGACCGCGACCACCATCGACCGTTCCGTGACCGCGACCGTCACCGACAGCGCGAGCGGAAAGGAGAGCTCCGAGAAGGTGACCGAGCAGGTGATCCCGGGCGGACCCGTCGCCTCGCAGGTCGTGATCCGTGACCTGGGCACCAACGGCGGAGGGTTCTACAACGCCAACGGCGCCCATCCCTTCGAGAACCCGAACGGTTGGACCAACCTCATCGGCGTCTGGCTGCTGCTCCTGATCCCGTTCGCCTTCCCGTTCACGTTCGGTCACATGGTCGGCAGCCGCCGGCAGGGACACGTCCTCCTGGCGGTGATGGCCATCCTGCTCCTGGTCTCGACCTTCGCCATGACGGCGTGGGAGACAGGCGGCAACACGGCAGTGGCCGAACGAGGAGCCAGCCAGGCCGCGTCGGCGACGACCGTCGGCGGCAACCTCGAGGGCAAGGAGACGCGGTTCGGGGCGGCGAGCTGCGCGATGTACGGCGCGGCAGCGACGGGGACCTCGACAGGCTCGGTCAACTGCATGCACGACTCGCTGACTCCGGCCGGCGGAGCGATCCCGATGTTCCTGATGCAGCTCGGCGAGGTCTCGCCCGGCGGCGTCGGGTCCGGGCTGGTCGGCATCCTGATCAACGCCCTGCTCGCCGTGTTCATCGCCGGCCTGATGGTCGGACGAACACCCGAGCTGCTCGGCAAGAAGATCCAGGCCGCCGAGATGAAGTTGGTGGTCCTCTACATCGTCGCCATGCCGGCGACCGTGCTGGTGCTGGCCGGGATCAGCGTCGTGCTGCCGAGCGCGGTCGCGTCGCTCACCAACGACGGGCCGCACGGCCTGTCGGAGATCCTCTACAGCTACGTCTCGACCGCCAACAACAACGGCTCCGCCTTCGGCGGGCTGTCGGCCGGGACCGATTGGTACACGCTGACCCACGGCATGGCCATGCTGATCGGCCGCTTCATGCTGATCATCCCGGCGCTCGCCATCGGCGGCTCCCTGGTCCGCAAGAACCACGTGCCGGCGACCGCCGGGACGTTCCCGACCGACACGCCGCTGTTCGCCGGGCTCCTCGTCGGGACGATCGTCATCGTCGCCGGCCTCACCTTCATCCCCGCCCTGGCGCTGGGTCCGATCGTCGAGCAGCTCGGTCTCTCATGAGCGAGCCCCGAACGACGCTCCCGCAGTCCAACCCCATCTCCGAAGATCGGCTTCCCCAGGAGGCACAGCGATGACGCTCATCGAGGACGCACCGGCGCCCGAACGGCCCGACGACGGCCACGACCACCACAACCAGCGCACCCAGCGCTCGCTGTTCGACCCCGCGATCGTGGGGCCGGCGATCGGCGACAGCTTCCGCAAGCTGAACCCGCGCGACATGGCCCGCAATCCGGTCATGTTCATCGTCGAGATCGGCGCCGTGCTGACCACCGTCCTGTGCATCACCGACTGGACCTCCGGAACCGCCGGCCCGGAACGGGCGCAGCAGAACGTCTTCGCTCTCCTCGTCACCATCTGGCTGTGGGCGACCGTGCTCTTCGCCAACTTCGCGGAGGCGATGGCCGAGGGCAGGGGCAAGGCCCAGGCCGACACGCTCCGCCGCACCAGGTCCGAGTCAGTGGCCAGGATCCGCACCGCCGATGGGATGGTCGAGCGGCCGTCGTCGGAGCTGCAGATCGGCGACGAGTGCGTGGTCACCGCAGGAGAGGTGATCCCGGGCGACGGAGACGTCGTCGAGGGGATAGCGACCGTCGACGAATCGGCGATCACCGGCGAGTCCGCCCCGGTCATCCGTGAGTCCGGCGGTGACCGGTCGGCTGTCACGGGCGGGACCCGGGTGCTGTCCGACGAGATCGTCGTGCGCATCACCGCCAGGCCGGGCGAGACCTTCCTCGACCGGATGATCGCCCTGGTCGAGGGTGCGGACCGGCAGAAGACACCGAACGAGATCGCGCTTTCGATCCTGCTGTCGGGTCTCACGATCATCTTCCTGCTGGCGGTGGTGACCCTCCAGCCGTTCGCCGTCTACAGCGGCGCCCGCCAGAGCGTCGTGGTGCTGACCGCCCTGCTGGTTTGCCTCATCCCCACCACCATCGGCGGCCTGCTCTCCGCCATCGGGATCGCCGGCATGGACCGGCTGGTGCAACGCAACGTGCTGGCGATGTCGGGCCGTGCCGTCGAGGCCGCCGGCGACGTCAGCACCCTGCTGCTCGACAAGACCGGCACCATCACGTTCGGGTCACGCCAGGCGTCGGAGCTGATCCCGGTCCACGACGTGACCGAGCAGGAGCTCGCTGAGGCGGCCCTGGCCTCGTCGTTGGCCGACGAGACGCCCGAGGGCCGCTCGATCGTCGAGCTCGCCGTCTCGGCATACGGGCTCGCGCCCCCGGATCCCGCGGGTGCGGAGATGGTCCCGTTCACCGCCCAGACCCGGATGTCGGGGATGGACTTCCCGGCCGCGGCGGGAGTCCCCGCCCGCATCGTCCGCAAAGGCGCGGGCGATGCGGTGCGGAGGTGGGTCGACGCCGAGGGCGGCACCGCTCCGCTCGAGCTCGGCCCGATCGTCGAGCGAGTGTCCTCCGAGGGTGCGACCCCGCTCGTGGTCGTCGACCGGGTGGAGGGTCGATCGCCTCGCGTCCTCGGCGTCATCCGCCTCAAGGACACCGTCAAGCCCGGCATGCGCGAGCGCTTCGACGAGCTGCGGGCGATGGGCATCCGAACGGTGATGATCACCGGCGACAACCCGCTCACCGCCGAGGCGATCGCCGAGGAGGCCGGCGTCGACGGCTTCCTCGCCGGGGCCACGCCAGAGGACAAGATGGCGCTGATCCAGTCCGAGCAGGCCGGCGGCAACCTCGTCGCCATGACCGGTGACGGCACCAACGACGCCCCGGCTCTCGCCCAGGCCGACGTCGGCGTCGCCATGAACACCGGCACCCAGGCGGCCAAGGAAGCCGGGAACATGGTCGACCTCGACTCCGACCCGACGAAGCTGATCGAGATCGTCGAGATCGGCAAGCAGCTCCTCATCACCCGCGGCGCGCTGACCACGTTCTCGATCTCGAACGACGTGGCCAAGTACTTCGCGATCATCCCGGCGATGTTCGCCGGAGTGTTCCCGGCACTCGACCGACTGAACGTCATGGACCTGGGCTCACCCCGATCAGCGATCCTCTCGGCGGTCATCTTCAACGCGCTGATCATCGTCGCCCTGGTGCCCCTAGCGTTGCGAGGGGTCCGGTTCAGACCGGAGTCGGCCTCGGTGGTGCTGCGGCGCAACCTCCTGATCTACGGCCTCGGCGGCCTGGTCACCCCGTTCATCGGGATCAAGGTCATCGACGTCGTCCTCACAGCGATGGGAGTCAGGTGATGGGTCAGCAGTTCAGGTCGTTCCTGCGTCAGTCCACACCCGCTCTGGTGGCGACGATCGTGCTCACGGTGATCTGCGGTCTCGTGTACCCGCTGGCCGTCACCGGCGTGGGACAGCTCGTGTTCCGAGGCAAGGCCGACGGCTCCCTGGTCACCGTCGACGGCGAGGTCGTCGGTTCAGAGCTGATCGGCCAGCAGTTCAGCGCGGCCGAGTACTTCCACCCGCGCCCGTCGGCCGCGGGTTCCGGCTACGAAGGGGCGGCCTCGAGCGGCTCGAACCTCGGACCGACCAACGCCGAGTACCTCGACGCCGTCGTCGAGAGGGTCGAGGAGTACAGGGACACCAACGGGCTGTCGGCCGAGGTCGACGTACCGGCCGATGCCGTCCAGGCATCGGGATCGGGTCTCGACCCGCACATCTCGATCGCCAACGCCCGGCTCCAGGCGCCGAGAGTCGCCGGAGCGCGGAGCATGGAGCTCGACGACGTGCTCGCCCTCGTCGACGAGAACACCGACGAACGACCCCTCGGGATCCTCGGAGACCCGGGCGTGAACGTCCTGGAGCTGAACCTCGCTCTCGATCGCGCCGGACAGGGCGAGACCCGACGATGACGACGAGCTGCTTCACCGGTCGGTCGTCTGCGTCGGGCAGGCTGGAGGGGTGAGCACGGACCGCGCCCGCGGAACCCTGAGGGTCTACCTCGGAGCGGCTCCCGGAGTCGGCAAGACGTTCGCGATGCTCGAGGAGGGCCGACGACGAGCGAGCCGTGGGACCGACGTGGTCATCGGCCTCGTCGAGACCCACGGCAGGGATCGGACGTCCGAGGTCGTCGAGGGGGCCGTGGCAGACGGCGTCGAGCTGATGCCCCGACGGGTGTTCGCCCACCGGGGAGCGGAGCTGGCAGAGCTCGACGTCGACGCCGTGCTCGCCCGTCGCCCGGAGGTCGTGCTGGTCGACGAGCTCGCCCACACGAACGCTCCGGGCTCTCGCCACACCAAACGCTGGCAGGACATAGACGAGCTCCTGTCAACAGGCATCGACGTGATCTCCACGGTCAACATCCAGCACCTGGAGTCGGTCAACGACGTGGTCGAGCGCATCACGGGCATCCGCCAGCGCGAGACGGTGCCCGACGCCTGGGTCCGAGCCGCGGAGCAGATACAGCTCGTCGACATGACACCCGAGGCGCTGAGGCGTCGGATGGCGCACGGCAACATCTACCCGGCCGAGCGGGTCGACGCCGCTCTGGGCAACTACTTCCGGCCCGGAAACCTGGGGGCGCTGCGGGAGCTGGCTCTGCTGTGGTTGGCCGACCGCGTCGAGGACGAGCTCCACACCTATCTCGAGGACCACGGCATCGGGGGAGCATGGGAGACGCGCGAGCGAGTCCTCGTCGCCGTAACCGGGGCGCCCGACGCGGACGGAGTGATCCGCCGGGCGTCACGCCTGGCCCGCCGCAACCAGGGCGAGCTGATCGGCGTGCACATCACCCCGACCGACGGTCTCGTCGACCGCCGCGGCCCGCACCTCGAGGAGCACCGGCGCCTGCTGGAGGAGCTCGGCGGCAGCTACCGCGAGGTCGTCGGAGACGACGTCCCTGAGACGCTGGTGGCCGTCGCCCGCAGCGAGCGGGTCACCCAGATCGTGATCGGGGCGTCGCGCCAGTCACGTCGCCACGAGCTCACCCGCGGCTCTGTCGTCGGCAGGCTGCTGCGGTTGGCCCGCGACCTGGACGTGCACGTGATCTCGGCGCCCGAGTCGGACCGACACCCCTCCGGCCCGACGCAGAGCGCCATCGCCGCGACCCCTGGAGCGCTGCGCACACCGCTCCCGCGACGGCGGCGTGCCGCAGGGTGGCTCCTCCTGTTGATCGGCACACCGCTGATGCTGCTCGCCCTGATGCCGTTGCGCGACGACCTCGGCGTGGCGACCGTGGTTCTGATCGGGCTCAGCATGGTCGTCGCGGTGGGGACCCTCGGAGGTCGACTACCTGGGATCGTCTCCGCGGTCGTGTGCTCCCTGGCGATCAACTTCCTGTTCGTCCCTCCCTACGGCACGTTGACAGTCACCCGAGCGGAGAACGTCGTCGCCCTCCTGGTGTTCGTCCTCGTCGGATCGACGGTCGCCACACTCGTCGACCGGATCGCCCGTCGGTCGGCCGAGGCAGCACGGGCCCGCGCCGACGCAGGGGCCCTCGCCCGTTCGGCCGAGGTGCTGGCGACAGAGACCGACCCGTTGCCCCACCTGCTCGACGAGGTCCGATCAGCCCTCGGGTTGCGGGCTGTCACGCTCCTGTGCTCGACCACCGATCCCGACGCTGCGCTGGCGACGGTCTCCGTTGGGCAGTCGGAGGACCGCTCCGCCAAGGTTGTCGCCCACAGCGGTGACGGAACGCCGACGGGCACCGCCGACAGGGTCCACCACGACGTCACAGCTGACGGCACCTGGTTCCTCGTGTTCGACGGTGAGGTCGACGCCAGCGACCACGAGCTGCTCGAGACCCTGGTGGAGCAGCTGCGGGTGGCGGTGGAAGCCGTCGGCCTGCGTGCCGACGCCGCTGCGGCCGAGGCGCTGCTGCGGGCCGAGGAGCTGCGCACCGGGATCCTCCAGGCGGTGTCACACGACCTCAGGACTCCTCTGGCCGGGATCAAGGCGGCGGCGACGTCGCTCCTGTCTCCCGACCTCGACATCGGACCCGAGGACACGAGAGAGTTCCTGGTGCTCATCGACGACGAGGTGGACCGACTTGACCGCGTCGTCGGCAACCTCCTCGACATGAGTCGCCTCCAGTCCGGAGGCATGAAGGTCCTCCGTCTGCCCACACCGGTCGAGGACATCGTGAGCGCGGCGGTGGCGACGGCGGCCGACCGCGAACCGGCCGATGACCTCTCCCGGCCTCGGTCGGTGGAGGTCCACCTCCCTGCGGATCTACCGCTCGTCGACGTCGACGCGCCGCTCATCGAGCGAGCGGTGGCGAACGTGGTCGCAAACGCCCTGGCCGTCCAACCGGCAGGACGCCCGGTCGTCGTCGATGCGGCTGCCGTCGGCGAGCACGTCCACCTACGGGTGATCGACGACGGTCCGGGCATCCGGCCCGAGGACCGCGTGACGGTGCGCGCTCCTTTCCAACGACTCGGCGACCGTTCCACCCAGGCCGGAGTGGGGCTGGGGCTGGCGATCGCCCACGGTTTCACCGTCGCTGTCGGCGGTCGCCTGGAGATGGAGGACACCCCCGGCGGAGGCCTGACCGTCGTGTTCGAGCTCCCTGTCTCCGGGCTCGACACGGGCGACGGTGCAACGACGGAGGAGAGCGGGTCCGAACCCGCCGAGGTGGGACGCCGATGAGCAGGATCCTCGTCGTCGACGACGAGCCCCAGATCCGCAAGGCCCTCTCGGTGACGCTACGCGCCGCCGGTCACGACGTGGACGCCGTCGGAAGCGGCGAGGACGCGCTGACCCGGGTCGCGGGCTCCCATCCCGACGCCGTGATCCTCGACCTCGGACTCCCCGGGATCGATGGTCAGGAGGTGATCGAGGCGCTCAGGGGCTGGACCGACGTCCCGATCGTGGTCCTGTCGGTCCGGGGCGAGGAGTCCGACAAGGTCGCGGCCCTCGACGCCGGCGCGGACGACTACGTGACCAAGCCCTTCAGCATGGGTGAACTGCTGGCGCGCCTGCGTGTCGTCCTACGACGTCGGGTCCCCGACACCGTCGACCCCGTCATCGAGACCGACGACTTCACCATCGACCTGGCTGCACGCCGCGTGACCGTCGGCGACGACGAGGTCCGACTGACCCCCATCGAGTGGGGTCTCGTGGAACGGCTGGTGACAAACCCGGGTCGGCTCCTGACGCAGCGCCAGCTCCTGACCGAGGTCTGGGGCCCGGGAGTCGAGAGGCAGACGCACTACCTGCGGGTCCACATGTCGAACGTGCGCCACAAGCTCGAGCCGGACCCGTCACGTCCCCGCTACTTCCACACCGAGTCCGGCATCGGGTACCGGTTCGAGCCGACGACCGCCGACGACCCGACATCCTCGTAGTGTCGCTGCGGTGGCTCCTGGTCCCGACACATCTCCCCCGTTGGCCGACGGTCGCTACGACGCCTTCGTGGTCGACGCCGACGACGCTCCGGGCGGCGGGAGCACCCTCGACCTCACGATCGTCGCCGGTGAGCACAAGGGCCAGGTCCTGACCGTCACCTCCAACGTCTGGATCGGCGACCCGATCGAGCTGATGGGCATGCCCGCCACGATCACCGTGACCGACGGAGAGCCGTCGGTCACGATCGACCGCTGAGAGCCCTCCGAAACGACCCGGAAACACATCGGCCCCAGACGGTTCACCGGCGGCACACTGAGGCGAAACACCCGCTCCGTACCGTGCCGCCCATGATCACAGCACGGTTGAACAGGTTCAGGGACCCGGACACCCGCAGGATGTTGTGGGTGATCCTGGCCGGCAAGATGCTCGGCGTCGCAGCGCTCCTCGCCATCGTCAAGTCGATGGGGTCCATCTTCGGCGCCGAGGCAGAAGCATCCACGGCGGCTCGGGCCGCGGTGGAGGCTGCCGACACGATCAGCCCGATCAACACGGTCTGGGTGCTCGTCGCGGCCTTCCTGGTCTTCTTCATGCAGGCCGGCTTCATGGCCCTCGAAGCCGGCCTCGCCCGGTCCAGGGAGACGGTCAACGTCCTCATGGAGTGCGTGTTCGACACGTGCCTCTGCGGGATCCTGTTCTGGGCCATCGGGTTCGCATTCATGTTCGGCGAGGGCAACGGCCTGATCGGCAACCAGTACTTCTTCCTGTCGGGCGCACCCGCGGCCTACGGCACGACGGGCGTCGCGTTCATGGCGTTCTTCCTGTTCCAGCTGGCGTTCGCCGACACGGCCTCGACGATCACGTCGGGGGCGATGGTCGGCAGGACCAGCTTCAAGGGCGACATCCTCTACTCCCTCTGCGTGTCGGGCTTCCTCTACCCGATCTTCGGCCACTGGGTCTGGGGCCCGGGAGGCTGGCTCGGCAACACCATGGGTTGGTTCAGCGGCCTCGTGCCCGACGGCATCGTGTTCCGCGACTTCGCCGGCTCGACCGTCGTGCACACCGTCGGAGGCGTCATCGCCCTCGCCGGAGCCGTGGCCCTCGGGCCACGCCTCGGTCGCAGGTTCGCCCGTGACGGCGGTGGCCTGTTCCCTCCCCACGACCTGGTCATGGCCTCGATCGGCGCCGTCATCCTCTGGTTCGGCTGGTACGGCTTCAACCCCGGCTCGACGCTCTCGGCGATGGACTGGGAGGGCATCGGCCGGGTCGCCACCAACACCACCCTCGCGGCCTGCGCTGGCGGGATCGTGGCGGTGCTCTTCGTCTACCCACGATCCAAGAAGTGGGACCTCGGCATCTCGCTCAACGGGTTCCTCGGCGGCCTCGTCGCCATCACCGCCCCCTGCTACTGGGTCAACCCTCTCGGGGCGGTGCTGATCGGGGTGATCGCCGGGATCATCGTCCCACTCGGTGTCGACCTGCTGGAGCACCTCCGGATCGACGACCCGATCGGAGCGGTGCCAGTGCACCTGGTCTGCGGGATCTTCGGCACCATCGCCGTCGGTCTCTTCGCCAGCGGTCAGTACGGACTGCCGACTCCCGAAGGAGTCGACAACAGCGCGCCAATCACAGGAGTGTTCTGGGGAGGCGGTGCCGGTCAGCTCATCGCCCAGATCATCGGCAGCGTCTCGTGCCTGGTCGTCGTCGGCGGCCTGGCCGCCGTCGTGATGACGGTTCTCCGCAAGCTCCCAGGCGATTGGAACCTCAGGATCAGTCGGGACGAGGAGCTCGAGGGGATCGACGTCGTCGAGCACGGGTTGCCGCCGTACCACCTGGAGTCCGGCGCCGGCGTCGTCTACGTCACACCGACCAGCCCCAACTTCGACCGTCCGACAGGGCGACCTGCCGAGGAGCGGGAGAAGGTCGACACCACGGCCTGAAGACGGTCGGAGATCGCCTGCGGGGAACGGGTCACGGCCCTGATCCGTTCCCCGCAGTGCCGAAGTCTTCCAGGACCTCTGCCCCCTCAACGGGAGGGGCAGAGGTCCTGGGCATCTTCGCGGAACGAGTCGAGATCGACGCCGAGTTGTCGGAGCCAGCGGGCATCTGATGCCGACATCCCCTCCGGCGTGCACTCCGACAGAGCGGCGTCCAGCAGGCGCCCATCGGGAGCATCGCTCTGCGAGAGACCCGGATGGTCATCGCGGAAGCCGTCCAGGAAGGCGTCCTTCGCCGGGCGTGTGTCCCGACCGAGGATGACGACCAGCACGACCGCCACCGTCAGGACGAGCAGCGCATCCAGGACCCAGAACAGGAGCTTGCGTTCGTGACGGCGCCGTCGATCGCCGGCCGTCAACACCTCGGGTCGAGTCGTCTGATCCATCACCTGTCAGGTTGATCCCATCCAGGCCACGATGCACCCGTCTTGACGCGATCCTGACGGCCGAGACCCTGAACCTGACGGTCTCCTCCCCGCATTGTTCCCGTTTCGTGGCGGATTTCCGCCACGAAACGGGAACAAAGCGGGTGGGGGCTCAGCTCAGCCCCTGGCTGCTGCGAAGCCCCGGTCGAGATCGGCGATGATGTCGGCGACGTCCTCGATGCCGACCGAGAGCCGCACCAGGCCCGGATCCACGCCCGCTGCCAGCTGCTCGGAGTCGGTGAGCTGGCTGTGCGTGGTCGAGGCCGGGTGCACCACCAGGCTGCGGACGTCACCCATGTTGGCGACGTGGCTGTGCATGGTCAGTCCCTCGACGAACCGACGGCCCGCCTCACGGCCGCCTTCGATGATGAACGCGGGGACGGAGCCCGCTCCCTTCGGGGCGTACTTGCGGGCCGCCTCGTGCCAGGGGCTCGAGGGCAGACCCGCATAGGCGACCGAGACGACCTGGTCGTGACCCTCCAGGTACTCGGCCACGGCCTGGGCGTTGGCCACGTGGCGCTCCATGCGCAGCGACAGCGTCTCGATCCCCTGGATCAGGAGGAAGGCGTTGAAGGGCGAGATCGCTGCCCCGATGTCACGAAGCAACTGCACCCGGGCCTTGACGATGTACGAGCCCGGTCCGAGCGCCGGCCAGTAGGCGAGACCGTGGTAGCTCGGGTCGGGCTCGGTGAACTGCGGGAACTTGTCGTTGGAGGAGAAGTCGAAGGATCCACCGTCGACGATCACACCGGCGATGGCGGTGCCGTGTCCGCCGAGGAACTTGGTGGCCGAGTGCACGACGATGTCGGCGCCGTGGGCCAGAGGGTTGATCAGATAGGGCGAGGCGATCGTGTTGTCGACGATGAGCGGCACCCCGTTGGCGTGTGCGGCGTCGGCCACGCCGGAGATGTCGAGGATGTCGTTCTTGGGGTTTCCGATCGTCTCGGCGTAGAAGGCCTTGGTGTTGGGCCGCACGGCTGCCGCCCACGCATCGAGGTCGTCGGGGTCCTCCACGAAGGACACCTCGATGCCGAGCTTCGGCAGCGTGTGGTGGAACAGGTTGTAGGTGCCGCCGTACAGCGACGCTGAGCTCACGATGTGGCTGCCGGCCTCGGCCAGGTTCAGGATCGCGAAGGTCTCGGCGGACTGACCCGAGGCGACGACAAGCGCTCCGGGAAGGCCGACGGCGGTGTCGGGCGCACCCTCGAGGCTGGCGACACGAGCCTCGACCACCGCTTGGGTCGGGTTCATGATCCGGGTGTAGATGTTGCCGATCTCGGAGAGGGCGAAGAGGTTCGCCGCGTGGTCGGTGTCTCGGAACTGGTACGCGGTCGTCTGATAGATGGGCGTGGCACGGGAACCGGTGGTGGGATCGGGCTCGGCACCGGAGTGGATCTGGCGGGTGGCGAAGCCCCATTCCTCGGTCATGTCTGCTCCTCGGGTCGGTTCGGCCACTGCGGCCTCCGTGCGTGCCCCGGACCTCAGCGTCGCGGGCGACGGGAGCATAGCCGTCAAATCCTGACCAATATGGTCGAGATTCGATCGGTCAGGCAGGACTCACGCCCCTGCCGTCGACCTGGAGGGTCCGCACGGTGCCGTCACCGGGGAGGGAGCTCGCAGCGAATGGAGCCACCTCCGACGGCACCAGCGCCGCGATGCTCGGCCCGGACCCAGACAGCCACGCCGCCAGCACCTCCGGCCGGCCCAGGAGGTGATCACGGACCTCGCGTGCATCGCTCCGGGCCGACAGGCGGAGGTCCTGGTGGAGCCGGTCCTCGCATGCCTCCCGGAGGACGTCCAGCTCCCCCGTGGCCAAGGCCGCGACCCACGCCGCGGCGCGGGCCACCGAGAAGGCCGCATCCGACAACGGGAGCCTGGACGCAAGAGCCCGCCTCGAGGCGTCGGTCGAGGTCGACGTCGACGGCGACCACACGACAACGGCGAGTCCCTCCGGCAGGTCGAGGCGGAGCACCCGGTCCAGGACAGCGACCGTGAAGCCGCCGTAGCTCGAGGCCGCTGAGTTGTCGGGATGGCCCTCCAGAACCGACGCCACCCGGTGCGCCCCGGAACGTGCCTCCGCGTCCTCGAGCCCGTCGAGCAGACCGGCAGCGTAGGCGCCAGCCACCCGTGCCGCACCCGAGTATCCGAGACCCCTACCGGGTGGGATCGGACTCGCCCACCAGAGCGAGATCGACGGATCGCCACCCGCCTCCCGGAACGCGACGGCGCAGGGATGGGACGGCTCAGCCTCGTGGTACCGCCCCGCACCGGACACCGCTGCGTCGGCACGACCGCCGACCGACAGATGGAACGGCAGATCCAGGGCCAGCGCGAGGCAGTCGTAGCCGGGGCCGAGGTTGGCCGACGACGCCGGCGCCGTGACGATCACGCCCGTTGTGCTCCCGATCCCGGGCTTCGGCATGCCATGAGACCAGGAACGGACGGATCGCGACGGGGACCGGGAACCGACTCAGTCGCCGCCGGAGACGTCCTCGACCTTGGCCTTGCCGGCCGAGATCCACGGCATCATCTCGCGGAGCTGGGCACCGACCTGCTCGATCTGGTGGTCCTTGCCCTTCTGGCGCAGCGCCTCGAAGTTGGCGCCGCCCGAGCGGATCTCGCCGACGAACTGCTCGGCGAAGCGGCCCGACTGGATGTCCTCGAGCGCGGCCTTCATCTCGGCCTTCACCGCCGGGTTGATGATCCGAGGTCCGGTGACGAGGTCGCCATACTCGGCGGTGGTCGAGATCGAGTAGCGCATGCCCGAGATGCCCTGCTCGTACATGAGGTCGACGATCAGCTTCAGCTCGTGGAGGCACTCGAAGTAGGCGGACTCGGGCTGGTAGCCAGCCTCGACCAGCGTCTCGAACCCGGCCTGGACAAGGGCGGTCAGGCCACCGCAGAGCACGACCTGCTCACCGAACAGGTCCGTCTCGGTCTCCTCTTCGAAGGTGGTCTCGAGGACGCCTGCACGGGTTCCGCCGATGGCGTCCGCGTACGACAGTGCCAGCGCCTTGGCGTTGCCGGTGGCGTCCTGGGCCACGGCGATGAGGCACGGCACGCCACCACCCTCGGTGTAGGTACGGCGGACGAGGTGGCCGGGACCCTTGGGGGCGACCATCGCGACGTCGACGCCGGCCGGCGCCTTCACGTACCCGAACCGGACGTTGAACCCATGGGCGAAGAAGAGAGCGTCGCCGTCGTTCAGGTTGGGAGCGACGTCGGACTCGTAGATCGGGCCGATCTCCGTGTCGGGCAGGAGCATCATGATGACGTCGGCCCACGCGGATGCAGCCGCGACGTCCATCACCTCGAGGCCGGCCTCGGTGGCCTTCGAGCGCGACGACGAGCCCTCACGCAGGCCGACCCGGACGTCGACGCCAGAGTCCTTGAGGTTCAACGCATGGGCGTGACCCTGGGAGCCGTAGCCCAGGATCGCCACCTTCCGAGCGGAGATGATCGATCGGTCGGCGTCGGACTCGTAGTACACGTTGGCCATGTCGGGACCTCTGGGTTGCGTATCGGAACGGGATCCGCGTTCGGCGGGCCGTCCATGTTCGCAGGAGGTCGACCACCCCGCCAACCACGTTCCGGTGCCACGGATGGTGACGTGTGTCCGCATCGTCGGAGAACGCGTGATGTGGCAATAGCGTGGTGCACATGCAGACCTCCTCCTCCCCCAACCCGTTCCGGCCGACGCTTCTCCGGCGCAGCACGTCGTTGCTCGTGGCCGGACTGGCCACCCTCGCGTTCGTCACCGCTGGTTGCGGCGGCGGTGACGACGACACAGCGTCCAAGAGCTCCGGCGACCGCCCGGAGTCCAGCACCACCGAGAAGAGCTCCGGCGACGGGAACGGGATCGCCTCGGGCATCCTCGATCGAGCGAGCACCAGCGCCAAGTTCGGCGACGACAGCGGCTTCGACGACGCTGTCGCCGAGTGCGTCGGCAGCTCCGTGATCGACTCGCTCGGCGAGGAGCAGGCCGAGGCCATGTCGAACGCCGAGGTGTCGGAGTACACCGACGAGGAGCTCACGGCACTGGCCGACGCGTTCGACGAGTGCGTCCCCGGCGAGCTCATCGCCGAGTCGATGACCGTCAGCTTCTATGAGAGCGCAGGAGCGACGACCGAACCTTCGATCGAGACGGTCCAGTGCGTCGCCGACGCGCTCGACGGTCGTACCGGCCAGGTCGTGAAGGAGGGCGCGAAGGCCGACGCCGGCGGGTTCCCAGCCCTGACGCTGGCGGTGATGGACGGCTGCGTGCCGCCCGAGGACGTAGCGGCGCTGCTCAAGACGGCGTTCCTCGATGCCGGACTCACAGAGGCCCAGGCCGACTGCACCGCGACGGCGCTCCAGGGTCAGATCTCGGTGTCGGATCTGGCGGTCGCCGGGCTCAGCGACGACAACCCCGAGCTCGAGGCCAAGGTCCAGCAGGCCGCTCAGGCCTGCGCCTGAGTTGCGGACTCGGGGTTGTTCTGTGTGTATCTGACGTCGCTGTGCGACGTCAGATACACACAAAACGCGAGGTGAAGCGCTGCTACTGGGAGTGCTCGAGGCGTGCCAGGGCGACCCGACCGGTGCGCTGGATGTCGATGATCCCGTAGGGCCGCAGCAGCTCCTCGAGGTCGTCGAGTCGGTTCGGGTGCTCGTCCAGGCTGAGCGTGAGCTCGTCGTGACCGACGTCGAGCACCCGTCCGTCGAACAGGTCCACGAGCTCGATGATCTGGCTGCGCGAGCTCGCCGCCGCCTTGACGGTGCAGAGCATGAGCTCGCGCTCGACCGAGTCACGCGGGTCGAGCTCGCTGATGCGGATCACGTTCACGAGCTTGTTGAGCTGCTTGACGATCTGCTCGAGCGGAGAGCTCTCCACGTCGACCACGATCGTGATGCGGCTGAAGCGCTCGTCGTCGGTCGGCGCGACCGCGAGCGAGAAGATGTTGTAGCCCCGTCGGGCGAACAGGTTCGACACCCGGGCGAGGACGCCGGCCCGGTTCTCCACCAGCACCGACAGGACGTGGTGCCTGGGAGCCGGCGGCGCCGATCCCGTGGCCCCGCCGGTGGTCACGTTCGTGCTCATCGTCCTCCCTCCCCGAGCGCGGGGCCGACGACTATGTCGTCGTTGCTCTGGCCGGCTGGCACCATCGGGAACACCTTCTCGGCGGTGTCGGTGCGGAACTCCAGGACGACCGGTCGGTCGTCGATCTCGTTCGCCTTGTCGATCACGGGGCCGACCTCCTCGGGCGACTCGACCCGCATGGCGACGCAGCCCATCGACTCGGCCCACTTGACGTAGTCGGGCAGGTCGGGCGACAGGTACACCTCGGAGTAGCGCTCGTCGTAGAACATCTCCTGCCACTGTCGCACCATGCCGAGGTAGGCGTTGTTGAGGATCGCCACCTTCACCGGGATCCGCTCCGTGGCAGCGGTGACGAGCTCCTGGGCCGTCATCTGGAAGCAGCCGTCGCCGTCGACCGCCCACACCATCCGGTCCGGGCGACCGACCTTGGCGCCGATCGCGGCGGGCACAGCGAACCCCATCGTCCCGGCTCCGCCTGAGTTGATCCACGTGTACGGATGATCGAAGTGCCAGTACTGGCTCGTCCACATCTGGTGCTGACCGACTCCGCTCGCCACGATGCAGTCCTCGGGCGCCCGCTCCCGTAGCTGCTCCAGCACGAACTGGGGTTTCAGCAGGTCGCCGTCCTTCGCCGGCTCGTAGGCCAACGGGTACGTCTCCTGCCAGCCCGAGATCGCCTGGCGCCACGCGCCGCGATCCGGCTGCTGCGTGTCGTCTCCACCCCCGGCGCGGGCACGGATGACCCGCACCAGCTCCTCGATCACCAATCGGCAGTCACCGACGATCGGGATGTCGGGGCGGCGGACCTTGCCGAGCTCAGCCGGGTCGATGTCGACGTGGATGATCTTCGCGTCGGGGGCGAACGCGTCGAGCTTGCCAGTGACGCGGTCGTCGAACCGGCTCCCCAGAGCGATCAGCAGGTCGGAACGCTGCATGGCGGTTACCGCTGTGTAGTTGCCGTGCATGCCGGGCATGCCGAGGCACAGGCGGTGGCTGTCGGGGAACGCCCCCCTCGCCATCAACGTGGTGACGACGTGGATGTCGGTCAGCTCCGCCAGCTCCAGGAGCGCCTCGGCTGCCCTTGCCGCGAGGATGCCGCCCCCTGCGTAGATCACCGGGCGTTCGGCCCGCAGGATCATCTCTGCCGCGTCGCGGATCATCTTCGGATGACCCTTGGTCGTGGGCTTGTAGCCCGGTAGCGACGCCGCGACATCGGCGTCGGACGGCCAGTTCCAGTCCATGGCCGACGCCGGGTTGCGTGGGTCGACGATGTCCTTCGGGATGTCGACGAGAACCGGTCCCGGCCGACCGGTAGTGGCGATGTGGAACGCCTGGCGGATCGCGAGCGGGATGTCCTCGGGTCGCGTGACGAGCTCGTTGTGCTTGGTGATCGACCGGGTGATCCCGACTATGTCGCACTCCTGGAAGGCGTCGGTGCCGATCGCCGGACGGGGCACCTGGCCGGTGACGACGACCATCGGAACCGAGTCCATGAACGCATCGAGGATCGGCGTCACGATGTTCGTCGCACCGGGACCCGAGGTCACCATCGCGACTCCGGGACGACCGGTCGCGTGCGCGTAGCCCTCGGCCATGTGCCCGGCTCCCTGCTCGTGACGCACCAGGACGTGGCGGATCGGGCTGTCGAGGATCGGGTCGTACACCGGCAGGATGGCCCCGCCCGGCAACCCGAAGATCACCTCGACGCCCTCGAGCTCGAGGGACTTGATGAGTGCGGATCCACCGTTGGTGTTCATGGCGTCGTGTCCATCTGTCGCGGTTCCTGGTTCTGGTTGCTTGCCTGGTTCTGGTTGCTTGCCTGGTTCGGTCTTGCCCGGTCCGGTCGTGCCCGGTCCGGTCTTGGGTGCGGCTCCGGCCGGACCCGCCCGGGCACCGTCCCGGAAAACCGGAACGACCTCCCCTCGGGGAGGTCGTGTGGCGCACGCGATGCGGTCGGTCCCGATCGGCGCCTAGGTGAGTACCACCACGAGGACGGGGCTGAGCGCGGGCGAGATCTGCATCGCTCGACAGTCTGCCCTCACAGTCGCCGCTCTGCCAACCACCATCGCCGTCGGCCCAGCCGCGGAACCTGTCTCCGGCCACCCGGGGACGGCCGCCATCGATGCTCAGGTCGGACAGCGACCCGCGAACTGCAGCTGAGCGGGAGCCGGAGCGGTGTCATCGGCCACCGACATGATTCCGCTTGCCGTGAACGAGCCGTCGGTCCGGATGTCGGACGTTCTGACCGATCCTTCACGATCCTCCGACGGACCCCGGTAGGTCACTCCCCCTGTGCCGTCCTGGACGGTGACCGTCACGGTGTTTCCCGCAGCATCCGTCGCCGTGAGCTCGAGCGAGCCGACCGCTGCCGTGCACGACTGGATCGTCAGGGCCCGCTGTTCGGACCCGATGAACATGTCCATGGCCGACGGGTCGGAGGTGCCGCTGGTCGTGGTCGTCTCACCGACGGCGGTCGGATCCGATGATGCTGCGGCGGTCGTCGTGGAGCTGGTCGTGACCTTCGCCGAGGTGGCCGTCGTCGACGACGAGGCGTCGTCCACGTCCTCGCCGCAACCTGCGATCAGCAGCGCCAGGAACACGGCGACGACGATCGCCGACACGAGGGTGCAGGAGTTCGATCGGATCGACGATCGGATGGAGGTCATGGGGTCACGCTATTCGTCGCGGTCGACGAGATGGGACAGCACCGGCGCGAGCGAATCGGGGACGAAGAGGGGGGTGGAGCTCGACCCCTGCGACGCCGACCTCCTCGGCCAGCTCGCGCGATGCGGCGACCTCCCAGTCCTCACCGGCCTGCACAACCCCGCCGGCCGCCAGATCCCAACGTCCGGGCCACACGTCCTTGCCCATGCTGCGCCTCGCCTCCTCCCATCCGGTCAGAGCCATCGCGGCCGGTGGGAGGGTACCGTCCGGGTCGTGGCCGTCGGCGTCTACCCAGGGAGCTTCGACCCGCTCACCATCGCCCACCTGGCAGTCGCCGACGCTGCCCGGGTCCACCTCGACCTGGATCGACTGGACCTCGCCATCTCACGTTCGGCGCTCGGCAAGGAGCACCTGGGTGAGGACTCGATCCATCGTCGACTCGCACGAGCACGCTCGGTTCTGGGTGATCGTCCGTGGCTCCGGGTGATCGTGGTCGAGGCCCGGTTGGTCGCCGACGTGGCCGAGGGCTACGACGTGGTCGTGATGGGAGCCGACAAGTGGGCCCAGGTCCTCGATCCCCGATGGTACGGAGACGACGAGTCGTCCCGCGACGCTGCACTGGCCCGACTCCCCCGCGTCGCCGTCGCCCCCAGGGATGGCCATTTCGCGCCCGCTGACCTGCTGCTGCCGGTCACAGCGGAGTTCGGGCGGGTGTCGTCGAGCGCTGTCCGAGCGGGCCGGACGGAGTGGGCGGCGGCACCCCTGGGAGAACGGCCCACGTGACCTGGTTGGTCGCGCTCGTGATCGCCGTGATCGTCGTGGTTCTCGTCGCTCGCGAGGTGGTCCGCTGGAGAGGCGGCCGCTGGTTCGGCGGGATGCGCTCGGGCAGCCGCCCCGACGAGGACTGAACCTCCGCTTCCGTCCGTTCCGATCCGCGTTTTGTGTGTGTTTCACGTCGCCATACGACGTGAAACACACACAAAACGCGGGTTTGACACCCAGAAAGGCGCAGGGAACCAGGTTCTCAGTCGGGGCGGTGGCGGGCGACCACCTGGCTGACATCGCGCACCGCACCCCTGGCAGCCGAAGTCGTGAACGCTGCGTACGCCTGCAGCGCGACCGACACGTGCCGATCGCGCCCGTGCGGGGCCCAGGCGTGGACACCGCGCTCGATCTCCTCCTCGTGACGACGGGCCAGCTCTGCGTCGTCGACGACGAGGGTGATCGATCGGGCCGGGATGTCGATCTCCACCAGATCGCCCTCACGCACCAGGCCGATGAGGCCGCCCTCGGCCGCCTCGGGTGACACGTGGCCGATCGACAGGCCCGACGTCCCTCCTGAGAAGCGACCGTCGGTCAGCAGCGCGCAGGCCTTCCCGAGTCCACGGCTCTTGAGGTACGTCGTCGGGTACAACATCTCCTGCATCCCAGGTCCGCCCCTCGGGCCCTCGTAGCGGATGACGACCACATCGCCGGCGCCGACGCTCTCGTCGAGGATCGCCTCGACCGCGGCGTCCTGGCTCTCGTAGACCCGTGCCGGACCGGAGAACCGCCAGATCTCCTCATCGACCCCCGCGGTCTTCACGATGCAGCCGTCGACGGCCAGGTTCCCGTACAGGACGGCGAGTCCGCCCTCGGCGGCGTAGGCGTGCTCGACGTCGCGGATGCAGCCGTGCGAGCGGTCCTCGTCGAGCGACGGCCAGCGCGTGGCCTGGCTGAAGGCGACCTGGGTCGGGATGCCGGCCGGGCCCGCGCTCCAGAACACCCGGGCCTCGGCGGTGCAGCTCGGCCGGGCGATGTCCCACTCGTCGAGCGCCGCGGCCATGGTCGCCGAGTACACGGTCGGGGCTGCGGTGTCGATCAGCCCGGCCCGGTCGAGCTCTCCCAGGATCGCGGGCACTCCCCCGGCCCGGTGCACGTCCTCGACGTGGTACAGCTCGGTCATCGGGGCGACCTTGCAGATGTTGGGCAGACGTCGGCTGAGCTCGTCGATGTCGGCCATCGTGAAGGGCACCTCGCCCTCGTGCGCGGCGGCGAGCAGGTGCAGGACCGTGTTGGTGCTCCCACCCATGGCGATGTCGAGCGCCATGGCGTTCGTGAAGGCTCGACGGTCGGCCACGGACCGGGGCAGCACGGACTCGTCATCCTTCTCGTAGTAGCGGCGGGCGATGTCGACGACCAGCCGACCGGCCCTGAGGAACAGCTCCTCGCGATCGGCGTGGGTTGCCAGGAGCGTGCCGTTGCCGGGGAGCGACAGGCCGAGCGCCTCGGTCAGGCAGTTCATCGAGTTGGCGGTGAACATGCCGGAGCAGGACCCGCAGGTCGGACACGCCGAGCGCTCGACCTGGGCGACCTCCTCGTCGCTGACGTGGCGGTCGCCGGACTTCTCGATCGCGGTGATCAGATCGACCGACACCTCGTTGCCGGCGAGTCGGGTCTTCCCGGCCTCCATCGGCCCGCCCGACACGAACACGGTCGGGATGTCCAGCCGCATGGCGGCCATGAGCATGCCGGGGGTGATCTTGTCGCAGTTCGAGATGCACACCAGAGCGTCAGCGCAGTGGGCGTTGACCATGTACTCGACCGAATCGGCGATGAGATCCCGGCTGGGGAGGCTGTAGAGCATTCCGGCGTGGCCCATCGCGATGCCGTCGTCGACGGCGATCGTGTTGAACTCCTTGGCCACTCCACCCGCCTTGGTGACCTCACCGGCGACGAGCTGGCCCATGTCCTTGAGGTGGACGTGGCCGGGCACGAACTGCGTGAACGAGTTCGCGATCGCCACGATCGGCTTCTCGAAGTCGGAGTCGGTCATGCCGGTCGCCCGCCAGAGGGCGCGGGCACCCGCCTGGTTGCGGCCGTGGGTGGAGGTGTGGGATCTGAGCTCGGGCACAGGCCGAACCTACCCCGCCGGCCCCGGTCCCCCGCCCCACTCGTCCTGACGTGACGCGCGCAGGGTCAGCGTGCAGGGGTGACCCGGGCGACCAGCTCGGCCTCCCGACACCGGAACGTCGCTGCCGCGAGGTGGACCGCACCCAGAAGCACGAGAGCGCCCACAACCGGCCCGGCCAACGCGACCGCCGCCGTCAGCTCCGCCGACCGGCCCGACGCCCACAGGACGGCCACCGCCACCGGCAGCGACACCAGACCCAGCACGAGCGTCTCGCCGATGAGCACCGTCCCGGCCAGACACCCCTGGCCGGCATCGCCGGACGCGAACGGGTTCGGGCTCTCGGGGACAGCGAACGGCGCCAACGAGGCGCTGAGGACCGACGCACCGGTCGCCAGCAGCACCGATCCCAACGCCAACAGGATGCCGGCGGGGGCGAAGGCCCAGCCGTCGTGGAGCACGGCGAGGACCACGACCACCAGTGCCGCCGGGAGGAGCATCGTCGCGATCGACGCCACCGCCTTGCCCCGCACGAGCACGTCGGCGTCCGCGCCGGCGGCGACCTCCATCCACAGAGCCGGACCGTCGAAGCCGAACGAGTTGCTCGACTCGAACAGGACGGCGAAGTGCAGGAGTCCCGCTGTCAGGACCAGTCGCCCCCCACCGTCGGAGCTCCCGTCGAGCAACGGTCCGACGACGAGCGCCCCGACCCCGAGCAGAAGGGCCACCACGGTGTTGACCGCCTCGCGGGGGGTGCGCAACTTGGTCCTCATGGTTCGAGCGCCAACAGCGGTCGCCCGGCCGCCGGGCAACAACCGCAGGACCCCCGCCCGGACGCCGACGACCCCGGTCCGCACGGTCCGCCCCTCTGCGCCGGAGCGGGGCGGAGCGGTCACCAACCGACCGGTCGTCGCGCCGTGGACCCACCACAGGACCGGGAGCCACGCAACACCTGCCAGGACGTGCAAGGCGGCAGCGGCGGGGTCGGTCGCCGCTGTCGCCACCGCCCGGCCGATCTGGCCCGGCGGCGTCCACGAGAACACATCCGCCAGGCGTTCCCACCTGGCCCGGTCCCACGAGCGGATCGCCGCCAACCCGAGCTGGGCGGCGATCCACATCCCCACCGCCGAGAACGCCGCCGCCGTTTGGGCGATGTGACGGGTCCGACCCTGCGCCAGTGCGCCGAGCACGTTCGCTGCAGTGCGACTGCACAGCAGCAACGTCGCCCACCACGCGAGCACCGCACCGGCGATCACCACAGCCGTGGCGGCACCGCCTCCACCGCGGAATCCGCCGAAGAGCCCCACCCCGGCGAGCCCGGCCATCACCGCCGGCGGACCGACGACCGCCGCGGCGAGGGTCGCCGATCCGAGTCGGTGAGGGCCGATCGGTTCGGTCGCCAGGTTGCGCACGTCGATCGTGGTCTCGACACCGGCCGCGGCCGACAGCAGGGCGATGCCCCCGACGAGCACCGGCAGGATGATCACGACCATGAGGTCGCTGTTGTCGAACGTTCGCCCCAAGCCGAGGAACGCCGCCATCCCGAAGAGCCCGAGCAGCACGGACGCCACGAGCGACAACCAGGTCTGGACCCGTAGCTGCATCCGTCCCCGCAGCCCGCTGATCAACAGCGTCCACTTGAGCCAGACGAGCGACCGGACCACACGTCCGAGCGGCACCTCACCGCGCAGCCCGCTCACGATCTGCCCGAGCCGTCCAACCAGCCGAGCTCGTCCCGTCCGGCCGGCGAGGCTCCGACCATCGCGATGAACGCATCCTCCAACCGGACTCCGCGGCGGACCTCGTCGATCGGACCGGACGCCAGGAGCCGGCCCTCGGCCATCACCGCGACGTGGTCGCAGAACCGCTCGACGAGGTCCATCACGTGGCTCGAGAACACCACCGTCCCACCCGCTGACCGGTACCGGTCCAGCAGCCCGCGGATGGTGACGGCCGAGACCGGGTCGACGCCCTCGAAGGGCTCATCGAGCAGCAGCACTGCCGGTCGGTGCAGAAGGGCGCAGGCGAGCGACGTCTTCTTGCGCATCCCGTGGCTGTAGCCACCGATCAGCTCGCCCGCCGCGGCGCTCAGCCCGAGGACCCCGAGCAGCTCGTCGGAGCGGAAGGTGACCTCGTCGCGCTCGAGACCCCGCAGCTCACCCAGATGCAGGAGCAGCTCGCGGGCGGTGAGCCGGTCGAACAGGTGCAACGGGTCCGGCACGACCCCCAGGAGCCGGCGGACCGCGACGGGCTCGCCCCAGGTCTCGTGGCCGGTGATCCACACCTGACCTCGGTCGGGTCTCTGGAGGCCCGATGCCATCCGCAGGGTGGTCGTCTTGCCCGACCCGTTCGGGCCGACGAGGCCGAAGAAGCTCCCGACAGGAACGTCGAGGTCGAGCGAGACCACGGCGCTCCGGCTGCCGAAGTCCTTGCCGAGGCCGCGAGCCGCCATCGCAGGCCAGCCGGGAACCGGGCCGTCGATCGGATCAGGATCAGGCATCGTCAGTCGCCCGGCGCCGGAACCCGCACACACGCCGACTTGGGAACGACCACCGTGACACCGCCGGTGCGCACCTTGGCGACGACGCAGCGCTCGGTGAACCCCGACCACCAGCCCTCGGGCTGGAAGCGGATGAAGCTCTCGGCCGCGCGGGCCCGCACGTTGACGAAGTCCGGTTGGTCCCTGACCCGTTGCGCGACGCTTCCGTCCACCTTGACGCCGGCGTTGAAGGCGAGGAAGTCCTCGGGTGTCGCGCCGTGCAACAGCTCACGGATCTCCCTGGCCCTGGTGTCGGTGGACGCCGTGGCCGCCCTGTCTGCCAGGAGCTTTCCGGCCACGGCCAGAACCACCACCAACACCACCAGAACCGCAACGATCACCACGCCGGGGTGGTCACGTGCCCATCCCCCCCGACCCGAGCGCCTGCCTTGTCGCGTTCGTGAGCTCCGCCCGGCCATCTCGGGCATGATCGCACGCGACGGCATCACGGGGGAGCGACACCGGCCCACGGCCAGGGACCAGCGCCGCGCCGCCGACGGCGAGATGACAGGCTCTCGGCATGGGTGAGCAGACCTCGACTCCCGTCCGGCCCGACCCTTCCGAGGGTCTGTACCTCGGCGAGCTCCTCGACGACGACGGGCAGCGCAACGGCACAGCAGCGTCGGCCGACATCGACGACCTGTGCACGCACGGGGTGATCGTCGGCATGACGGGTTCCGGCAAGACGGGTCTCGCCGTCTCCCTGATCGAGGAGGTGCTCGGAACCGGCGTGCCGGTGCTGGCGATCGACCCGAAGGGCGACCTGACCAACCTCCTGCTCACGTTCCCGGAGCTGCGGCCCGAGGACTTCGCTCCCTGGGTGCCCGAGGGCTCGGACCCCGCCGAGGTCGCGACCACGTGGCGCACCGGTCTCGCCGGCTGGGGCATCGACGGCTCCCGCATCGCGGCGCTAAGGACCTCGACGCGCATGGGCGTGTACACCCCGGGCTCCGACAACGGCACCCCGTTGGACATCGTCGGATCCCTCGGCGCACCCAGGGGGGCCGGCGATGGGACTCCCGACGCCGACGCGATCGAGGCCGAGGTCCAGGCCATCACGTCCGGTCTGCTCGGACTCGTCGGCATCACCGGCGACCCGCTCGTCAGCCCCGAGCACCTGCTCGTCTCCAACATCGTCCACGCGGCGTGGAGCGCCGGCGAGTCGCTCGACCTGTCCACCCTCCTGCAGCGAGTCGCCACCCCTCCGATGCGCCAACTCGGCGTCATGGACGTCGACACCGTCATCCCTCCGGACCGACGCACGCAGCTGGCGGTGAGGCTGAACGGAATCCTGGCCACCCCGGGCTTCAAGACCTTCTTCGGCGGTGCCCCACTCGACATCGGACGGCTCCTGACAGCGGATGACGGCCGTCCGAGCCTGGCGGTGGTGACGCTCTCGCACCTGTCCGACGACGAACGTCAGCTGGTCGTGAGCCGGCTGCTGGCCGCGGTGATCCGCTGGTTCCGAGCCCAGCCCGGGACCGATCGGCTCCGGGCGCTCATATACCTCGACGAGGCAGCGGGCTACGTGCCCCCGAGCGCCGCGCCGCCGACAAAGGCTCCGATCCTCACGATCATGAAGCAGGCCCGAGCGTTCGGTGTCGGGATGGTGCTGGCCACCCAGAACCCCGTCGACCTCGACTACAAGTCCATGTCCAACGCCGGGACGTGGCTGGTCGGACGCCTCCAGACCGAACGCGACAAGGCTCGGCTGCTCGAGGGCATGGCACCGGCGACGGGCGGCGTCGACATGGCAGGACTCGACGCCTCGATCTCCAATCTCGACAAGCGCCAGTTCATCTGGCACCACACGGGATCCGACGCTCCTGTGCGCTTCGGTTCCCGCTGGGCGATGTCGTACCTGCGGGGACCCGTGACAGGCACCCAGCTGCGGGACCTGCCCGGCCGCGAGGAGGTCGGACCGGCGACCCCGGACCCCATGACCTCGGCACCTGCCGCGCCGGATCCGACGACTGCTCCGCCCGGGACCGACGAGGCCGGCCGGCCTGACGGGAGCTCCGGATCGCCGGTCATGCCGAGGGTCGCCGACGGTGTGCCGGTGCGCTGGCTCGACCCCGCTTCGCCATGGGCAGCCCAGGTCGGAGCGGCACCGTCGAGCACGACGTTCAGCGCTGCGATCGCGCTGCGTGTCTCGATGCGGTTCGAGGACTCCAAGGCCTCGATCCGGGAGATCCAGGAGTGGGAGGCGGTGCTCGGTTCGCTCGACGACGACCCCGACCCTGCGTCGGCAGTCACCGTCGACCACGACGAACGGGACTTCCTCGACACCGCCCCGGCCGGCGCCACCTACCTCCCCACCGCGGCCCGCATCGACACCAAGGCCTGCTTCACGGGACTGGCCACCCGTGTGAAGGACCTGCTGGTCCGGGACCGGGCGCTGACGGTTCCCGTGAACCGGAAGCTGAAGCTCTGGGGGCGCGTCGGGGAGTCCGCAGAGGAGTTCGCGGCCCGCTGCGACGAGGCGGCGCAGGTCGCCGCAGACGCCGAGTCCGACAAGATCCGACAGAAGCTCACCTCCCGCATCGACCGGCTCCGCGGATCAGTGGAGACCGCTCAGCGAAAGGCGGACGCGGCCGCTGTCGCAGCTGACCGGGCAGGGACCACCGAGCTCACCGACGTGGCCGGCTCGCTGCTCGGCGGCCTGCTCGGGGGACGCAGCCGCACACGCGGCCTGGCATCCGCGGCACGAACGGCGATGTCAGGCCGTGAGCGGGTGGACAGGGCCAAGCAGCGCGCAGAGGACGCATCCGCCTCGGTCGAGGACAAGGTCGACGACCTCGAAGCGCTGGAACAGGAGCTCGCAGACGCACTGGTCGAGATCGATGACCGCTGGGCCGCGGTCTCAGATGAGGTCGAGTCCGCCGACATCACGCTGTCGCGGAGCGACGTGACGATCGAGATGGCGCAGGTGGTGTGGATCCCGGTCTGAGCGGTACGGACAAGGGTCGGGAGCTCGACCGTGCCATCTGGCGACTGGCGGGACCGGCGTTCCTGACCCTCGCAGCAGAGCCGCTCTACCTGCTCGTCGACACCGCCGTGGTCGGCAGGATCGGCAGCGACGCGCTGGCGTCGTTGGCGGTCGCCTCCACCATCCTCCTCACCGCAACCGGTGTTCTCGTCTTCCTGACCTTCGGGACCGCGTCGTCGGTCGCCAGGCTCCGGGGTGCCGGTCGGGACCTCGATGCGTCGGAGCAGTCGCTCCAAGGCCTCTGGGTCGGCGCCGGCTGTGGAGTCCTGGTGACCGCTGGCCTCGCAGTCCTGGGGGTGCCGTTGATCGACTGGCTCAGTCCCACCGACGCGGTGGCCGACGGTGCTCGCACCTACCTCTTCATCAGCCTCGTCGGCATCCCGGCCGTGTGCATCACGATGGCAGGCACAGGAGCGTTGCGCGGTCATCTCGACGCCCGGACGCCTCTGGTCGTGACCGTCGCTGCCAACGTGGTGAACCTCGCGATCGAGGTGCCGCTCGTGCTCGGGCTGGGCTGGGGCCTGGCGGGATCGGCTGCGGGAACGGTGCTCGCCCAGTGGGGGGCGGCTGCGGTCCACGTCGTCGTCGTGGGCCGACGACACGGTCGTGGGGTCCGTCGGCGTCCGGTGGCCTCCACGATCGGAGCTCATCTCCGCGTCGGGCGGGACCTGTTCGTTCGAACCGTCGCGCTGCGAGCGGCCTTCGTGTCGTTCACGGCGCTGGCCTCCCGTCGCGGAGCCGCCGAGCTCGCGGCCTACCAGGTGGCCCTTCAGTGGTGGATGTTCCTCACGTTCCTGCTCGATGGGCTCGAAGCAGCGGCGCAGAGCCTGGTCGGAGTCGCGGTCGGACGGTCCGACTGGGTAGACGTCCGCCGCACGTCCCGACGCATCCTCGTGTGGACCGCCGGGTGCGGCGCTGTCCTCGGGGTCGTCACGCTCGTCGGCCGGGTCGGGATCGCTGGGCTGTTCACCGACGACGCGGCGGTCGAGGTGCTGGTGGTGTCGTCTCTCGTCTGGGTCGGGCTGGCCCAGCCGTTGAACGGACTGGCCTCATCCCTCGACGGGATCCTGGTCGGCGCCGGGGACCAGCGCTTCCTCGCGGCGGCGATGGTCGCGTCACTCGGAGTGCTGGTCGTCGTCGGAGTCCTGGTGGAGCGCGGCGGCACCGGCCTCGGGGGGCTGTGGTTCACGCTCGTCGTGTTCATCGGCTCCCGGGTCGCGCTCCTCGGTGCGCGGTTCCGCTCCGACGGCTGGCAACGCACGCGTTCCCTGCCGTAACCCGGCCCCACGGGAACGAGGGTGGGACGGGAACGATCGTCCGGCGTCAGCCCCCGGAGGCCACGCAACTCGCCGTCGCGTAGGCCGCGAGGGCGTCATGGGCCTGCTGCACCGCAGGATCCTCGAGGATCGCGGCCGACCGCGTCTCGGCATCGGGGGCACGGGGATCGATGCTCGCGAGCGACCTCCACACACCCTGAACGGTCCGGAGCGAACCCACGAGCTCGGGCGGTCCGATCGTGACCATGTGAGCGAAGAGACGATCGAGCGATGCGAGGAGCTGCGTGAAGCCAGACGGGTTGGTCATCAGGCTGGTGAGGTTCACGTCCGCTCCGATGATCTCGGCCACGGCCTGGCCGGAGAGCAGCCTGCACATGTCCTTCTCGTTGTTGAGCTCGTCCACTCTACGGATCAGCTCGTTGACGTCGGTCTGACCGAGAGCTCCGGAGGCGGGGTCCGGCGCGTCGGCGGACGCGGGCGGAGCTGTCGGCGCCGGACCGTCGACTACCTCATCAGCGGGATCCACTCGGACCTCTTCGGTCGGGCTCTGCCTGCTGCACGATGAGAGGAACGGGACGACCACGATGACCGCCGCGACGCCGACCCGAGCCATCGGTGTCCACATGTTCGTCCGCGGCTCCGCCACGACCGACGATCGTACGGCTCAGGAGCTGATCCCGGCGATCAGGGAAAGGACCGCCGTTGCGGCGAGGAGCACACGCACGAGGTTGCGGAACCGCTGCTCGGGCAAGGTGTGGTTCAGCCGGCGCCGAGCCCTCCCTCTACCCGTTCTGTTGTGCAGAACGAGAAGGATCCTTCTCGTTCTGCACAACAGAACGGGCTGGGGGAGAACGGGTCGGGGGAGAACGGGTAGGGGGGAGAACGGGTAGGGGGAGAGTGTCACGGTTTGCGGGAGTTGAGCAGGGCGGTGACGGCCTTGCCGTCGGCCTTGCCCTGGGTGGCCTTCATCACCTGCCCGACGAAGAACCCGGCGACCTTGCCGTCGCCTTCGCAGAACCGCTGCCACTCCGCAGGGTTCGCCTCGATGATCCCGTCAACCAGACCTTCGAGCTCCGACGTGTCGACCGCCTCGAAGCCGTGGCGCCGCGCTATCGCTGCCGGATCGTCGCCGGTTTCGATCATCTCGGCGAGCACCTGCTTGGTCTGCGTCGAGGTGAGCTGACCTCCGACCTCCATGCCGACCAACGCAGCGAAGGAGGACGGAGAGACGCCGCGGGCACGCTCGTCGGCCATGTTGTGCTCGGCGTGGGTGAGCACGCGGGCCGGGTCGGCACCCAGCTCGACCGCGGCGAGGCACAGGTCGTCGAGCCCCCGGTCCACGACCAGCGCAGTGGACCCCAGCTCGACGCCGAGCGCCTCGGCCAGGCGGTGACGGCGCTGCGCCGGCAGCGGCGGCAGGGCGGCACGGACGCGTTCGATCCACTCGTCACCGGGGTCGACCACCACAAGGTCGGGATCGGGGAAGTAGCGGTAGTCGTCCGCGTCCTCCTTGGAGCGCAGCAGCGTCGTGCGGCCCTCGTCGTCGTTCCAGTGCCGGGTCTGCTGCACGACGCCCTCGCCCGAGCTGATCAGGTCCACCTGACGGGCGGCTTCGTACTCGATCGCCCGACCGAGAGACCGCAACGAGTTCACGTTCTTGATCTCGCAACGGGTGCCGAGCTCGGCCTCACCGCGACGGCGGACCGAGACGTTGCAGTCGACCCTCAGCGACCCCTCCTCCATCTTGCCGTCCGAGGCCCCGACGGCGACGAGGATCGCCCGGAGCTCGGCTACGTAGGCCTTGGCGTCGTCGACGGTGCGCAGGTCGGGCTTGCCGACGATCTCGAGCAGCGGGACCCCGGCCCGGTTCAGGTCCACGAGCGAGTAGCGGGCGTCGTGGATCCGTCCACCACCGCCGACGTGGGTCGACTTGCCGGTGTCCTCCTCGAGGTGAGCCCGCTCGATGCCCACCCGCATGCCAGAGGGCAGCTCCAGCCAGCCCTCTGCGTTGATCGGCAGCTCGTACTGGGAGATCTGGTAGTTCTTCGGCTGGTCCGGGTAGAAGTAGTTCTTCCGGGCGAACACCGAGCGCTGCACTGTGCAGTTGAGGGCGAGACCGACCCGGATCGCGAGCTCGACCGCCTGCTCGTTGAGCACCGGCAACGACCCGGGTAGCCCGAGCGTCAGCGGATCGATGTGGGTGTTGGGCTCGCCGCCGAACTCGTTGAGCGACGGTGCGAACAGCTTCGTGCGGGTGATCAGCTCGGCGTGGACCTCGAGGCCGATCACGATCTCCCAGGAGTCGTGGTCGAAGCCGGTCATCGCTCCGCCTCCTCGTCGACTCCCGCACCGGGCCCGGCAACCGAACCCGACCCCGAGGCCGCCGCCTCGAGCACCGCTGCGGTCCGGAACATGGTCGCCTCACCCAATGCCGGGGCAAGGATCTGGACGCCGACGGGCAGTCCGTCGTCGCCCACGCCGAACGGCACCGACATCGCCGGATGGCCCGCCAGGTTGCTCGGGATCGTGCACACGTCGTTCAGGTACATCGACAGCGGATCGGCGGTCTTGTCACCGAAGCGGAACGCCGTGGTCGGCGATGTCGGCGAGATCAGCACGTCGACGCGTTCGTAGGCGGTGTCGAAGTCGTTGCGGATCAACGTCCGAACCCTGAGCGCCTTCCCGTAGAAGGCGTCGTAGTAGCCGGCGGACAGGGCGTACGTGCCCAGCATGATGCGCCGCTTGACCTCGTCGCCGAAACCGGCGGTCCGGGTGGCCTCCATCATCTCGCCGGTGGTGGGAGCCTCGACCCGCAGCCCGTAGCGGACTCCGTCGTAGCGAGCCAGGTTCGAGCTGGCCTCGGCCGGGGCCACCAGGTAGTAGGCGGACAGCCCGTAGGTCACCGCCGGGATCGACACGTCGTCAACGGTTGCGCCCGCGGCAGCGAGCGCCTCAGCCGCCGCCCGCACCCGGGCAGCGACGTCGGGCGCGATCCCCTCCCCCATCATCTCGGTGACGATCCCGACCCGGAGCCCGTCTACCCCGTCGTCGAGGTGCTCCGACACGTTCGGGAACGGTCGAGGTAGCGACGTCGAGTCACCGGGGTCGTGGCCGCCGATCACCTCGAGCACGAGAGCCGCATCGGCCACGGTCGTCGCGAAGGGACCGATCTGGTCGAGCGAGGAACCGAAAGCCACCAGACCGAGTCTGGACACCGTCCCGTAGGTTGGCTTGACCCCGACGACGCCGCACAGCGCCGCCGGCTGTCGGATCGACCCGCCGGTGTCGGAGCCGAGCGACAGCGGTACGAAACCGGCAGCCACGGCCGCAGCCGACCCTCCGGACGAGCCGCCCGGCACCCGGGACAGGTCGTGGGGGTTGCGGGTGGGGCCGAACGCCGAGTTCTCGGTCGACGAGCCCATGGCGAACTCGTCGAGGTTCGTCTTGCCGACAGCCACCGCTCCCGCAGCGGAGAGCCTGGACACCACGGTGGCGTCGTACGGCGGGATCCACCCTTCGAGGATCCTCGACGAGCAGGTCGTCGCCACGCCGCGGGTGCAGAGGTTGTCCTTGAGCGCGACCGGCACCCCGGCCAACGCTCCGGGATCCTCGCCGCCGGCGACGCGCCGATCGACCGCTCGAGCCTGCTCCCGGGCGGAGGACTCGTCGAGGAGGTTGAAGGCGTGGATGTCCGATTCCCGGAGTGCGACCTGCTCGAGATGGGCGTCGAGGACCGCGAGCGCGCTCAGCTCACCGGAGCGGACCGCCGTGGCGATCTCCACCACGGACCGGACGTTCACGGTGCCTCCCCGAGGACCGGCGGGACCCGGAACCGGCCGTCCTCAGCGGCCGGCGCCGACGCGAGCACCTCGTCGCGATCCAGCGCCTCCACCGCGACGTCGGCACGCAGCACGTTCGTGAGCGGAACCGGCTGCGCCATCGGATCGACCCCGTCGAGGTCGAGGGACTCGATGTCGGCGGCGTGGTCGAGGATGTCGGAGAGCTGGTGGGTGAAGCGGTCGAGCTCGTCCTCGGTGAGTCGGAGGCGGGCCAGTCGGGCCACCTTCGCGACGTCGTCGGTGGTGATGCGGGGCTCCATCGGGGCCAGACACTACCGACGACTCCCGAGGGCCCGATCATCCTCCGTGGACACGATGACCGGTTGGCGGCCGATTCGACGACGGCGCCGATAGCGTGTTCCGTCGTGCCGGACGAATCCGATCAGCCCGACGCCGGACCGGAGCCGCCCTCCGGTCGCGACGACACCGACCCCAGCCCGAACGGGCACGCAGGGGTGGCTCCTCCCGCGGAGGCCGAGGATCAACAGCGGCCCCGTCGGCGCGGGTTGGTGATCTCGCTGGTGGTCGCCGCGGTCGTCATCTGGCTCGTCATCGCAGGGATCCTGTTGATCTCGGGAGCATCGTCGGCCAGCCGCGGGATCGACGCCATGGCACGGGTGCGCGAGATCTCGACCGGGAGCCTGGTGTCGTTCGTCGACTCGGTCAGCGTCCCCGACAGCCCCCAGTCGAACCAGGTGGACCTCGACCTGGCCGACGCTACGGATGCGTTCCGCTCCGCCCACAGCGCCACCACCTCACCGATCGTGGCTCCCCTGAGGGTGCTACCGGTGATCGGTCGTCAGATCCGCTCGGTGGCGGCGATGAGCGATGCCGCCGCCACCACCACCTCGAGCGCCCGGACCAGCTTCGCCGAGATGTCGGAGATCGCTGCCACGACTCCGCAGACCGCCGCCGAGCGACTCGATGCGGGCCGCCGGACCAAGGCGGCCCTCGATCAGTTCTCGAACGACGTCGACGGGCTCGACCTGGGACCGGACGAGGGTCTGTTCGGACGGCTCGCCGATGCCCGGCAGCGGTTCGTGAACGAGCAGGACCAGCTCCGCGACACCCTTGGAAGGGCACAGGCCGCCGTCACCGGCGTCGACGTTTTCATGACCGGACCGACCCGGTACCTAGTTCTCGCCGCGAACAACGCCGAGATGCGCGCCGGCTCCGGCATGTTCCTCCAGGCCGGTGAGCTCACCGTGGAGGAGGGGCGGTTCACGCTGTCGCCACTGGAGCCGACGGCCGAGATGGTGCTCGACTCGCCCGGGGCCACCGTCGACCCGGACGTTGCCGCGCTCTGGGACTGGTTGTCGCCCGCGACCGAGTGGCGGAACCTCAACCCCACTCCGAGGTTCGAGGAGAGCGCGAGGATGGCCTCCGAGATGTGGGAGGCCTCCGGCCACCCACCGGTGGACGGGGTGATCGCCCTCGACGTGGTCGGCCTCAAGCGCCTTCTCGAGCTGACCGGCCCCGTCGAGGTGACGGATCCCGACGGAACGGTGTCCACCGTGTCGGCCAAGAGCGTCGTCAAGGACCTGCTGCTCCAGCAGTACATCTCCTTCGACTCCGAGAAGGACGAACGCCGTGACCGCCTCTCAGGCGTGGGCCAAGCCGTGTTCTCCGCCCTCAACGACCGCGCCTACACCCCCGGCCGGCTTCTCCGGGCGTTGCAGTCGTCGGGTCGTGGCCGGCACCTGATGATGTGGTCCTCCGATCCGGTCCAGCAGGCCGGATGGGAGGCACTCGGAACCTCGGGCATCGTCCTCCAGGACGACATGCTCCTGTCGGTGATGAACACCGGAGGGAACAAGCTCGACCAGTTCCTCAAGGTCAGGTCCGACATGACCTGGACTCCTCAGGACGGCCGGACGCACGTGTCGGTCGAGGTGCAGATCACGAACGACACACCGGCACGTGGCCTCCCACGCTACGTCCAGGGCCCCTACCCGGGACTCGACGCCCAACCCGGCCAGTACCTCGGAATGGTGCAGTTGACGATCCCCAGGACCGCCACCTCACCGACGACCTCTGGAGCCGAGCTGTTCCGCAGCGGTGAGGACGGACCGAGCCGTTCGCTGGTGACCAAGGTGAGCCTGCTGCGGGGCGACAGCACCACCATCACCTTCGAGTTCGACGTGCCCGACGCCCTGCCCGCGATCCAGGTCCTCGCCTCCGGCCGGGTCCCAGCCACCAAGTGGTTCGCCGGTCCGGTTGGCGACACGAGCCCGGAGACGTGGCTCGACAACACCCCCCACACGGTGCGACTCGACGCCGAGGGCGACTGAGGCCTGTTCGGCCGTCGAGACCCTGGGCCGAACGGCCTATCAGCGGCACCAGCAATTGGGTACAACGGCATGGCTGATGTCCCGTCGGCGCACTGCTAGGGTGATGTCATGCGAAAAAGTATTCGACTACTGCTGGTGGTTTCCGCTCTCCTGGGATCGGTCTTCGCGTTGTCCGGCATCGCCGGTGCGCAGGACGACAACACGAACTACCCGGCCTCGGGTTCGGAGACGTACTCTGAAGTGAGCAACGCCGACCTCTCCAAGTCGCCGGCCTCTGCGGGCGCCGCGTCCGCAGGTGCGTCGGCCGAGGCTGCGACCGCCGAGGCTCCTGCCTCGTCTCTCGCCTTCACGGGCAGCGACGTGCTCGTCCTGTCGATGATCGGTGGGGTCGCCATCGTCGCCGGTGCTGCCATCCTGGTGGCCCGTCGTCGCACGGCTCAGGCCTGATCGTCGCCCCTCACGGGGCATCACATAGAACGTCCGTCGAGAGCTGGTGCGACCGCACCAGCTCTCTGCGCGTGCAGGAACCCGTCCCTCTCCGGATTCTGTGTGTATCTCACGTCGCCTGGCGACGTGAGATACACACAGAACGTCGGTTGCTCAGGCGGTGACGCGGGCGACGAACTCCAGGGACCGCTCGATGATCAGGTCCTTGTCGAGGTCGATCGTCGCGACGTGGAAGCTCCGATCACAGCTCACCCGCTCGACGGGACCCGACACCGCGCCGGCCAGAAGGTCGCTGTCGGCGGGCGGCACGACGTGGTCCTGGGGGCTGGTGAAGAGAAGGAGTGGGCACTCGATGCTGCCGAGCTCCGCCACGATCCCCTCGGACACCTCGAACATGCTCACGAGCGGCGGCAGCGGCGTCTGTTCGTAGGCCGACTCGACCACGTCGGGATCAGCGACATCGGAGCCGATCCCGTCCATCGTGGTCTGACCGGCGGCGATCAGCTCGGTCACCACGGCCAGCATGTCGGGCTGGGGGGCCACCGCCGGGTTGACGCAGATGATCCCCGCCAGCTCGGGGTGACGGGTGGCGAGCCAGCACGTGAGCGACCCACCCATCGACAATCCGGAGACGACGACCTTCTCCGTGCGTGACCGGAGATCGATCAGGGCCTCCTCGGCCGCAGCGGACCAGTCGGACCAGGTGGTGGTGAGCATGTCCTCGACGGTCGTGCCGTGTCCGGGCAGGCGTGGCAGCTCGACCGTGTGACCCGCTGCGGCGAACGCCTCGGCGAGCGGCCGCATCGAGCTGGGGTTGCCGGTGAAGCCGTGCAGGACGAGCACGCCCACCGGACCGCCGGACGAGCTGAACGGCTCCGCTCCGGGGATGATCGGGTACTCGCTCATGCCGGTGACCTCCAGGTTCGTGGACCGTCAGCCCAGACAGGCCTCGGATCCGTTCATGAACCCGTCACGATAGGCCGCGACCCGATCCGACCCGCTCCCGGTCGCCGAGGCCTTGCCGTTGACCGCTGTGGCCAGCAACGCGGCGACGGCCTCGTCCAGGTCACCAGGCGAGAGCTGGAGCGAGGCGGAGGGACGATTCCCCGAGAACACCGATGCCGACCACGCACCTGCGAGGCAGTCCGCCCTGCGGATCACCGCCGCTCGGGGACCCGCGAGCGCGTCGAGCTGGTGCATCGCCGCCAAGGAGTACGCGGAACCCAGAACCTCTCCGAGAGCGAAGTCCCCGATCGTCCCGTGCAGCTTCGCCACCACGCCGTCCTCCTGGACGGCGAGTCGGTTGCCCGACGGGCAGTAGAACACCTCGCCCGAGAGGCCGATCCGGTCGTCGCACGACGGCGCCTGCCCGTCCGTGAACACCTCGAGCTCCGGCGGGTCGAACGACCCGCGCCCTCCGACCTCGCTCCAGGCGGCACTCCAGAAGTCCTCCAGATCGGCGGCGGTGAGATCGAACGAATCCTGGAGGGGCAGGTTGCCGCCCGAGCTGTAGTCGGCCGAGTTGAGGAAGGGGATGTCGACGAGACGTGGCGCCAGGGCGTCCGCCGTGTAGCCGCAGGCGCCTGCTCCGTCGTCCATGCCCTCCTGAAACGCCCTCATGCGGTCGAACGCGGTCCCGTGGGCGCCGGCGTCCTGCCTGGTCATCCCCGGCGTGTCACGCAGTTCGAGGAAACCGGCCAGAGCCAGGTCGAGCGTCCGGTCGTCGACGACGAACCACCGCTTCGATCCGCCGGAGCGCACGTCAGCGACCCACGCCCCCGCATAGCAGTCGGCCTGCTGCTCCAGCACGAGGACCGGGGTCTGCTCCGACTCCCCCGCGCGCATCTGCACAGCGTGGCCCCACTCGTGGGCGATCACGAGGCCCAAGCCGAGAGGCCCGTAGTTGTCCACCATGTGGGGGATCAGTCCGTCGGCGTCCCAGGCCACCACGTCCTCCGTCGGGCAGTAGAAGGCGTTGCCCTCCACCTGCGACGGGTCGTCTGTGCACGGCACGCTCGAGTCGGAGTCCGTGACCGCGTAGAAACCTCCGGAGACCGTCTCGTAGTCGGCGTCGAAAGTCCGCTCGAACGTCCGGGACCAGAAGGCATCCACATCCGCGATGGCGACGCGCATCGCCTCGCCGTCAGGGCCTTCCGAGCTCCCCTCGACCTGGAGCCTCGAGGCCGCGGCCGGCGTTGCCTCGGGCCGCACGGTGCGCTGCTCGTCCGCCGACAACGCCGGACTCGGGCCTGCCTCGACGGTCGCCGAGTCGTCCCCACCCACCGAGACGACGACGCCGACGAGCGCGAGACCGACGATCGCCACGACGAGAACGGCGATGGCGACCTTGGCACCCCGCCCCATCCCGGGTCGTTTCGGATCACGCAGTTGCCGGTCGGCCGGCTGCTGTTGCGGTACGTACGGCGGTGTCCACCCGGCGGGCGGCGGCGCCCAGGCACCGGGCGGCGGGGCCGACGGTGGCGCCCAGGCGTCGGGCGGTGGGCCCTGGGGATACGGAGGGTGTGGATCGGACACGCTGCGTGGTGCTCCTGGTCGGGTCCCGCCAAACGTACCGCCACCTCGATCGGAGTCGATCGCTCCCGAATCCCATCCGGTCAACCGTCTCAGGTGACGGACGGCCACGACCCGAAGGGTGTGCAACAGCGACGCCACCCACTACGGTACGCGCTCGCCGCCCGCGGCGGGCGGTCACCGGCGATGTGCGGTCGCATTCCGTTCCCTCGGGACCGGGTGCGTCCGGTCGGGTCGAGACGGATGAAGGGGGGCCATCGTGCCCAAGTACAAGTTCCTCTCCGAGGAGTGGATCAACGAGGCCAAGAAGATCCGCGAGGAGTTCGGCGAGGAGGCCGCCGCGGCGGCACCGGCACACTCCGTGCGGATGAACCAGATCGTCACCGAGGTGCCGTTCGGCGACGGCACGATCGAGGCCCACATGGACACCACCGAAGGTGACCTCAAGATGGATCTCGGCCACCTCGAGAACCCCGACCTCACCGTGACGTTGGACTACGTGACGGCCATGGCGATCATCGTCGAGGGCAACCCGCAGGCCGGGATGCAGGCGTTCATGGCCGGCAAGGTCAAGGTGCAGGGCGACATGACCAAGCTCATGGCGATGCAGCAGAGCGGCGCGATCGACGAGAACGCAGCCAAGGTCGCCGAGCGGATCCAGGAGATCACCGAGTAGCAGCCCGGATCACCTGATCCCGAGCAACCTCGAACGAGGGCCCGCCCGTCAGGCGCGGGCCCTCGTCGCGTCCATCCGGGGCATCCACAACGACAGCACGACGCCGACACCGGTCACCACCGCCCCGACCCCGTAAGCGAGAGCGTAAGAGGACCCCGGCGATGCGGCGTCCCTCGTCACGAGCTCCACCGCCCCGAGGACGTTCATGCCGAGGGTCGTGCCGACCTGCGAGACGAGCTGCTGCGTCGCCCCCGCGATGCCCAGGTCACGGTTGTCGACCGAATTGGCCACCGACGACGCGATCGCCGGCTGAGCGGCTCCGACGCCGATGCCCGACAACGTGAGCGCTGCAACCACCAGGGCGGTCGTCGGATCCTGCGCTATGAGGGCGAACAACGCCATCGACACCGTCAACGACACGCTGCCGGCCACGATCGTCGAACGGGTCGACACCCGCCCGACGAGGAATCCCGCGAGCGGACCTGCGATCGCGAACGTGAGCGGTCTCGGCACCATGATCAGAGCGACGACTCCGGCATCGAGTCCTCTGACCTCCTCGAGCAGCAGGGGTGTCAGGATGAACCCACCCATGTAGCCGAACTGCATGAAGAAGGACGACCCGACCGGCACGGCGAAGCTGCGGCGGCGGAACCACTGCAACGGGATCAGCGGGTGCGCTACACGGCGCTCGACCCGCACGAAGAGCGCGAGGCCGACAGGCACGAGCAGGAAGGAGCCCAGCACCCAGGGGTTCGCAATGCCCCACGCGGCTGCCCGGTCGATCCCGAACAGCAGTCCAGCGAGCGTGAGGGCCAGCCACAGCTGGCCACGCAGATCGAAGTGGACGCCGTCGCGGCGCTCCGTCTCGGGCAGCACGATCCAGGCGACGACAGTCGCCACGGCGAGCAACGGCGCCTGGACGGCGAAGATGACCCGCCAGCCGAACGCGTCGACGAGCGGGCCGCCGGCGACCAGTCCGACGACGGGTCCGCCCGCCACCACGAGCGACCAGAAGCCGAGGGCACGGGAGCGCCGATCGGGTGGGAACATCCGGTTGATCAGGGCCAGAGAGCTGGGTCCGGTCGCCGCACCGATCGTCGCACCGAGGACGCGGAACGCGATGAGCGACGGCCCCGACCACGCCAGCGCGGTTAGTGCCACGAAGGCGGTCGCCCCCGACATGCCGATCAGGTAGACGCGCCGGTGACCGTGCAGGTCGCCCAGCTTCCCGGCTGTGGTGCCGGTGAGGGCCACCGCGATCGTCGGACCCGAGATCAGCCAGACGAGCGACTCCACCGACGCCCCGAGGTCAGCTGCGATGGCCGGTCGGCTGACTGCGAGGATCGTGATCGTGCTCGAGACCCAGAACGCCCCGAACAGCACCGTCCAGGTGACGAGCCATGCGTTCCGGCTCCCGTCGCGCCTCTCGTCAGATGCACCCCGGCTGAACGAGCGACGCAGCAGCATCGACCACGGGACGACCGCCTCCTCGTCTACGCCCGGCGCCTCGACCGCGACATCGGTGATCGGATCGTGGGTGTCCCGCTCGGGTTCGCCGCCGGGACCGACGGAGGGACGGTGGGCAGCGGGGGCCATGAGGCACCGACGCTACCTCCGGGCAGCGACCGCCAGATCGGGGCTCGACAGGCCTGGGCTCGAGGCGGCCCGGACGCGTGACGTCGGATCGGTTGGGGTGGCCGCCACTCGTGGCGGCTGGGGAACACCACTCACGGCTGACCACCCCAACGGATCCGACGTCTTGCGCTCAACGTAAACGCCCGAACGCGCCAAGTGGTGGATTTCGACCAGATGTCGAGATGCTGACGATCCGCGTCACACAGAGCGGAGGTCGTCTACGCACGCCTCCATCAGGGGCCCGGTCGCCAGCCAGCGTCACGGGCAGCGCCTCGGGCGGGTCAACGTCGCGTGAAGATCCGGACCGGAGTGCCGCGCGGATGAGTCTCGCCCGCAGGGGGGTCGGTGGCCAGCACCGCGCTCGACGGTGACCCCTCGATCCCCGACACGCCGAACCCTGCGGCCTGGAGCTGCGCGGCCGCAGCGGTCCCGACCATTCCGGTGACGTTGGGCACCGGGATCGGTGCGGGACCTCTGGAGACCGTCAGGCCGATCGCCGTGTCCCTCGGGACCTCCGTCCCCGGCGGCGTCGCCATCGAGAGGACGATCCCCGCCGGGAACGTCTCGTTCCACTCCTCGGTGACCTGCGCCTTGAGCTGGACAGCAGCCAGCCGTTCCTTCGCCTCGGCGATCGTGAGTCCGCCCAGTCCATCGGGAACCGCACGGGGCGCGGGTCCGCTCGACACGACCAGGGCCAGCTCGGTTCCCTTGGGAACGGTGCCGTCACCGGCGGGAGCCTCCTGTCCCGGCGCTGGGCCGGCGGAGACGACCGATCCTGCCGGGACTCCCTCGTCGAGCGCCGTGGTCTGCTGACCGACCCGGAGGCCCACCGCCTCGATCGCCGCCGTGGCGTCAGCGAGGGTCCTGCCGGCCACCTCGGGCACTGCGACCAGGGTCGGCCCCAGCGACACGGTCACGTTGAGCGTCTCACCCTCGGGCAGCGACCCACCCGCAACGGGATCCTGCTCGACGACCTCGCCGGAACGGGTGCCGTCACGCCGCACGACGGTGTCGTCGTCGAGCTTCCAGCCGTTCTGGCGTGCCACGGCACGCGACTCGGCCACGTCCGAGCCCACCAGATCGGGGACGTCGTGGGCCGGGACGCGGATCAGGAACCACCACGTCGCGACACCGGCGACGGCGAGGACCGCGAGGGCGGCCAGCAACCGTCCCGGGAACCTGGAGGAGCCGGAGGTCCGAGCCTGACCGGGAGGCAGGAGCGGAGCGGGTCGCGGATCGTCGTCGCCGGCCCCGGTCGGATCCCCGGTTCCGGCGGGAACGAACGGCTCGACCCGCCCGAACGACACCGGACGCGACGCAGCGAGCAGGTGGTGCTCCTCGGCCACCACGATCGGCGTGCGTTCGAGGATCGCGACGGCATCGCCCTCATCGGCTCCACCCTCCGCGGCTCCACCATCGGCGGCTCCACCCTCCGCGACGTCGACCTCACCGGCATCGCCCTCGGCGACGTCGACCTCGTCGACCGTGCCGCTCCGAGCCCCCTCGGAGGCACCGGCGTCCTGAGCGACCTCATCGGTGGGAGTCCCCCCGACAGGAGCGACGGGATCCCGGCCAAGCGTGTCCGCCTGCGCCGGGGCCGAACCGTCGGTCGTGACCGGATCGAGACCCGGATCGGACAGCACCGCAGCCGCCCCCAGCCCCCCGATCCCCTCGACCAGGCGGAGCTCGGCGGTGATCTCGGCCTCGGCCAAGGTCGCCACGAGCGGCAGCGGATCAGGGCGCGGCAGCGACTCGGCAGCGGCCCGGAGAGAGATCTCGAGCTCGTCCGCGTCAGGCCGTTCGGACGGGTCGAGCCGACCGGCACGCTCGAGGGTCGTCCGCAGCGCAGCGAGCTCCGCGGGGACCTCGAGGTCGCCCTGGGTCCGGAGAGCCAGCGTGGCCGTGGTCGTGTCGGCAGCGAACGGGACCTGACCGGTGACGCACTCGACCAGGACCAGCGCGAGGCTGTACACGTCGGAGCGACCGTCGAGCCGCCGACCCATCGCCTGTTCCGGCGACGCGTACCGGGCCGTCCCGAGCATCGTGCCCATGGGCTCGGTCCACGCGGCCTCGGCAAGCGCCCGGGCGAGACCGAAATCGGCGAGGCGAAGACGACCATCGGTGTCGAACAGGAGGTTGGCAGGCTTCACGTCCCGGTGGATCAGCCCTCGACGGTGCGCGTGACCCAACGCCTGGGCGGTGTCCAAGCCGATCATCAGGGCTTGGCTCGGGCTCAGGGGACGGCCCCGATCCAGGATCCGCCGGAGACTCCCCCCACCGAGGTACTCGGTCACGATGTACGGCACGACGACGCCATCGGAGTCGTCCTCACCCCAGTCGTACACGGCCACGATGTTGGGGTGGCTGAGAGCCCCGGCGGCACGGGCCTCGGCCCGGAATCGACGCAGGAAGGCGTCGTCGACCGCCAGGGCGGCGTGCAGCAGCTTGATCGCCACCCGCCGTCGGAGCTGGGTGTCGACCGCCAGGAAGACGCGCGCAGAGGTCCCGACGCCGATCGGCGCGACGAGGCGGTAGCGCCCGCCCAGCTCGCGTCCGATCTCCGCGCCGGTGAGCTGGTTGCTCTTCGAAGGAGTCGCCACGACATCCAGATCGTACCGCCCGACCCGGGGCTCCCCATGGAGGGCCGGGGACGGGTAGAACCTCCGGGTGATGACTGACGACCCGAGTGCCGGCGAGGATCCCGGAGAAGAGAGCCGGACCGGAGAGAGCAGCGGACCACTCCGCGCCCGGCGGGAGCTCTCGGACCGCTGGGCCTACACGATCATGGCGCTCCTGGTGCTCGTCGCCGTGGCCGGGATCGTGAGCGCCGTGATGGTCGCGTCGACCGGCGGGGACCGCGCCTCAGAGACCCTGCCGGAATCGGTCGAGCGGCTCATCCCCGCGTCGGGGAGCGAGATCCTCGCCCAGTCGACCGTCGGCATCGACGTGGCCCAGGGATACGACGCCTACCTGATCGTGGACGGCAACGAGATCAGCGAGGGCACCGACGGCCTGGTCCGCCAGACCGGCACGGGCCTCGTGCAGTTCACACCCGGAGAGGGCCGGCCGGTCACGGAGCTGCCGAGCGGCCGCAACTGCATGACAGCCATGGTCTGGAAGGCCACCGATGGCCAGAACACCGCCAAGCCGGTCAACTGGTGCTTCGACGTGACCTGATCATGCCCTGACGAGCACATCGAGCTCCGCGAGGGCGGCGACGACGTCGTCACGCTCGTGGCCGATGAGCACCGATCGGATCCCCACGGCACGGGCTCCGGCCACGTTGCCGGGTGCGTCGTCGATGAACACCGCCTCGGAAGCGGTCACCCCGAGACGCTCCAGGGACAGCTCGTAGATGCGCGGATCGGGCTTGCGCATGCCGACGAAGGACGAGTCCACGATGTCGTCGAAGAGCTCGTCGAAGGGCAGGAGAGGACGCCAGAACTCCTCGAACTCCTTCGCGTTGTTGGTCAGCAACCCGGTGCGCAGGCCCGCGGTCCGGTAGGAGCGGCACCTGGCGACGACCTCGTGGCGGATGTCGCCGCCGGAGATCTCGGCCAGCACGACGAACGGGTCGATCTCGGTCCCGCCGTCGGCCGTCGACAGAGCGAGGATCTCGTCCCTGGCTTCCAGGACCGTGATCTCACCGCGTTCCAGGCGGTGCCACGGATGGTCGGTGTCGGCCTCGTAGGACCCGAAGACCACCTCGACGAGCCGCTCGGGATCGATGCCGTGACGGGTCGCCGCTGCCGCGACAGCAGCGAACGGCGAGTCGATGAAGACACCACCGAAGTCGAAGATCACCGCTGACGTGCTCACTCTGCCTCCTGCTCGGCTCCTGACGCGGCGCCGGGAACGGCGCCGGTCTCCAACAACTCGGCGAAGCTCTCGGCCGGGACCATCGGCACTCCCAGCGACTCGGCCTTGGTGACCTTCGACGTGCCCGGTTCGTCGCCGACCACGACGGCGAAGGTCTTCCTGGACACGCTCCCCGGCGACCTGCCGCCCCGGGCCTTGATCGCAGCTTCGGCATCGTCGCGGGAGAACCCGGCAACCGTGCCGGTGACGACGACGCTCAGTCCGGCCAACGTCTGGGGCAACACGGAGCGTTCGGGCCCCTCGACGTTGACGCCGGCAGCGACGAGGCGCTCGATCAGCTCACGGTTCGCCGCCTCCGCGAAGAACTCGTGCACGGACGCAGCAACGACCGGGCCGACTCCGTCCACCCCGGCGATGTCCTCGACCGAGGCCTCCATGATCGCCCCGAGGCTCCCGAGGCCCTCGGCGAGCGATTCACCGACGGCCTGCCCGACACCGACGATGTTGAGCCCGAACAGCAGGTTGGCGAGCGGTCGCGCCTTGGAGGCCTCCACAGCGTCACGCAGGTTGCGGACCGACGTCTCGCCGTACCGGGGCAGCTCCAGCAGGCGGTCGTAGTCGAGCGAGTAGATGTCGGCCACATCGCTCAGGAGGCCGAGGTCGAGGAACAGCTGGACCTGCTGCTCGCCCAGGCCCTCGATGTCCATCGCCCCCCGAGAACCGAAGTGCGTGATGCGGGCCAGGCGCTTCTGCGGGCAGTCGGGGTTGACGCAGCGGGTCTGCGCCTCTCCCTCCGAGCGCACGAGCGGACCTCCGCACGACGGACACTCCGTCGGGAACGTCCACTCGGGGAGCCCCTCAGGACGAAGCTCGAGGACCGGCCCGACGACCTCTGGGATCACGTCACCGGCCTTGCGCACGATCACGGTGTCACCCGGTCGGACGTCCTTGACCTTGACCTGGTCCTCGTTGTGCAGAGTGGCGAGACCGACCGTCGACCCGCCGACGAACACCGGCTCGAGGACGGCGAACGGAGTGGCCTTGCCGGTCCGGCCGATCGACACCTGGATGTCCCGCAGCAACGTCGTGCGCTCCTCGGGCGGGAGCTTGAAGGCGATCGCCCAGCGCGGAGCCTTCGACGTCGAGCCGAGCGCCTGTTGGATCGAGAGATCGTCGATCTTGATCACCACGCCGTCGATCTCGTAGGGCAGGTCGTGGCGGTGCTCGGTCCAGTGGTCGCAGAACCCGTACACCTCCTCGAGCGAGTCGACGACCTTGGTCTCGGGGTTGACCGGCATGCCCAGCGCCGTCATCCACTCGAGCGAGCCCGCGTGGGTGGGCGGGGCGTCGGCACCGACGACCTCGCCGAGCTGGTAGCTCCAGAAGGCCAGACCACGCGACGCCGTCACCGACGCGTCCTTCTGGCGCAGCGACCCTGCACCGGCGTTGCGGGGGTTCACCGGGACCGGACGACCCTTGCGGCCCGCGGCCTCGGCGACCTCGTTCTCGGCGATCGTCTGCTCCTGGAGGCGGTGGAACGCGTCGATCGGCATGTACACCTCGCCACGCACCTCGAGCACCCTCGGCGCGTCCCCGATCAGGCGGTCGGGGATCGCAGCGATCGTGGTCACGTTGGCCGTGACGTCCTCGCCGGTGCGACCGTCACCCCGGGTCGCGGCGCGGACGAGCCGGCCGTCCTCATAGCGCAGCGACATGGCGAGCCCGTCGATCTTCAGCTCGCACACGTAGCGGACCGCGCTCCCCTGTCCCGTGTCGAGGCCGAGCGACTCGAGCCGACGGGCCGTGCGGTCACCCCACGCCCGGAGCTCGTCGCGGTCCATGGCGTTGTCGAGGCTCATCATCCGCACCGCATGGATCACCGACGCGAACTGCGACGACGACGCTCCACCCACCTGCCGGGTGGGGCTGTCGGGGGTGACGAGGTCCGGGTGGAGCGCTTCGAGCTGCTGGAGCTCACGCATGAGCGCGTCGAAGTCGGCGTCGGGGAGGGTCGGGGCGTCGAGCTCGTAGTACCTGCGGTTGTGGGTGCGGATCAGGTCTCGCAGCTCATCGATCCGACCGGCCGGATCGGATCCGGCCGAGGCATCGGCCGCAGCCGGGCCAGCAAGCGGTGAGTCTCGATCCGGCACGGGCGGCACCCTACCCGTGCGCTCCGATGAGACGGCTCAGGCGCCCAGAGCGAGACGTGCCGCGACTGCCTGGTGCCCCACCCTCTCGGCGACGGCCGCCGTCAGGTCCATCACCATCTCCGCGGAGTCGGGATCGAAGCGGGCCAGCCCGTCTGCCGGGGCGAAGGTCGAACGCAACCGCAGGAGCATGGGGTCGACGCCGTCGGCGACGAGCGCGGTCCAGAGTCCGAGGAGGCGGCGCCAGTGCGGTGCCTCGCTCGTGCCGATCGGGCGGTCGACCGGAACCGCACCCCAGCAGATCCGCCCGCCGCGTTCAAGGAGATCGCCGAAGAGCGCCGCCCAACCCGACACAGCCCGGTCCACCGGCACGGAGAGGTACGACACTCCGGAACCCACCACCGTCGGCCAGTCGCACTGACCGGGGACGTGGACACCGATGAGCAGCGGATCCACACCCGATGCCATGTCGAGAGCGTCGATCACCGGATCCAGCATCGTCCGCACCTGACCGGGCAGGACCGGATGCGTCGGGTGCATGGAGCCGACGAGCGCTGGCTCCGAGAGGACTACGGCGATCGGCGATCGGGAACCCGGAGCCGTTGGCCGTGCACCTGTCGTTCCATCGTCGACCGCACTGTGCAGCTCGCGCAGGGCTGCGACCGATCGAGCAGCAGTCGCTGCCGCTGCGACGGCATCGGCGTCATCGCCGGACACCCCCGCTGCACGCAGGTGGCACGAGAGCGTCACCGGGCCGAGGACCGGGAGCCGGATCGCCGCGGCCAGAGGACCAGAACCGGCAGGTCCGTTCTTTCCAGCGGAGCGCGCGCAGACGAGGCGTGAGCCGTAGGCCCGACCGAAGGCCGTGATCGCTCCGAACGGCGCCGCGTCCACCGCAGGCACATCGGTGTCGGCAAGAAGCGGACCGGTCGGCTCGAGTCGGCCCGCGGCCTCGGCAGCGGCGCCGGGAGAGACCAACGGGCCCTCGAGGCTCAACGACGCCCCGTCCTCGACGAGCTCGATCCCGTCGAGGCCGAACACGGACTGGGCCAGGAGGGACGCTCCCGGCTCGACGGTGACCGGAACGGTGGGGAACCTGGGGTGGGTGCGCAGCACGAAGTCGACCGCCTCGTCGGCCGACGAGAACGGGACGGGCCCCACCGAGGTTGCGAGGCCGAAGGCGAGATCGGCTGCACCTGCCACTGACCCCGTTGCTAGCGGTGGGTCTCCGAACCGCGCAAGTCTGTACGACCGTGCACGCCTCCCCCCTCACCTGGGTGACCCGCGTCCTGTGGGTCCTCCTCCCCGTCACCCTCGGAGCCGCCCTCGACGGCGCGCTCAGCGGTTCCGGATCCGGAGCAGGACCGCACGGAACGACGGGAGCCGTGATCCTGGCGTGGGCGGTGTGGGCGGTCGGCCTCTTCGCCTCCTTCGTCCAGCTGCCCGTCGCCCTGACCGTGCTGCGGATCGTCGTTCCCCTGCCTCTCGTGGCCGGAGTGATCGCGACGATCACCGAACCTCCGGGTGCACTCGGTTGGGTGGGCATGGCGGTCGCAGCGGTCGTCGCGGTGACGGCGATGTCGGCCCAGGTCGGAGACGACTTCGTGAACGGGTCGTCCTACGGCGACGAGCGACGGCTCGCGCTGCGACCACCTATGCCGCTCCTCCTCGGCCCCATCCAGGTGGTGTGGATCTGCACCGCGCTCCCCGTCCCCGTCGCGATCGTGCTGCTGTCGGACGGGCAGCGGGTCGGCGGTGGCGTGATGGCGGTGGTCGGCGTCGGGCTGGCGGTGGTCGGCTTCCGGGCGCTCGACCGCCTGACCCGTCGCTGGCTCGTCTTGGTGCCGGCCGGCCTGACGATCGTCGACCCGATGGCGCTGGCCGAGCCGATCCTGCTCCGGCGGAGCTCGATCATCAGGCTGGGCCCGGCGCCGGCCGACACGGACGCGCTCGACCTCAGCGCGAACGCGGCCGGCCTGATCCTCCAGGCCGACCTGTCCGAGCCGGTGGAGCTCGTCCCGGCGACGACGCGACGCGACGGCGTCGCCGAACCGACGACGACGACGTCGGTGCTCGTCGCCCCGTCCCGGCCGGGAGAGATGCTCGCTGCTGCCGAGGAGCGCCGCATCGCGGTCGGTCGCACCTGAACCCCCTGACCGCCCGTCACCCCTCCGAACTCGGGTCGCCTGACACCGTCATGGGGCGCGAGATGACCCGAGTTCAGGGGTTGCTGGCGTGTCAGGTCGCGAGACCGCCGGCGAGGACCGTGGCCGACGCGCCGTCGCCGTCGTACAGCACGACCGACTGCGCCCGTGCCACACGGCGCCGCGGCTCGAGCCATCGCATCACCACCTCGGAGCGACCCGCGCTCACCTCGACGACGACGGCCGCATCGACCCGGCCGTGCGCAGAGCACTGCAGTTGCACCACGTCGCCGACGAGCGTCGCCGGATCCAGGTCAGGAGCCCATCTGACCGCCTCGAGCGCCAGTTCCTCGACCAGGAGGTCCTCCCGGCCGCCGACGACGACCCGACGCTCGGCGACGTCGACGTCCACCACGAACCGACGGCCGGAACCGCCGGCCAGACCGAGTCCCTTGCGCTGGCCGATCGTCACCAGCTCGACCGCATCGGTCGAGCCGACCGACCGCCCCGAGACATCGACGATCCCAGCCGGATGCAGGTCGATGCGCTCCCGCAGGAAGGCGGCGCGACCATCCGAGCGGGTGATGAAGCACACGTCCTGGCTGTCGGGCTTGGTCGCGGTGCGCAGCCCGAGAGCCGCCGCCTCGGCCCGGACCTCGTCCTTGGTGAGCCCGCCGATGGGAAGGAGCACCCGTCCGAGGTCGGCATCGACGATCGGGTGCAGCACGTAGCTCTGGTCCTTGGCGAGATCCCGTCCCCGTCCGATCCGTCGCACCCCGGTCGGTGTCTCCACTATCCGGGCATGGTGACCGGTCGCGATCGCGACGAAACCCAGCAGCTCGGCCCGGCGCAGGAGCAGGTCGAACTTGAGGTGCCGGTTGCACTCGACGCACGGATTCGGGGTCCGTCCAGCGGCGTGGTCGGCGACGTACGGGTCGACGACGTGGCGGTCGAACTCGTCGGAGAAGTCGAACACGTGGTGCTCGACGCCCAGCTTCGCGGCGGCTCGGCGGGCGTCAGCGACCTCGGACGCCGAGCAGCATCCGGTGTCGGACGCTCCGCCCCACAACCTCATGGTGACGCCGACGACCTCGTGGCCAGCACGCTGGAGGAGCGCGACCGCGACCGACGAGTCGACGCCGCCCGACATCGCGGCCATGACCCGATCGGTCACGTCCGACCGCCGGCGAGGGCCGCACCGGATCGCAGCCGGGTGATGCGATCGCGTACGACACCGGCCGCGACCTCCACTTGGCCCTCGGTGATGTCGTGACCCAACGACAGCCGCAGAGCGGCCCGGGGACCGCCTGCTGCGAGGTCGATGCCGATGGCCTCGAGCACGTGGGAGGCGGCGGCAGCACCTGACGAGCACGCGGAGGCCGCCGAGGCCAGGACCCCGGACTCGTCGAGCAGGAACAGCAGCGGCTCCGAGTCGACCCCGTCGACGATCAGGTGGAGGGTTCCGGGCAGGACGGGAGTACCCGCGGGAACGCTCCGACGGACGCCGTCGAGCGTGCACAGCTGCCCAGCCAGTCGGTCGCGCAGGGCAGCGACACGAGCGCCGTTGCCATCACGCTCGCCTGCCGCGACCGCGAACGCGGCGGCCATACCGACCGCGCCGGCGACGTTCGTGGTTCCCGAGCGCAGGCCCCACTCCTGCCCACCACCCGGGAGGAGCGGGCGAAGGGATGCACCGGAGCGGACCACGAGCGCGCCGACCCCCTTGGGTCCACCGAACTTGTGCGCCGAGATCGAGACGAGGTCGGCCCTGGCGGTGAGCTGGGCGACGTCTAGCCAGGGCGCAGCCTGCACGGCGTCGGTGTGCAGGGTGACCCGGTGGCCGGTGGGGGTTCTCGTCGGGTGCTCGGCCAGGACACCCGCGACAGCGTCGATGTCGTTGATCGTGCCGAGCTCGTTGTTGGCAGTCATGACCGACACGAGCGACACTCGATCGGGTCCGACGTCGTCCGACGCCTCCGACGGACCGGGCGACGCCAGCGCCTGCGCCAGTTCGTCGAGGTCGACACGCCCGTCAGCTCCGACCCGGACAGTGGAGCCGCCCATGGCCTGCACGGTCCGCAGCACCGCCGGATGCTCGACGGCGGAGCACAGCACCCGGCCGGTGCGCACCGGCAGCCCACCCGACACGGCATGCACGTCGGACTCCGTGCCACCCGAGGTGAACACCAACTCCGACGGAGCGCAGCCGAGCAGGTCGGAGACCACCTCGCGCGCCTCATCGAGGGCGCGCACCGCGTCGCGCCCGAGAGCGTGAGCGGCGCTCGGGTTCCCGTACCTCTCGGCGAGGAACGGCTCCATCGCAGCGCGGGCCTCGGGACGCAGCGGCGAGGTTGCGGCCCGGTCGAGGTCCACCTGTTGGGTCACCGTCGAATGCTACGCCGCCCACCGACGCCGCCAACCTGAGCCGAACTCGGGTCGTCTGACGCCGACATGCGGCGCGAGACGACCCGAGTTCAAGAGGTTCCGGCCGATGCTTCAGCCTCGGGGCAGATCGCGGAACGCCACGTCACGGTCGACCCGGACGTCACCGGGTAGACCGAGCACCCGCTCGCCGATGATGTTGCGCTGCACCTGATCGGTCCCGCCGCCGATGCGTGGCGCCCACTGACCCATGAACAGGTCCTGGAAGCGCCCGCCGTACGGAGCGTCGTCGTGGGTCAGCGTCGCGGCGGCTCCCTCGATGTCGAGCATCAGGTCACCGCCCTTCTCGTAGCGGGACGACACCGCCAGCTTCATGACCGAGCTCTCCGGGCCCGGGGCATGGCCACGCGCCGCCGAGGTGCGGATTCGGTAGCCCAGGAAGCGGAGGATCTCGTCCCGCGTGTACAGGTCGGCCAGACGCTGTCGGATCAACGGGTCCCGGTCCCGGCCCATGTCGCGGGCAAGCTGGATCAGTTGGTCGACGGTGTACATCGACCCACCGCCGATGGAGGCCCGCTCGGCGGTGAGCATCGTCATCGCCACTCCCCAGCCACCGCCGATCGGCCCGATCGTGTCGCCCCTCGGGACCCGAACCTCGTCGAGGAACACCTCGTTGAAGTGGATGGCACCGTCGATCTGGCGTAGCGGCCGGACGTCGACGCCCGCCGCGCCCATGTCGATGACGAGAGCTGTGATCCCTCGGTGCTTGGGGACACCGGGGTCGGTCCGGGCGAGGATCAGACCGAGGTCGCTGTAGTGCGCAGCGGTGGTCCACACCTTCTGACCGGTCACCACCCATTCGTCACCGTCGAGGATCGCCCGGGTGGCGACCGCCGCGAGGTCCGATCCGGCGCCGGGTTCGCTGAACAGCTGGCACCAGATGTCGTCGGCCCGCAGGATGCGCGGCAGGTACCGACCACGCTGCTCGTCGGTCCCCCACTCGATGATCGTCGGACCCACCATGTCGGTTCCGACCGAGAACATGCGGCCGGCGACGTCGTAGTCCGCCTCCTCGGCGGCGAAGATGCCGGACAGCAGACCCGGAAGTCCACGACCGCCGAGCTCCGCCGGCCACGACGGAGCCGCCCACCCGGCGTCGGCCTTGCGACGCTGCCACTCGCGGGCCTCGGCGACGTGGGCGGCGTCCTCCTCCATCGTGTGGGCCCGGTAGGTCCGGATGTCGTCGAGCGACGCCGGGTCCGAGCGGATGGCGTTGGCATCGAGCCAGGCTCTCGCCTCGGCGCGCAGGGCCAGCTCCTCCGGAGTGTCGTCGAAGTCCATGCGCCGACGAGTGTGGTCCAGAACCGGAACCGGTTCCCAGATCCTCACCAAGCCACGCGCGTCCTGGCCACGCGGCTCACGGTCCGGAACCGGAGCGACGAAGGATCTCGGGCGCCACCGACCGACCAGTTGTCGCTCGTGCCCAGGATCGTCGGAGCGCGGACGGCGACTACCGGCCGCTCACGCAGTAGGACTCGTTGCCGACCACGGCATAGGAGAACCCGTCGGGTTCACAGGCCCGCGCGTCCGGTTCCTTGCGCTCGATCCGTGCGTCGTAGTTGCTCGAGCACGAGACCCGGTACGCCATCTGGCCCGACATGACCCGGATGCAGTCCGAGGTCGGGTCGATCGGCGGGGGCGCCGACGTCGCCGTCGGACCCGACGCCCCCCTGCCTGCGTACGCGGTCAGCACGAAGATCACCAGGGCGACGAGCACCATGGCGATGACCGGACCCCGACGCAGCAACCACAGGTGACCCACGTCGACCTCGTCGTCGAGACCCGTCGCGTCATCCGCGTCGAGTTGCGAGGCCCGGGCACGAGCCAGTGCAGCGTCGGGGTCGTCGCTGTCCCACCACGCGCCGGGGTCCCGTTCGCCCCCGGCGCCGGCCGGCCGGGCGCCGGCGGCGGCGGCGGTACCGGATCGACCCGACCGACCCGACACCCACGGACTGCCCGACGGGCCTGATCCGCCCCCCACCGTGGCGCCCTGTCCGGCGGTCCGGGCGATGGTCGCGTCGTACTCGGCGCGCCTCGGCGCATCCGACAGGGTGGTCCAGGCCACGTTGACCTCACGCATCCTGCGCTCGGCGAGGCGGCGCTCGGCATCGGTGGCGTCGGCCTGTCGGTCCGGGTGCAGCAGGTAGGCGAGCTGCCGGTAGGAGCTGCGGATCTGCGCCGTGGACGCCGTCGGCGCCACACCGAGCACCTGGTAGTGGTTCCGTTGCCCGTCCCGATCGCGCTCCACCGTCGACCAGTCTGGCCCAGGCGGCGCCGTCGGTGACTCCCGCCCACTCCCGACGGCCGCCTTGCTACCCTGTCGTCGTGCAGATAGTTCGACACACGAAGGATCGCCCAGGCCGCGCCAGCCGGGGCGGAACCGGAACCCTGGCTTCGGCGTTCGCCCAGCCGGCGTTCCGCCGGGTCTGGTACGGCAACCTCGCATCCAACATCGGGACCTGGATGCAGAACATCACCCTGGGAGTGCTGGCCTACAGGCTGACCGGCGAGGCGTGGTTCATCGGCGTCATCACGTTCGCCCAGCTCGGGCCGATGCTGATCCTGTCCCCCGTCGGCGGCGCGATCGCCGACCGGGTCGACCGCCGGCTCCTCATGATCGGCATCGCCATGAGCCAGACCGTGCTCTCGATGGTGCTGGCCGTCGTCGCCCTGTCCGACCAGCCCAATCGCATCGCACTGGTGCTGATCGTGTTCGGGATCGGCGTCGGCGCGTCCCTCAACGGGCCGACGTTCAGCGCCGTGCTCCCCGAGCTCGTGGGTCGCGAGGACCTCCAGGGAGCGGTGGCGCTCAACTCCGCTGCCATGAACACGGCCCGGGTCGCCGGACCGATCCTCGGCGGCCTCGTCGCCCAGCTGGGCGGCCCGTCGCTCGTGTTCGGCGTGAACGGCCTGACCTACCTGTTCGTGATCTGGGCGGTGGCCACCGTCCACGCGGACTTCTCACCGAAGGGCGACGGATCGACATCCGCGTGGAGCCAGCTGCGGGAAGGGGTGACCGAGGCCCGCAGGGATCCGGTCGTCGCCCGGGTGCTCATCACGATCGCCGTCTTCTCGCTCTGCTCGCTCGTCTTCATCTACCAGATGCCCCTGATCGCGGAGGAGCGGTTCCGGATCGACGGGCTCGCCTACACGCTGCTGTTCGCGTCCTTCGCACTCGGCGCCGCCCTGGGCGCCGTCTCCATGGGCACCGTCTTCTCCGAGCTGGACCGCGCACGCATGTCGACGACGAGCCTGTTCGTCTTCGCCGGGGCTCTCGCCTTGTTCACCGTGACCACGTCGAGCTGGGTCGCGTTCCCGGCGGTGTTCGTCACCGGCGGCGCCTACTTCGTGCTGGTCACCGCGCTGTCCACCACCTTGCAGCTCAGGGTCCACGACTCGGTGCGAGGCCGGGTCATGGGCCTGTGGATGATGGGGTGGGCGGGACTCGTCCCTGTCGGCGGGTTGATCGCCGGACCGATCATCGACGCCATCGGCATCGTCCCCGTCCTGATGTTCGGAGCAGCAGTGTCACTGATCCTCGGACTCACGATCGACCTGGACGAGTCAACGCCGCCGCCACACGTTCGAGACCGGCGACTCGGCTGCCCTTGACCAGGACGGCATCGGATCCCCCGAGCTCGAGCGACTCCACGACCTCCAGCGCGGCGTCGGCGCCAGGTACGCGATCCTGCACTCCGTAGAGGTCGCAACCCACGGCCAGCACGTGGATGCCCAACTCGTCGGCCAACGCGGCGACGTGCCGGTGGGCGTCGGGTCCTTCCTCACCGAGCTCGGCCATGATCCCGAGCACGGCGACCCGACGACCGCCGTCCGGAAGAGGTAGCGCTGCGAGCGCCCGCAGGGCGGCGGCCATCGACGCCGGCCCCGCGTTGTACGAGTCGTTCAGGACCCGCAGGCCGGCCTCGGACTCGACCAGCTCCATCCGCCAGGGCGAGGCAGGGGGTTCAGCCAGACCGGCCGCGACCTCGCCCACGTCGACACCGAGCCAGAGTCCCGTCGCCGCGGCCGCCAGCGCGTTGGTGACGTTGTGCGCGCCCCGGACACCGAGGTGCACCGACGCAGAGCCCCACGGCGAGTGCAGCACGAAGCCGGCACGCAGACCGTCGTCGATCGTGACGTCAGCAGCGTGCACATCGCCCAAGGTCGTTCCCTCCCCGCCGAACATGACGACCGAGGCCGACGTGTGCGCGGCCATCGCAGCGACGTTGGGATCTCCGGCGTTGAGCACGGCTGCTCCGTCGGCGGGCAGGTCCTCGACCAGCTCCCGCTTTGCGAGCCCGACCCGGTCGATGGATCCCATCACCTCGGTGTGGACCCCTTCGACGACGGTGACGACACCGACCGTCGGACGAGCCAACTCGCACAGGTGGCGGATGTGGCCGTGCCCTCGGGCACCCATCTCGACGACCGCCGCCTCGGTGCCGTCCGGCGCGTTGGCCAGGGTGATCGGGACCCCGAGCTCGTTGTTGAACGACCGCTCCGACGCCACCGTCCGGAACCGCCGTGCCAGGACGTTGGCCAACAGGTCCTTCGTCGTGGTCTTGCCGACAGAGCCCGTCACCCCGACGACGCGGTCCGGCAAAGCCTCGCGCGCGATCCGCGCCACCTCGGCCAGCGCATCGGGCACCGAGACGACCTCGATCACGGGGCCCGACCAAGGAGCGCTCGACCCCTCACCGCCACGTCGATCCACGAGCGCCAACGCGGCGCCGCGCTCGAACGCCGCGGCCACGAAGTCGTGACCGTCCCGTTCCGCCCGGAGCGCTGCGAACATCTGACCCGGTCGGACGAGTCGGGAGTCGATCGCCAGCCCGTCGACGACCAGCGAACCGGACGACGTGCGACCGGGCTCTCCTCCCCCGGCGGGCTCTCCTCCCCCAGCGGGCCGCGTCCCCCGAGCAGGTCGGAGCGTCCCGCCGAGACGGGCCGCCAGGTCTCGAGCGTCCATCTGCACGGGCGCGCATGGTACGCGCTGGCGGCGCCGGCCCCGTGACAGACTCCGACCCGTGAGCGCTTCTCCGCAACGGGTTCGACTGGTCGTGCTGTTCGGAGGCCGCTCGGCCGAGCACGACGTGAGCCGGGTCTCGGCCGCCCACGTGCTCGCAGCGATCGACCCCGACCGCTACGACGTGGTACCCGTCGGCATCACCCGAGAGGGCCGCTGGCAGTTCGCCGAGGCAGCGGCCGAGCTGCTGGGCTCAGGTCGGGCGCTGCCGGAATCGGTCGACGTCGCGGGACCCGCCACGGACCCGATGGCACTCGCCCGACCCGACGGTCGCTCCGGCATCCCGACGGTCGTCATCCCGGTCCTGCACGGACCATACGGCGAGGACGGCACGGTCCAGGGCCTCCTGGAGCTGGCCGATCTGCCGTACGTGGGCGCCGGGGTCCTCGGCTCGGCGGTAGCCATGGACAAGGCGATGGCCAAGACCGTCCTCGACGCCCACGGCATCCCGCAGCCCCGCTGGTGCTCCCTGGTCGCAGGCGATCTGGTGGAACCCGGGCTCGAGAAGCGGCTGCTCGACGACCTCGGTCCGGTCGTGTTCGTGAAGCCCGCCAACATGGGCTCGTCGATCGGCGTGTCCCGCGCCGACGACGAGGAGTCCGTACGGGCGGCGCTCGCCGAGGCGGCCCGTTACGACGACCTGATCGTCGTCGAACAGGACGTGGGGAGCGCCGACGGCCGAGCGCGGGAGCTCGAGTGCGGGGTGCTCGGCAACCTGGAGCCGAGGGCGTCGGTGGTCGGCGAGATCGTTCCGGCCGCCGAGTTCTACGACTACGACGACAAGTACAGCGACGGCGCGGCGCAGACCGTCGTCCCCGCCGACATCGGAGACGAGCTGTCGGAGCAGGTCAGGGAGCTGGCGATCCGCACCTACCGGGCGTTGAGGGCCGAGGGCCTGGCGAGGGTCGACATGTTCCTGTCGTCGGGCGACGACGGCAGGGGCACCGACGGGAGCATCATCGAGCCCCGGTTGCTGGTCAACGAGATCAACACGTTCCCGGGATTCACACCCATCTCGATGTTCCCGAAGCTGTGGGCGGCGTCGGGGCTCACCTACTCCGAGCTGATCGACGAGCTGGTTGGCCTCGCTCTGGAACGCCACGAGCGACGCAGCCGCTTCGAGACCGGACGCTGAGCTGTCGCGCCCATCGGATCTGCCCGCGGCCGACGGATCTGATAGGGAGAGCAACCGTGATCGTCGACGGCCTCGCCGGCAAGCGCCTGTTCGTGACCGGCGCGACCGGATTCGTGGGCACCGCGCTGGTCGAACGGCTGCTGCGCTGCGTCCCGGACGTCGACCTCACGCTCTTGATCCGCGACGGTCGACGCTCCAGCGCCCAGCGCCGGCTGGAGCGCGAGGTCCTGCGCAACGACTGCTTCGACCGCCTCCGCGACGAGCTCGGACCCGACGGGTTCGCCGCAGCGTCCACACGGGTGCGAGCGGTCAGCGGCGACGTCGGATCCGATGGGCTCGGACTCGACGAGGACGGCCGTGCCGCGCTGGCGGCAGCGGACGTCGTGATCCACTCCGCTGCGACGGTGGCGTTCGACGCACCGCTCGACCGCGCCGTCGAGATCAACCTCATGGGCCCGGTCCGCATCGCCGAGACGCTGCACGACCTCGGCGTTGCGCCGCACCTCGTGGCCGTCAGCACCTGCTATGTGGCCGGGAACCGGCGCGGCTCAGCACCGGAGGAGCCGGTGACGGCCAACCCGTTCTTCGCCGACCTGGACTGGCGCGCCGAGGTCACCTCGGCCAGGCGGACCCGATCCGACGTCGACGCCGAGAGCCGTACGCCCGAACGGCTCGAGGAGTTCCGGTCCCGGGCCCGCAACGAGCTCGGACCGGCCGGAGGCCCGCTGCTGGCCGAACGGACCGAGGGACTCCGCCGCGACTGGGTGCACGACCGGATGGTGCAGTTCGGTAGGTCGCGTGCGGCGTCGGTGGGTTGGCCCGACGCCTACGCCTTCACCAAGGCCCTCGGCGAGGTCGCGCTCACCCAGACCGCCCGCCCGACAGATGGCGCTCCGGGGATCCCGTCCACCATCGTGCGACCGTCGATCATCGAATCCGCCATCGCCGAACCGCGGCCCGGCTGGATCCGCGGCTTCCGGATGGCCGAGCCGATCATCCTCAGCTACGCCCGGGGCCTGCTCAAGGAGTTCCCCGGCGTGCCCGAGGGCGTCGTCGACGTCATCCCGGTCGACGTCGTGGTTGCCGCGATCGTCGCGGCAGCAGCAGAGCGGGCAACGGGTCACGAGTCCGACGACACGTCCGACAGCACCGGCCCCCGCATCGTCCAGGTGGCCACCGGGGACGTGAACCCTCTGCGCTACCAGCAGCTCGTCGACCGTGTCCGGGAGTGGTTCACCGAACACCCGCTGTACGACCGCGACGGACAGCCGATCGTGGTGCCGGCCTGGTCGTTCCCAGGACGGGGGCGCGTCGAGGGCCAGCTGCGTCGGGCCACTTCGATCCTCGACCGGACCGAGAAGGTCGTGGCCTCGATCCCCTTGCGCGGACGAGCGGCGCAGTGGGGCGCCGAGGTCGAGGAGAAGCGGGAACAGGCACGACGAGCGCTGTCGTACGTCGAGCTGTACGGGGCGTACACCGAGTGCGAGGCGGTGTACGGCGTGTCCAACCTGCTCGACCTCGAGTCCCGGCTCAGCCCCGCGGACCGTGAGCTGTTCGGGCTCGACCCTGGCGTCATCGACTGGGACCGCTACATCACCGAGGTCCATCTGCCGTCGGTCGTGGCCCACGGTCGCGCCCGCTCCAGCCCGACGAAGCGCTCTGCGACGGCCCGCTCCGACCGGCTCCGCTCCCAGGTCCTGGCACCTGAGCGGCACCTCGCGGCGTTCGACCTCGAGAACACGATCATCGCCTCGAACGTCGTGGCCTCGTACTCGTGGCTGGCGACCCGTCGACTGGGAACCGCCGATCGCGTCCGGTTCATCGGTCGAACGCTCGCAGAGGCGCCGTCGCTGCTCGCCCAGGACCGCCGGGACCGGTCGGACTTCCTCCGGGCCTTCTACCGTCGCTACGAGGGGGCACCGCTGGACGAGCTGCGCACCGACGCCCTCGAGCACTTCAGCGACCTGCTGCTCACACGTTCGTTCCCCGATGCCGTGCGGCGCGTCCGTCGCCACCGCGAGCTCGGTCACACCACGGTCCTGATCACGGGAGCGCTCGACGTGGTCATCGAACCGCTCCGACCGCTGTTCGACCACGTGGTGTGCGCCAGGCTCGGGACCCGGGTCGACCTCAACGGGCGCGAGGTGCTCACCGGCCAGCTCGACGAGGTGCCACCGACTGCCGAGGCCCGAGCCCGGATCATCGTCGACCTGTGCCACGACCTCGACCTCGACCCCCGTCAGGCCGTCGCCTACGCCGACTCGTCCTCGGATCTGCCGATGCTCGAGGCCGTCGGGTTCCCGGTGGCGGTCAACCCCGAACCGCGGCTGGCGTCCATCGCCCGCAAGCGGGGATGGTTGGTAGAGGACTTCGGATCGACGTTCCGCCACCCGGTGCTGCCGATCGCCCCGGCGTTCCGCGAACGGGCGGACCGGATCCGCCAGCGCGTCGCCCAGAGGAACGGATGAGCCGGTGAACGCCCGTTCCGTTCCCCCGGTGAGCGCCCTGCGGTTCGAGCGCGATCCGCTGCGCTTCGGAGCCGCCCGTCTGGCATCGGGTCTCCGCCCCGGAGCCGGGTCCCGGTACGGACCACTGGAGCTGGTCACCGACTACGCTCCCACGTTGCCGGGTCTCGACTGGGTCCGGCTGAGACCGCGTCTGGCCGGGATCTGCGGATCGGACCTGGCCACCGTCGACGGACGCTCCTCGCGATGGTTCGAACCGATCGTGTCGTTCCCGTTCGTCCCCGGCCACGAGGTGGTCGCCGACGTCGTCGCCGCCACTGCCGACTCGCACGACACCGATGACGCCGCCCGGCGGGTCGTCGTCGAACCCGTCCTGGGATGTGCGTCCCGTGGCATCTCCCCCACGTGCACCGCGTGCGCCGAGGGCCGGCTGGGCAACTGCGAGCTGATCGCGCACGGCGACCTCGACGCAGGGCTCCAGACCGGTTTCTGCTGCGACACCGGTGGCGGATGGTCGACGGGGATGGTCGCCCACCCCAGTCAGATCCACGACGTCCCCGACGACATGACAGATGAGGCAGCCGTGGTCGTCGAGCCGACCGCATGTGCTGTGCACGCCGCCCTGCGGGCCCGGGCGTGCCCGGGTGACACGGTCGCGGTGATCGGCGCCGGCACGCTCGGACTGCTGACGCTGGCAGCCCTGGACCGCTTCGCTCCGGATGTCTCGACCGTGATCGGAGCGAAGCACCCGCACCAGCGTTCCCTGGCACGGGAGCTCGGCGCCACAGTGGTCTGCGAGCCCGACGAGCTCCTCAGGGCCGTACGACGGCGCACCGCAACCCACCTGTTGGGACGCGGGTCCACCGGTCGGCTGACGGGCGGGGCGGACGTCACCGTCGATTGTGTCGGTTCGGCTGAGAGCCTGATGACCGCCCTGGCGATCACGCGCCCGACCGGACGCATCGTGATGGTCGGGATGCCCGGAGCCATCCGGGTCGACCTGACGCCGCTGTGGCAGCGCGAGATCGAGCTCGTCGGCGCATACGCCTACGGGACCGAACGGCTCGCCGACGGCAGCTCTGCACGGACCTTCGACCTGGCGTTCGACCTGGTCCGCTCGGCGGACCTCGGTCGACTCGTGTCCGCGACCTACCCATTGGAGCGGGCCGACGACGCCATCGCCCACGCCGCCGACGCCGGCCGCCGCGGCGCCGTCAAGATCGCCTTCGACCTGCGACCCGAGCCCACGACAGCCTGATCGCCCGACATCACGACCGCCCGAGGACCATCCCGTGCCTGCCCCCCGACCCACCAACCGACCGTCCCGGCCCCACGCCACGCGGAGGGAGGACCGTCCGACGCCGAGGCCCGGACTGGTGCTCGACGTCGACCGCTCCACCCCACCGGTGCTGTTCCACCACGGCGAGCAGCTCCGCCTCGAGAAGCTGCCGGCCGATCGCAGCCGGATCATCTACCCGCCCGAGCCCCAGCCCGGCCTCTCCCACCCGGACGAGGCGATCCGTCACGCTCTCGAGAACCCGATCGACTCCGAGCCGCTGTCCGCACTGCTGTTCGCCGACATGCGCCTGACGATCGCCTTCGACGACATCTCGCTGCCTCTTCCGCAGATGCGCCGTCCCGACATACGCCAACGGGTCATCGAGGCCGTGCTCGATCTGGCCGCCGAGGCCGGCGTCACCGACGTGCACCTGATCGCCGCTCTGGCGCTGCACCGACGCATGACCGAGGCCGAGCTGCGCCACGCGGTCGGAGACCGCGTCTACGACGCGTTCGCGCCGCGGGGTCAGCTCTACAACCACGACGCGGAGGACCCCGACGGGATGACGCTCGTCGGGACCACCCGACACGGCGAAGAGGTGCAGATCTCCAGGCGGGCCGCCGAGTCGGACCTGATCGTGTACGTGAACATCAACCTCGTGTCGATGGACGGCGGTTGGAAGTCCACCGCGACCGGACTGTCGGGGTACCAGGCGCTGCGCCACCACCACAACGTCCACACCATGCGCCGGTCACGCAGCTTCATGGACCAGGAGCAATCCGAGCTCCACACCCGCAACTGGCGTCAGGGCGAGGTGCTCCGCGACGCCGGCATCAAGGTGTTCCAGATCGAGACCACGGTCAACAACGACCTGTACGGCGACGGCCCGATGCGCGTCCTCGCCAAGCGGGAGTGGGAGTGGAACGCCCGGGACCGGGCCACGTTCATGGCCGCGAAGGCCGGACTCGACCGGCTGTCTCCCACCAACCGTCGCAAGATCCTCCACGGGTGGCGGGCGCCGTACGCGATGACGTCGGTGCAGGCCGGCGAGGTCGAGGCCGTGCACCGCCTCACCACCCAGCACGTCTACGACCAGCAACTCGTGTCGGTCGAGGGCCAGACCGACATCCTCACGCTCGGGCTCCCGTACATCTGCCCCTACAACGTGAACTCGATCATGAACCCGATCCTGGTCATGTGCCTGGGGCTCGGCTACTTCTTCAACCTCTACAGGGGTCGGCCCCTCGTCCGCGAGGGCGGAGTGCTCATCATGAGCCACCCGACCACGCCAGAGTTCCACCCGGTGCACCACCCGAGCTACATCGACTTCTTCGAGGAGGTGCTGGCCGACACGACCGACCCCGAGGTCATGGAGGCGCGGTACGAGGAGCGCTTCGCCACCGACGACTGGTACCGCCACCTGTACCGGACCTCCAACGCCTACCACGGCGTCCACCCCTTCTACATGTGGTACTGGGGCAGCCACGCACTCGAGCACCTCGGCGGTGTGATCGTCGTCGGTGGCGACCCGGCGACCGTCCGGCGGCTCGGGTTCCGGCCGGCGTCGACCATGACCGACGCCCTCGAGATGGCGACCGACGTCGTCGGCCCGCAGCCGACCGTCACCTACTTCAAGAACCCGCCGCTGTCGATGGCGGACGTGAGCTGAGGCAGGGATGTCACCCAGGCACCGTGCCGACGAGGCCGACCGCCCCGGTCCGCTCGAGCGCATGCTCGACCCTGACCGCCTGCGACGACTGACGGCCACGCTCAGCCCCGCGCGGGTAGCACGTCGCCACGGGTTCCCGTGGACCGCCGCACCCACGCCCGTGGGCGTCGAGCCGCCAGAGGAGCCCGACGAGCTCGGTGACCGCTACGACACGGACTGGGCCCGACGACCGCTCGCCAGGGCCACCCGGCGCGCTCTCATGGAGACCGTCGGCCGGGCCGGCACCAGGGCGCTCGCACGTCCGACGGTCCGCAACCTCGACCGCCTCGAGGACCTCGGCACCAACGCCATCTTCGTGGCCAACCACCACAGCCACCTCGACACCCCTCTGCTGCTCACCCGGCTCCCGCAGCCCTGGAGAGGCGAGATGGTCGTCGCGGCGGCGGCAGACCACTTCTTCGACACCCGCCCGAAGGCGGCGCTGATGGCCTGGGCCTACGGAGCGATCCCGATGGAGCGCAAGAGGGTCAGCCGACGCTCGGCCGACTCATCCGCCCGCCTGGTCGACGACGGCTGGTCGCTGCTCATCTTCCCCGAGGGGGGCCGCAGCCCGGACGGATGGGGCCAGACCCACAAGGGAGGCGCCGCCTACCTGGCCGTGCGCTGCGGCGTGCCGGTGGTGCCCATCCACATCGACGGGACGGGCCGCATCCTGCCCAAGGGCGACAACGTCCCGACGCCCGGCAGCATCGAGGTGAACATCGGGGCCCCGCTCCGACCGCTCGACGGCGAGGACGCACGACGCTTCGCCTCCCGCCTGGAACGGGCGATCGCCGAGCTCGCCGACGAGACGTGGACCGACTGGTGGACCGCCCGGCTCAACGCCCACGCCGGTGACACGCCCGACATGCACGGCCCTCCCGACAGCTGGATCCGCGACTGGCGATCCCCGGACCGCCGACCCAGGGTCACGAGCAGCGATCGGCGATGGAGCTCCGGCAGAAGACGCTGAAGTCGCCGAACCTGCCCGCCCTGTACCAGTCCGGCTCGTCGAGTCGTGAGGTCAGCTTCTCGTCGGTCTGCCACACGATCACGTCGGCGTCGGTGCGTCCCAGAGCGGATCGCCACCCGCGATCCAGGTCCTTCAGCACCCCGTAGTCGAGGATCGCATCCACGTCCGCGCGGTCGTCGACGAACGTGTTCGCCCGATCCCCGAAGCGCCAGTCGAGGTAGTTGCCGACGAAGTCGTGCGACGCGACCTTCACCTCCGACGATCCGGCCAGTCCCCTGACCTGCAACCAGTCCACCGCCTCCACCGGGTAGCTCGACAGGTCGTAGGGCGGCGTGAGCAGGATCCAACCAAACGAGACGACGCCCAGGGCCGCACCCGTCACGGCGAGAGCCCGGGCACGGCGACCCCCGGGGAGCTGCATCGACTCCGCCACAGCGAGGAGCCGGAGGCCGGCGGACACCCACGGCACGAGCGTGATGGCAGCCAACGGCAGGAGGCGCCCGGCCGAGAGCCCCATGGCCACCATCGCGACCGAGCCGACCAGGACCCCCCAACGACGGGACCGCACGGCTCCGAACACGGCGACGAGCCCCATCGCCATCAGCATCCACGTCAGGGGGTGACCCCAACCCGACGGCTGCCACTCGACGTAGGACGAGATGGCCCGCCGGGCACGATCGTCGCCGAACTGCTCGAAGGGCAGCCCGATCAGCCTGAAGGGCTCCGGTCCGACGACACCCCCGACGACCACACCGAGCACGGCCGCCGCAGCGCAACCCACCTGGGACGGACGGACACGACGGTCGTCGAGGACCTGGACGACCACCAGCAGTCCGAGCACCGCCAGTCCGTACATCCAGGTCCCGTGGATGTTCAGCCACAGGGCGAAGATCGGCACGAGCCACCAGGGAGAACGACGCTCCTTGACCACCAGCACCGTCGTCGCCAGGAGCAGGTAACCGGGGAGCTGCGGGCGGGCGTTCAGGAACGGCATCAGCGTGACCAGCACGCACACGGTGGGCAGCACGATCGACAGCAGCGAGCGGGGCGCTGCTGTCACCCCGTCGACGGCGGACTGCGGGAGCATCGGGAGGTCGCCCGCGGGCCCCTCGTACGGGCGGGTCAGTCGGACCACGACAAGGCCTAGGACAGCCGCCAGCACCGCGGTCAGGATCCGGATTCCCACGCCTCCGCCGACGGCATCGGTGACGCCGAGGACCACGGACCACAACCAGCTGGGCAACGGGAAGTCGGTCGAGGAGTACAGGAACGGGTTCGTGGTCGGGAACCCGTCGGCGAGGAAGATCCGCCCCGTCGCCAGGTGGGTCAGGAAGCTGTTGTCGACCAGTGGGCGCGCCGCCACGAAGGCCAGCGCGCCGGCCACCAGCACTCCGACGCCGCCGTCGGCCCAGGTCACCTCGCGCCGGTCGCGGTGGTCACCGACCCCGTTGTCGGCGTCCACCGCGTCCAGCCGCTGACCCGCCTCGCCGGGAGAACGGGCGAGGCGCGGGGCCGTGTCGGTCACAGGCTCTCGCGGATGTTCATGATCGCCGGGCCGATCACCACGACGAACAGAGCCGGGAAGATGCAGAAGACCATCGGGATGAGCATCTTCACGGGAGCCTTCTGCGCCCGCTCCTGAGCCATCTGACGCCGCTTGATGCGCATCTCGTCCGCCTGGCCCCGCAACACCCGGCCGATCGAGACGCCGAACTGGTCCGCCTGGATGATGGCCATGACGAAGGAGCGGAGCTCGGGCACGTTGCACCGCTCGTCCATCGCCCGCATCGCGTCCGAGCGCGCCGAACCGGCACGGGTCTCGCCGAGCATTCGGGAGAACTCGTCCGACAGAGGACCCGGCACCGAGTTGACCACACGGTCCAGGGCCTGCTCGAAGCCGAGACCCGCCTCGACCGAGATCGTCAGCAGGTCCATAACGTCGGGGAGGGTGATCTGGATCTCGTGCTGACGCTCCTCGACCTTCCGGTTGAGGATGGTGTCGGGGCCGAGCACCAGACCGAGGATCACCACCGCGGGAGCAGCGACCCGCAGCATCCCCGACAGGCCGAGGATGTTGAACAGGAACAGCAGCACGAAGGCCACCACGGCCAGGCCGATCGTCACGACACGGATCGCCAGGAAGCGGTCGACGGCTGACTGCTCCGGCGTGCCCGCGTAGACCAGCTTCTGCTTCACCTTGTCGACGTAGCCGACGGGTGTCAGTCGCTTGCCGAGTCCCGTCACGCCTTCGACGAGCGGACCGATGGCCCGGTCCTTGAGCGGTGCCAGCATCTGCTGGTCGCGTTGGTTCTCGACCTCGTAGCCGTCGAGTTGACGCAGAGCGTCACGGACGACCTGGCGTTCATCGAGCTGCGACAGCACCGCCCACACAGCGGCACCGACGGCGACCGCTAGCAGGAGGACGGAGATCATGAGCATCGGCGACATCTGTTCACACCTCGATCGTGATGATCTTCTTCATCCACGCGAACCCGATGAGCATCGAAACGACGCCGAGTCCGAGGAGGATGTATCCGAGACCGGGCTGCATCAGCCTGGACATGTACGACGGGTTGATCGCCCACATGACGAGCCCCAGGCCCGGCGGGAGGAGACCGAGGACTATCGCACTCATGCGACCCTCGGCCGTGAGGGTGGCGACGTCCCGTCGCAGCCGTTCACGCTGGGTCATCGTCTCTGCGACCGTGACGAGGAGCTCGGCCAGGTTGCCGCCGACCTCCCGCTGGATCTTGATGGCCATCACGGCCCAGCTGAAGTCGTCGCTCTGCATCCGCTCCGCCACGGCTTCGAGGGACTCCTCCAACGGCCGGCCGAGTCGGGTCTCGGTGACGACCCGACGCAGCTCCCGACCCATCGGATCCGGGATCTCGGTCGAGACGGCCTCGAAGCCCTGGCCGATCGAGTAGCCGGCGCGCAACGTACCTGCCATCAGGGTGAGGGTGTCGGGAAGCTGGCGTTCGAAGGCCTTGCAGCGGCGCCGCACCTGGATGCTGAGGATGGCTCGGGGTAGGAACACGCCCACGCCCGCCACGATCAACGTCACCAACGGGTTGCGTGTGAGCGCGAACACCAGGAGCGAGACCAGCCCGACGCCGACGAACAGGAAGAACAGCGCCTCGGCTCCCCTGAGCGGGAGGTTGGCCCGCTCGAGGTCGCCCTCCAGCTTCTCCAGCAACCCACGACGCTGCGCGACGTCACCGGTGAAGTCCACCGCCCGTCGGATGATCGGCACCGTCGTGTGGTTGGCGTGCTCGACGTCCCCGTCGCCGCCCTCCGAGTACGAGTCCTGGTACACCTCGAGGCGTCGGTTCAGCGAGTCCGAGCTGGGCAACACCATCAACAGCAGCGTCCAGATGAACAGTGCGACGGCGCCGAAGCCGATCAGGACCACCAGGATGAGACCGATCGGGTTGCCGAGGATCCTCGACACGAGCCCCGGCGCCTCGGCGACGGGGGGCGCGAGGTTGGCCGATCCCGTCTTCACGGTGCCCGGGACGTAGGCCACGGTGCTCGAGAGCTTGCCGGCCGACATGGTCAGTTCGGTGCTGCCCTCGGCTCCTGCCGGAGCAGGGAACTGGAACACGAAGCGTCCGCTCAACACCTCTGCGAGGGAGCCGAACGCTCCGGCGAGAGCGTTCTCGTCGGCTGCCTGGGTCACCGACCCTCCGAGCACGGCCACCATGTTGTCGATGCCCTCGACGTCGGCACCGCGGGGCATCACGACGGCACGGAGCTGAGAGCTCGCCTGGCCCAGAGCGCCCTGCGCCGTCGTCGCCGTCGCCGTCCCACCGGACGGAGCCGACGCGGAGAACAGGATCACGCTGCGCTGGGCCAGCCCGCCCTCCTCGAGCATGTCGGCTGCGCGGACGAGGCCGTCCCACGTCGCGGACGTCCCACGGGGTTCGACCGCGCCGAGCGCGGCCTGGAAGGCTTCCGGAGAGGTCGTCGCTCCGATCTCCACCGCGGCACCGCCGCCCGTGGTGACCAGGGCCAGCGATCGAGTCACGCCCTTGCCCGGCAACAGCGGAGCCAGAGCCTGCTTGGCCAGCTGCACGGTCGCGTTGCCGAGTGCAGCAGAGTTGTCGAGCACGACCACCGCATCGAGTGGGAGGTCGTTGCCGCTGGCGATGTCGCCCTGGACCGTCTCGCCGCCCACGGTGGCGCGCAGGTCGGCCGGATCGGCACCAAGTAGGTCACCCATGACCGCGACGTCATCGGTCCGGGAGTTGACGCTCTGCACGGTGAGCTGCGACGGCGGCGAGTCAGCGGCGCCCGCGGGAGACACCACGGCGAGCACGCCGAGGAGGCAGGCGAGCGCGGCGAACCCTGCGGCAAGAGCAGCGATGGGTTGACGCGTCCGCATCGGTCGTGCTGGCCCAGTCACCGGCCGGTCACCGCCTTGCGCCCGCCGTCCCGGGAGAAGACCTCCGGGCCGAGGCGGATGCCCTGGTCGGCCAGCTTCTCCGCGAACTTCGGCCGGACGCCGGTTGCCTGGAGCTGACCCCGGTAGCGGCCGTTCTCGTCGACGCCGGCACCGAAGTCGAACAGGAACACGTCCTGGAGGGTGATGACGTCGCCCTCCATGCCCTGGACCTCGGTGACGTGGGTGACGCGTCGTGTGCCGTCACGGAGCCTCTGGAGCTGGACGATGACGTCGATCGCCGAGGCCATCTGCTCCCGGATCGCCCTCACCGGCAGGTCGAACCCGGCCATCAGCACGAGGGTCTCGAGACGGGCGAGCGTGTCGCGTGGGCTGTTGGCGTGGACCGTGGTGAGCGAGCCGTCGTGGCCCGTGTTCATGGCCTGGAGCATGTCGAGCGCCTCACCTGAACGGCACTCGCCGACGACGATGCGGTCGGGACGCATGCGGAGGCAGTTCTTGACGAGGTCACGGATGGTGACCTCGCCACGGCCCTCGACGTTCGGCGGCCTCGACTCCATGCAGAGGACGTGCTCCTGGTGGAGCTGGAGCTCCTTCGCGTCCTCGACCGTGATGATCCGCTCGTCCTCGGGGATGAACGACGACAACACGTTCAGCATCGTCGTCTTGCCGGTGCCGGTACCGCCGGCGACGATCACGTTCAGACGGCCCACGATGCATGCCTGGAGGAACCGGGCGGCGTGGGCGTTGACCGAACCGAACCGGATCAGGTCGTCTATCTGGAGCGGGTCCGCCGCGAACTTCCGGATGGTGAGGAACGGGCCGCCGATCGACAGCGGCGAGATCACGGCGTTCACGCGTGAGCCGTCGGGGAGGCGGGCATCCACCATCGGCGTCGACTCGTCGATGCGACGACCGACCTCCGAGACGATCTTGTCGATCACCCGACGGACGTGGTCGCCGTCGATGAAGCGGATCGAGTTGTCCTTCGTGAGCTTGCCGGAGCGCTCGACGAACACCAGGTCGGGCCCGTTGACCATGACCTCGGTGACGTCCTCGTCGCGCAGCAGCTTGTCGATCGGCCCATAGCCGAGGATGTCGTCGCTGACGTCCTGGATGAGCTGTGCCTTGTCGGCGGCGGACAGCGGGACCCGCTCGGCGGCGATGGCTGCGTGGAGCTGCTCGTGGACACGGCGGCGGAGGTCCTGCTCCGACAGCCGTCGATCGAACAGGATAGGCCCCAGCTCGTCGATGAGCTGCTGGTGGATCCGGTGTCGCAGCTCGTTGAGAGCAGGGTCGCGGCGCGGAGGCTGCGCTGTCGGCGCGGGCTGGGCGTGCGTTCGACCAGGCGTGCCGCCCGGCGCCCCTCCAGCGGCACCGCCGGTCGGAGGGGTCTTGGCAGGAGGACCGGCGGGCGGGACCGCCTGACCCGGCTGGCCCGGCTGGCCTCCCTGCTGTTCGTTGATCCTCTGGTACAGCGACACCGTGGGGTCTCCCTTTGCTCTGAGCTCTGTTGTTGTTCTTCAGCCCTGTGCGTCCACCGGTGCGTCCCGGCGGATCCAGTGGCTCATCGGCGACGTCGGGTCGCGTCGGCGGGGATGAACTGGTCGGCCAGCTCCTGGATCGCCTTGCTCACACCCGACTTGGGTGCGTGGGTCACGACCGGCTCGCCCTTGTTGACCGCCTGAGGGACGCAGATGTCGCTGGGGATCAGGACGTCGGCCTTGACCTGCAACGTGCGCTCAACCTCGCCGACGTCGAGCTTCACCTTGCTGTTGGCCCGGTTCATGACGAGCAGCAGCTTCTCCATCGGGGTGTTGAGGAGGCGGAGCGTCTGGAGTCCGATCTTGACGTTCTTGATGTTCGGGATGTCCATGCCGGCGACCAGAAGGACCCTGTCCGACGCCTCGACGAGCCCCAGCACCACGTCGTTGAAGTACGCGGGGGTGTCGACGATCACGTAGGCGCAGAAGGTCTTCAGCATCTCGACGATCGCCACCATCTCGGTGGCGCCGACCTGATCGGCGAACGCCGGCTCCAGGGGGGCCGGCATCACCCGGAGCCCGGAGGGCTCATGGGTGACGAGCAGGCTCTCGAGCAGCGGAGCGTCCATCCGGTCGAGGACCGACACCGCATCGACGATCGTGTGGTGCGGAGTGAGCTTGAGCATGACGGCGACGTCACCGAACTGGAGGTCCGCGTCGACCAGGCAGACCGGAGCGTCGGAGCGTCGTGCGAGCTCGACCGCGAGCGACGTCGACAACATCGACTTGCCCGCGCCGCCCTTCGTGGAGAACACCGTGATCACCTGGCCGTCGATCGTCGGCAGGACCTCGTGCTCCTCCTCGACCGGCACCGGGGTGGCCGGCATCACCGCTGCGCGCGGCGACTGGTCGAGGCTGACGGCGACCCGCTGCACGGCCTGCGCCAGAGCCCCCGACTCGCCGCTGAGCGCCAGGACGTCACGGACCCCGGCCCGTAGCGCTGTCTGGAGCAGCTGGGTGCTGAGCTCGTCGACGACCAGGATGGTGGCCATCAACGGGTACTCCTTCTGCACCCTCTCGCTCACGAGCAGGGTCTGATCGTCGCTGCACGACGGCCCGAGGACCGCGACGACGGGAACCGCCCCGGTCAGGCGTGCCGCCAGCTCCTCGACCGTGGAGAACGGTGTGACGCCGTCGCCCAGCAGACCCATGATCCGCTCCCGGGTCGGCACGTGGGACTCGACGACGGCCACCGACACCCGGATCGTGGGTTGCTGCGGGGCCTCGGAGGTCATGGTGAAGTCGCTCACTGTCCCGAGCCCGTCTGGGTCGGGTAGGGCGAGAGTCCGAGCTCACCGGGCAGCGCCGGGAGCGAGCCGGTGAACGGGATCGGCACCGGCGTGTAGTCAGGCCGGTTGAGGGTGAGGTACAGGCTGGCGTCCCGGAGCGACGCCAGGATCTGGGCCTGCTGAGGCGGCAGCTGCACCGTGATCAGCGGCGACACCGCCGGCGGCGCTGTCGTCTCGGTCGTCGCCCCGGCGTCACCGCCACCCTCGGCGGGTGCGGAGACGGGCTGGCCGAGCGACTGGCCGATGGCCAGCACCTTCACGCCCTGGAAGAGGTACGTCGACGGCGACCCGAGCGTCACCTCGCCGGTCGAGCCGGTGGCCCGCTGGAGGGCGCAGGCGTTCTGCTCCCCTCCCTCCGCGGCGGGTGCAGCACCGACGCTGCAGTAGTTGGCGAGGATGTTGATGTTGTCACCGGGCTGCACCAGTCCGGCGACGCCGGCGGCCTGGTCGACCGTGATGGTGATCGCGACGTTGCCCTTGTCGAGGCTCGCCGACTTGGATCCGTTGAGCGCAGTCGGCGGGACGAACATCGCCGAGGTGATGACCTCACCACCGCCGAGATCGACCGCGGCGACCTGACCCATGATGTCGGCGAAGCGGCGCACCGGGTTGGCCGGCAGCTCGTCCTGACGACGCTTCTCGATCGTCAGCGCCTGGGCCTGGATCGCTGCGTCGGCCGAGGAGCCCTTCGCGACCGGTGCGGATGCGACGACCACTTCGACGAGCTTGGCCGCCTCGTCCGAGCGGTTCTCGACCCCTCGGACGTAGCTGAGGGTGAGGAATGCGGCGAGGGCACCGATGACCACCGCTCCGATGAGGATCAACGTTCTGCGTGAACTCACTTGTCTCCGCTCCGTGGGCGTAGGGATGACGCTCCGGGAGCCACCGGACGCAGCACCCGTTGTGAATCACTCGGCCGAAAGTCCCGTGTGCTGAATCTTTTGGACCATTTCCTCTGGGGAACCGCGCCGGAGCCGTTCAGCGTCCGTCCCGATCCGCTCCTGTCGACGTGGTCTGGACGCGGAACGGCCCCCTGACGGGGGCCGTTCCTGTGATCGCTTGCAGTTCGGCTCGTCGGCGATCCGCTGGACGCCGACGCTTCAGTGGCTGGTCAGGTCAGGAGACCTCGTCAGCGGGATCGGTCGACTCGACAGCCGTCGTAGCGGCGGCGACGGTCTCGGTGGCCGCGGCTTCGGCAGGAACGTCGGAGCCGTCGGCCTCGGCAGCGGTCTCGACAGCGCCCTCGGCGTCGGACTCGGCGGTCCCGAAACCCTGCTCGGCATAGTACTGCTCCCAGGCCTCCTGGCCCTCGGTGGACTCGTCACCCACCGGGTTGCCGATGTAGTTCCCCTCGGCGTCGTAGTTCTGCTCGCCGAAGTGCTCCTGGTACTCGGCCGCCACGATGCCGCCCTCGGCGGCCTGCTTGATCGACAGGCTGATGCGACGACGGTCGAGGTCGAGGTCGATGATCTTGACCCACAGCTCCTCACCCGGGGTCACCACCTGCTCGGGCAGGTCGACGTGGTGCGCCGACATCTCCGAGATGTGCACGAGTCCCTCGATGCCGTCGCCAACCTGGATGAACGAACCGAACGGAACCAGCTTGGTGACCCTGCCGTAGACGAGCTCGCCGACCTGGTGGTTGGAGGCGAACTCCTGCCACGGGTCCTGCTGGGTGGCCTTGAGCGACAACGAGATGCGCTCCCGGTCGAGGTCGACCTCGAGCACCTCGACCTCGACCTCGTCACCGACGGTGACGACGGAGCCGGGATGATCGACGTGCTTCCAGGACAGCTCGGAGACGTGGATGAGCCCGTCCATGCCGCCGAGGTCGACGAAGGCGCCGAAGTTCACGACGCTCGACACGACGCCCTTGCGACGCTCGCCGGGCTTGAGGTTGGCGAGGAAGTCCTCGCGCTGCTCCTTCTGGGTCTCCTCGAGCCAGGCACGACGGGACAGCACGACGTTGTTGCGGTTCTTGTCGAGCTCGATGATCTTGGCCTCGAGGCTCCGACCCACGTAGGGCTGAAGGTCACGGACCCGTCGGAGCTCGACGAGCGAGGCGGGGAGGAAGCCGCGGAGGCCGATGTCGATGATCAGGCCGCCCTTGACGACCTCGATGACCGGACCGGAGACGACGCCCTCGTCCTCCTTGATCTTCTCGATCGTGCCCCATGCCCGCTCGTACTGGGCGCGCTTCTTGGAGAGGATCAGACGGCCTTCCTTGTCCTCCTTCTGGAGGACGAGGGCCTCGATCTCGTCGCCGATCGAGACGACCTCGTTGGGGTCGACCTCGTTGCGGATCGACAGCTCGCGGTTGGGGATGACGCCCTCGGACTTGTAGCCGATGTCGAGGAGCACCTCGTCACGGTCGACCTTGACCACCGAGCCGGTCACCAGCTGACCGTCCTCGACGTCGACCATCGTGGCTGCCATGGCCTCGTCGAGCGACATGCCACCGAGGTCGTCCTCGATGATCTGGCGGGGGATGTAGTCGGTGGTGGTGTCGGACACGGGCGGCTGCTTCTTGTCGGGGGGCGCGGCGCGCCCACGGGATGGAACGTGACACCCTACCTGTTGCCCCCGACCCCCAGAAAGCCTGGCCCCAATTCGCGTTCTGACGACAAGTCACGGCAGGTGTGACGCCCAGATGTCATGAGAATCCGGAGCGTCAGGAGAATCGGGAACGCCATCGGAATCCTCGACTCACGACACAGCAGTCTCACGGGCGCGCTGCTCATAGATGAGCTCGAGACGGCGGGCGGAACCCTCGGCGTCACCGTGGAGGTGCTCCCAGAGGAACACCGACGTCTGGAAGCCGACCGTCTGGGCGTCGAGCCGTCGGTCGGCGTCGAGCGAGATCTGGGCACGTCGGGTGTGCCATCGGCGCCCGTCGGCCTCGACGATCAAGCGGACCTCGGGCCAGCACCGGTCCACGAACCCCGGACGATCCCTCGCCCCTGGTAGGGGATGCTCGTGGTGCGGCTGCGGCAGACCGCTGAGTTCGATCACGTCGTCGAGCAGCCTCTCGAGCTCGGATCGGGGCAGGTCCTCCCCCGGCCCGACATCGTCGAGCACCCGCTCCATGAGCTTCACTCCCGTCTTGCCGCTGCGACGGGTCCGTGAGAGGACAAGACCGAACTCGCTCACGTCGATACGTCGATGGACGATCGCGGATTCGACGAAGCGCTGCAGCCGGATGGGCCCGACCAGCGGATCTCCAGCCAGGTCCATCGCCGTTCTCGGGATCGACGTGACTGGGAGCCCGTCGAGGATCACGACGTCGTCGGCGACCATGTCGATCTGGCGGTGCCAACGGATACCGGACGGCGGATGCCTCCAGCTCTCGCCGACGTTCAGGTAGATGTCGTCGAGCTCGAGAGCCTCTTCGAAGCCGTGGAGCCGTCCGGCCGTGTGCATCGACAGCGCCGTGCCCTCGCCGGCATGCAGCCACGCCGCCCACAACGCTCGTGTCCTCCCGTCGGGCATCCCCGCCATGGCGTAGACGCCGGGTAGGACCAGGGTCCACATGCCGGAGGCCAACCGGCGTCGGACCATGTTCTTGGTCACTCCCGACGTTCGCGCCTGCGCACGCGTCAGCAGTCCGTGCTGGGTCGACGCCACCCTCGCGGCCACGACGTCGGGTCGGGCCGCTGATCGTTCCTCCGCCATGTCGGCCACGGTGCACGACGTGGGAGTGCGGTGTCACCGGGGACCGGTCCCCCTTGAGTACCGGCAGAGGTTCTCATGACATCTGGGCGTCATAGCTGTCGTGACTTGTCGTCAGAATGCGGAATGAGGGGTGCGGGCGACGAGGAGGAACTCGTGGGTGTCGATCGTCGGAGGTGACATCTCGTAGCCGCCGGGCGTGACCGACCAGATGTGGTCGACCACCAGCCCGCTGCGCTCGGCGAGCATCCGCAGCTCCCGAGGCGTGTAGCAGGTTGTCCACAGGTCGGCCGAGGCTCTGGCCCCCTCGGCGTCGAGCAGCTCGGTGCGCTCGTGGTTGACACCGCCCGAGGCGTCGAACGTGTCGGACTCCTCCAGCCACCGGACCTGGAAGTACGACGAGAACGCCGAGACGGCACACCGGCCGCCCGGACGCAGGGCCGCCCTGATCCCCGACAGCACGGCGGTGTCGGCGGCCAGGTTCTGCGGGTCGCCCACGTCAGGCGGTCCCCCGAGGCCGAACGCGCCCTGGCACAGGGAGATTGCGGCGTCGAAAGGCTCCAACGCCGCGGATCCGGGCACCGTGGCGTCGAAGCGGCCGTCCCCGAGCATGCCGCGGGCATCGGCACGTTCGAAGGCAACCAGGTGACTCAGGCCGTCGCGGTCGGCGATCTCGATCGCGACCTCCACGAACCGCTCGCTGATGTCGACCCCGAGCACCGAGATCCCTCGACGAGCCAGGGCGATGGCGTGGCGACCGGGACCGCAACCGACGTCGAGCACCCGCATCCCCGGCTCGAGACCGAGCAGCTCGACCAGGAAGTCGACCTCCTGCTCGGTTCCCATCGTGAACGAGTAGCGGAGGTACGCGGGACCGACGTGGTCCGCGATGTCCTCGAACCAGTGCCGACCAGGGCCGTCGTCGAACTCCTCCGGTGCGCCCCCCTCCGCTGGGTCCTCACCCACCGTGCCCACCCGCCTGCTCAGCCCTTGGCGGCGGCCCAGCTCGAGCCGTGCGAGAGGTTGACGGCGAGCGGGACCCTGAGGTCGAACGCTCCGGACATGGCGTGGGTGACCACTTCGGTGGCCACCTCCAGCTCGCCGTCGGGCACCTCGACGAGCACCTCGTCGTGCACCTGGAGGATGAGACGGCTGCCCAGGCCCTTCTCGTCGATCGCCGCGTCGAGGCGCACCAGAGCGACCTTGAAGATGTCGGCGGCGAGTCCTTGGATGGGGGCGTTCATCGCCTGACGCTCCCCCGCCATCCGCACGTTGCGCTGCGAGGACGACAGCTCGGGGATCCGTCGGCGGCGCCCGAACACCGTCTCGGTGTAGCCCCGGTCCCGTGCGTCGGCAACCGTGCGCTCCATGAACGCCTTCACCGAGGGGAAGGCGGCGAAGTAGGCGTCGAGGATCTCCTGGGCCTCACCGGTCGGGATGTTCAGCCGCTGACCGAGCCCGTAGGCCTCCATCCCGTAGGCGAGCCCGTAGGAGACCATCTTGGCCTTGGATCGCTGCTCGACCGTCACGTCGGCGGGATCGACCCCGAACACCCTCGCTGCGGTGGTGTTGTGGATGTCCTGACCGGTGGTGAACGCCTCGATCAGGCCCGGGTCCTCGGCCAGGTGAGCGATCACCCTCAGCTCGATCTGGTTGTAGTCGGCGACCAGCAGCTCGTGTCCGGCGCTCGGCACGAAGGCCTGGCGGAAGCGACGTCCCTCCTCCGAGCGCACCGGGATGTTGTGCAGGTTGGGGGCGTCGGAGCTGAGCCGACCCGTCCGGGCGACGGTCTGGTTGAACGTCGCGTGGATCCGACCGTCGGGTCCGACCTCTGCGAGCAGACCCTCGCCGTAGGTGGAGCGGAGCTTCTCGACTTCTCGGTAGCGCAGCAGGTGGTCGATGATCGGATGCTCCCCTTGGAGCTTCTCGAGGGTGGCCTGGTCCGTCGAGTATCCGGTCTTCGTCTTCTTCTGAGGGGTGAGCTCCAGCTCGTCGAACAGGACCTCACGCAGCTGCGGCGTGGAGTTGACGTTGAACTCCCTGCCCGCGGCGGCGACGATCGCAGCACGCTCGGACTCGCACTCCTCGGTGAGCGAGCGGTTGAGCTCACGGAGCACGTCGACGTCGACTCCGACGCCCAGGTGCTCCATGCGGGCGAGCACCCGGACGAGCGGCACCTCGATCGTGTCGTTCAGCGACGTCAGTCCGTGGGCCTCGAGCGACTCCGCGAGCGGCTCCGCCAGCACCGCGACCGCCAGCGCCTCCCGGGCCACGAGCTGCGACTCGGGGACCGAGGTCCCGTCGAGGTCGAGCTGACCCTGCGCCTCGGAGCCTTCGGTCGCCAGCTCCATGCCTGCATGACGGCGGAGCAGGTCGACGAGCGAGTAGGCGGTGTCAGCAGGGTCGAGCAGGTAGGCGGCGAGCTTGGTGTCGAGGGCCAGCCGGCTCAGGTCCGCCTCGATGTCGAGCAGGCTGCGGATGAGCGGCTTCACGTCGTGGCCGACCACCCTCGACCCCCCGCACAGCACCGCGTCGAGGTGATCGGACACCTCGGGCAGCAACCCCGCAGGGATCCAGACGACCTCGGCGTCGGCGGCATCGAGCACGAAGGCGACTCCGGTCAGGGTCGACCGCCCGGGCACGCCCGTCCATCCGGCGGCAACGGCGACCGTGTCCAGCGCCGCGAGCAGATCGAGTGCCGCTGCTGCCGCTGCGGCGGTGTCGGCGACGGCGGTCTCCGCCTCGAGCACCGGGGCGTCGACCACCACCGACGCAGCGTCGCCGAACACAGCAGGCCACGCCTCGGCCAGGCGGGGCACCAGGCTCGGGAACTCGAGCAGCCCGAACAGCTGGAGCACCTCGTCAGCGTCGACGGTCCCCTGCTGCAGGTCCGACAGACCGACCCCGAGCGGCACGTCACGCACCAGCGCCATGAGCTCGGCGTTGGTGCGTGCCTGCTGCTCGTTCTCCTCGAGGTTCTTGCGCAGCGCCGGTGTCTGGTCAGCGGTGTGGGCGAAGATTCCGTCGAGGTCGCCGTAGGTGGTGACGAGCTTGGCCGCGGTCTTCTCTCCCACCTTGGGCACGCCCGGCAGGTTGTCGGACGGGTCGCCGCGCAACGCTGCGTAGAACACGTACTGGTCGGGGTGGACGCCGGTGCGCTCGACGATCCCCGCCTCGTCGTAGAGCACGTAGTCGGACACCCCCCGCCGGTTGTAGAGCACGCGCACATGAGGGTCCCGCACCAGCTGGTAGCTGTCACGGTCGCCGGTGACGATGATGACGTCGTCGCCGGCGACGACGGCCTGCTCGGTCAGGGTCGCGATGACGTCGTCGGCCTCCCAACCGGCGATCTCGACCACCGGCAGCGCGAGAGTGCCGACGACCTGGCGGACGAGTCCCATCTGCTCGCGGAGGATGTCGGGGGCGGACTCCCGGTTGGCCTTGTACGACTCGAGCTGGCGGTGACGGAACGTGGGTTCGGGCCGGTCGAAGGTGATCACCACCTGGTCGGGACGGTGGTCGCGCACGAGGTTGAGCAGCATCGACGTGAACCCGAACACAGCGTTGGTGACCTGGCCGGAGGCGGTCGCCAGGTCGGTCGGAAGGGCGAAGAACGCCCGGTAGGTGAGCGAGTTCCCGTCGACGAGCATCACGGTCGGCACGGAACCGGAGGCTAGGCGGTCACGCCGACGCCCGGAGCGGGCCGGGAGGTCGTCCGGCTGTGTGCGCCGATCAGGAAGTGGCGCCGGGGGCGAGCGACCCGTCGAGCACGTCCTGCGCGACGTCGCGCATCTGACGCCGGTCCTTCATCGCTGTCTTCTGGATGAAGCCGTAGGAGTCCTGCTCGCTCAACCCGTGGCGGTCCATGAGCACGCCCTTGGCCCGATCGAGCACCTTGCGGACCTCGAGGCGCTCCTCGGCCGACGCCGCCTGGTCCACCAGCAGGCCCTCGGCACGGAACCTCGACAGGCCGACCTCGATCGCGGGAACGAGGTCGTGGCGCTCGAACGGCTTGACGACGTAACCGTGGACGCCGGCGTCACCCGCCTCCTCGATCAGCTCCCGCTGCGAGAAGGCCGTCACCAGGACCACGGCCGCCAGGCGGTCCGCCGAGATCTCCCGGGCGGCGGAGATGCCGTCGAGACCGGGCATCTTGATGTCGAGGAGCGCGACGTCGGGTCGGAGCTCACGGACCAGGCGGACAGCCTCGTCGCCCCGGCCGCACTCGGCGACGACCTCGTAGCCCTCTTCCTGGAGCAGCTCGCACAGGTCCATCCGGATGATGGCCTCGTCCTCTGCGACCACGATCTTGGTTGGCACCGTTGCCCACCGTCCTCGTTCGGTTCCCGGCTGCTGTGGGGTCGACGGCGGTCCGTGCCGGTGCGGCGCCGCTCGGGGCGGTCAGTGTAGGCGGTCGAGCAGGTCGTCCTGCTCCCGCTCCAGTCGGGTGATCTGCTCGACGAGGTCGGCCCTGTGACGGGCCATGGCCGCGGTGGTCCGCTCGGCCTCACGGTGCTCGTGATCGGCGAGCGGGGTCTCCGACACGAGGGAACGGATGCGCGAGTCGTCGGAGATGTCGGCGAAGTGGGCGAGCTGCTCGTCCGCGATCGCGAGCTCCTGTCGCAGCGACCCGAGTCGGCGGCCGACCATCCGGAGGCGGCGTTCGACCAGGAATGCCATGTCGTCAGTGTAGGAACGCCGCTCCCGGAGGGGCGCGACGGGTAGAACAGCCGGGTGCAGGGACGGGACGGGTTCGGCATCGCCGACGGTTGGTGGAGCATCGACGGGCACTGGAACGAGGCGTCGCAGACGTCCAGAGCCGCACTGCGTGACCGG
>CAZNQK010000002.1:82206-97461 GCA_964575165.1 uncultured Aquihabitans sp. | reverse complement strand
GCCGCCTGATCGGTGCTCCCCCGGGGTATGTCGGATACGACGAGGGCGGGCAGCTAACCGAGGCGGTGCGGCGTCGGCCCTACACCGTCGTCCTGCTCGACGAGGTCGAGAAGGCCCACCCCGACGTGTTCAACGTGCTGTTGCAGCTCCTCGACGACGGCCGCCTCACCGACGGGCAGGGGCGCACCGTCGACTTCGCGAACGTCGTGCTCATAATGACGTCGAACCTGCCAGGTGACCCGCGGGACTTCTTCCGTCCCGAGTTCATCAACCGGGTCGACGAGATGGTGCGGTTCCGGGCTCTGGAGGAGAGCGATCTGGCCGCCATCGTCGAGATCCAGCTCGAGCACCTGCGTGAGCGCCTGGCCGAGCGACGCATCGCCCTCGACGTGAGCGACGCGGCCCTCGCCAAGCTGGCGCACGACGGCTACGACGCCGCCTTCGGCGCCCGCCCTCTGAAGCGCCTGATCCAGAAGCAGGTGGGAGACCGCCTGGCGCTGTCGATCCTCGAGGGCAAGCTCGCAGAGGGCGACACCGTCACGCTCGGCGTGGCGGACGGCGAGTTCACCCTCGCCTGACGCTGATGGGGGTGGTTGATCGGGGGGACCGCGCCGACTACACCGGCCCCGTGCGGGAACGGGGGGCGAGCTGACCGAGAGCCCAACTGACCGGAGCATCGTGGGCGACGACCGCGCGTCGGTAGCGTCGGTGCTGCGCATCGGGCTGCTGCTGACGCTCGTCGTCCTCGCGATCGGATCCCTGAAGTTCGCCCGCTACGACTGGTCCGGTCTTCCGCTGGACAGGACGCCCGGGACGGCGGTCGAGGTGGTCGATGCCGGGTGCACCGAGCGCGTGCATCCCTACGTCACCGAATCCGGTCGGGTGGTGGGGCCGATCGTCGTCGACGAGCAGCAGTACTTGAACCTGGTCGAGCTCTACCGGGGTGTCCCGCGCTCCGATCTCCAGCTCGCCTGCCTCTACGACCCGTTCACGTTCCGGTCCGGGACGTCGTGGATCGCGCACTTCCTTCCGTTCGAGGAGGGCCTTGCCCTGGGCGTAACGAACACGTTCATGACCGTCCTGGGTGTCTGGTCGATCCTCTTCGCGTTGCGGGCCCAGGGCTTCTCGTCGCGTGTCGTCCTCGCCGTAGGGGTGCTCGTCGCCGCGAGCTGGAACGTGTTGTCCTTCGGCACCGGGCTGATGGTCGATCCGTCGGTTGTCGCAGCGGTCGCGCTGTGCTGGCTCCTGCTCGCGATGCGGAGACCGTGGTTCGTGTGGCCCGTGCTGCTCCTCAGCTACCCGCTCAAGGAGACGATCGGCATCGTGGTCCCGGTCCTCTTCGTCTGGGCGTGGCGGGAGCATCGCGACCGGGGCGAAGGGATCGCCTCTGCGTTCGCCCCGGCGGTTGCCGGGGCCGTCGCTTTCGTCGTCGGTGTGGCCGTTTGGCGCCAGCTGCTGCCGGCCCCCGACGCGGCGTGGCCGGTGACGCCGGACGTGAGCGACCTCGCCCACAACCTCACCGACGTGGTCGGATTGGGAGCGTTCGCTCTCGGAGTCGCTCCGTTCCTGGTCCTGTCGGTCCTGTCCTACCGGCGTGAAGCCCTCCGTTCCGGCTGGGTCGCCGCAGCGGTCGACCCGGCCGTGGCGGGCGTGCTGCTCGCGCTGGGCGTGTCCGTCGTGTCCGCCGTCACGGCCGACCTCACAGCGAGGCACTTCTGGACCGGGGTGCCGTTCGCCGCGACACTGAGCGCCCGCTGGTTCAGCGGTGGGCGGCCACGGGAGTGGCTCGAGGGCCTGAGGCGCGGAGGTGCGGTCATCCCGAGGCGCTGCCGTTAGGATCCGACGTCCCCGAACGAGGAGGGTGCAGTGCCGGCGACCGTCGTGGTGGGCACACAGTGGGGCGACGAGGGCAAGGGCAAGCTGACCGACCTCGTCGCCAAGGAGATGAACGCGGTCGTCCGCTACCAGGGCGGCCACAACGCCGGCCACACCCTGGTGGTCGACGGTGAGTCGTTCGCGCTCCAACTGATCCCGTCGGGGGTCCTGTACGACCACATCACCCCCGTGATCGGCAACGGCGTCGTCGTCGACCCGGTCGTGATGCTCAGCGAGGTCGACGCTCTGGAGTCCCGTGGGGTCGACTGCTCACGGTTGCGCGTGTCCGGCAACGCCCACCTGATCCTCCCCTACCACCAGGAGCTCGACCGCCTGATCGAGCGTCACCTCGGCAAGAACAAGCTCGGCACCACCAAGCGGGGCATCGGACCCACCTATGCCGACAAGGCATCGCGGGTGGGACTCAGGGTCCAGGACCTGCTCGACGAGCACATCTTCCGCGAGAAGCTCGACGCCGTCCTCGTCGAGAAGAACCTCGTGCTCGCCAAGATCTACAACCGCCTCGGCTTCGACGCGAACGAGCTCGCCGACCGCTACCTCACCGAGGTCGCACCGCGGGTCGCGCCGTACGTCGCCGACACGGTCACCCTCGTCCACGAGTCGTTGGAGCGCGGCGAGAACGTGCTGTTCGAAGGCGCGCAGGCCACGTTCCTCGACCTCGACCACGGCACGTATCCCTTCGTGACGTCGTCGAACCCCATCGCGGGGGGTGCCTGCGTCGGCGCCGGCGTCGGGCCCCGCCACATCGACCGGGTCATCGGCATCGCCAAGGCGTACGTGACCCGGGTCGGCTCGGGACCCATGCCGACAGAGCTGTTCGACGAGACCGGCGACCGGATCGTCGACCTGGGCCACGAGTACGGCGTGAACACCAAGCGCCGGCGTCGTCCGGGCTGGTTCGACGCCGTGATGCTCCGCCACGCAGTGAGGTTGAACTCGCTGTCCGAGGTTGCGATCACCAAGCTCGACATCTTCGACACCTTCGAGTCGATCAAGGTCTGCGTGGCCTACGACGTCGACGGCGTCCGACACGACCACCTGCCCTACCACCAGTCTGACCTCCACGCGGCGACGCCGATCTACGAGGAGCTGCCCGGCTGGCAACGGGATCTCACAGGGGTGCGCGAACGCCACGACCTGCCCGCCAACGCGATCAGCTACCTGGAGTTCCTCCAGGACCAGATGGGCGTGCCGATCGGTGTTGTCGGCACGGGCCCGGGTCGCGACCAGCACGTGATCTTCTCCGGCTGATGTCGGCCGGAGAAGGACTCGAGGAGGTGGGCGCAGGATGAGAGTCTGCGTCGTCGGTGGCGGCGGACGCGAGCACGCGCTCGCCGACGTGCTGGGTCGGAGCGCCGATGTGGTGGTGACGCCGGGCAACCCGGGGATCCCAGGGAGCGTCGCGACTCCGCCCGAGGAGGTCGACGCGGACCTGTTCGTGGTCGGGCCCGAGGTGCCGCTCGTCGACGGGCTGGCCGACCGGCTGCGCTCGGGTGGTCGGGTCGTGTTCGGCCCCGGCGCCGACGGGGCCAGGCTCGAGGGCTCGAAGGCGTGGATGAAGGACCTCGTCGCCGCCGCCGGGGTGCCGACCGCTCGGCACGGCACCTTCGACTCGGTGGATCCGGCCCACGCCTTGCTCGACACGTTGGCACCGCCTTTCGTGGTCAAGACCGACGGTCTCGCCGCCGGCAAGGGCGTGTTGGTGACCGACTCGCTCGTCGAGGCCCGCAACGCCGTCGGCGACTACCTGTCCGGCGCCTCCTTCGGCGACGCAGGCCGTACTCTCGTCATCGAGGAGGGTCTCGTCGGTCCCGAGCTGTCGGTGCTGGCCGTGTGCGACGGGACCCACGCCGTGCTGCTGCCCCCTGCCCAGGACTTCAAGCGCGTGGGCGACGCCGATGCCGGCCCCAACACGGGCGGCATGGGCGCGTACTCACCCGTGCCCGTCGTCGACGACGACGTGCTGACCGACGTGATGGACCGCTTCATCGCTCCGACGCTCGCCGAGCTGCGACGACGCGGCATCGACTACCGCGGTGTGCTCTACGCGGGTCTGATGTTCACAGCAGACGGTCCGAAGCTCATCGAGTACAACGTCCGCTTCGGCGACCCCGAGACCCAGGTGGTCGTGCCGCGGCTGACGAGCGACCTGGCAGAGCTGCTGCGGGAGGCGGCCGAGGGGCGCCTCCGCTCGACCCCGACGGTCTCCGACGACGCCCACGTGACGGTGATCTGCGCGAGCGAGGGCTACCCCGGCACGCCACGCATCGGTGACGTGATCGAGGGGATGGACGCCGTCGCCGACATGCCGGGGGTGCAGGTGTACGCGGCAGGCGTCGACAGCGATCCGGAAGGCCGACTCGTGACGGCGGGCGGCAGGGTGCTCGACGTCTGCGGACGGGGAGCGACCCTCGGACAGGCTCGTGATCGGGCGTACGACGCGGTGGCACGCATCTCGTGGCCCGGGATGCACCACCGTTCGGACATCGCTCTCGCGGCGTCGGTCTCGTAGGCGCCGTTCCTGTGGCCGGTGAACCCGTGACCGGTGAACCCGTGACCGGTCCCGTCGTGGGGGTCGTCGGTGGGGGCCAGCTCGCCCGGATGCTGGCGGAGGCCGCCACGCCTCTCGGCATCCACGTCCGCGTCCTGGCCGGCGCCGCCGACGAAGGTGCTCCCGAGGTCGTGCCCGACACGGTACGTGGCGATCTCGACGACCCGGCCGTGCTGCGGAGCTTCGCCCGCGGAGTCGACGTCGTCACCTTCGACCACGAGAACGTCGATCACGAGGTCCTCCGGGCATTGGAGTCCGAGGGCGTGGTGGTCCGGCCGACGGTCACGACGCTGCGCTACTCCGACAAGGCCCATCAGCGGGAGCGGTTCGCCGCTGCCGGCCTGCCCGTGCCCGAGTTCCTGGTCGTCGTCGGCGGCACGGTCGAGGATGGCGACTCGGCCCGCAGGTTCGCGCTGGACCACGGCGGCGAGGCGGTCCTCAAGGCCAGCCGTGGCGGATACGACGGCCGAGGGGTGTGGGTGCTCGTCGCCGATGACGTCGGCCCGTTCGTGGAGTCCTGGGCCGGCGCCCCGTTGGTGGTCGAGCCGCGGTTGGACCTCGTCGCCGAGCTCGCCGTGCTCGTCGCCCGCCGCCCGTCGGGCGAGGTGGCGTCGTGGCCCGTCGTCCAGACCGTTCAGGTGGACGGGATGTGCAACGAGGTCCTTCTGCCGGCGCCCATCGACGCCGAGCTCGAGGCCCGGGCCAGGGAGGTGGGTGAGGCAGTCGCGGCCGAGGTCCGAGCGACCGGCGTGGTGGCGATCGAGCTGTTCGTCGTCGACCACGGCGGCGGCGCGGGCGGGCAAGGCGGCTCGCCCGGTCTGCTCGTCAACGAGATCGCTCCCCGTGTGCACAACTCGGGCCACCTCACCATCGAGGCCAGCGCCACGTCGCAGTTCGAGCAGCACCTCAGGGCGGTCCTCGACTGGCCGCTCGGCCCGACCGACTCGCTGTCGGCGGCCGCGATGGTGAACGTCGTGGGGGACGGGACTCACGAGCCGAGGCGACGACAGGCCGCGGCGCTCGAAGCCGTCCCGGGAGCGGCGATCCACCTCTACGGCAAGTCCCCTCGACCGGACCGCAAGGTCGGCCACGTCACAGTGCTGGGTTCCGACGTCGCCGCGGCCAGGCGGGACGCCACCGTCGCAGCGGAGATCCTCTCGGGCGTGCGAGGATCGGGGACATGACCGGACCGGTGGTTGGGATCATCATGGGCAGCTCCTCGGACCTCGAGGTGATGCGCCCTGCGGCGGAGATCCTCCGGGACTATGGCGTCGCCCACGAGGTCCGCGTCGTGTCGGCCCACCGCAGCCCGTTGCGGATGGTCGACTACGCGACCACAGCGGCTGATCGTGGCCTCCGCGTGATCATCGCCGGGGCCGGGGGTGCAGCGCACCTGCCGGGGATGGTCGCGTCGATGACGGTGCTGCCGGTGATCGGCGTCCCCGTGCCGACCCGCCACCTCGGTGGGGTCGATTCGCTGCACTCGATCGTGCAGATGCCGTCGGGCGTTCCCGTCGCAACGATGGCGATCGGCGGATCGGCCAACGCCGGGCTCCTCGCTGCGCGGATCCTGGGGCTCGGCGATCAGGAGCTCGCCGGACGACTGCGCGAGCACCAGCGGGGCCTCGAACGCCACGCCCAGGACCAGGACGCCGGGCTCGACCGCTGAGGGAGCTGCGCGTCAGAACGTCTGCTTCCAGCCGCCTGGGAACTCCTCTGGCTCGCTCGCCCCGTCCATCCAACGCTCGCTCTGCTGGTCGTCCTCGCTCGGGAGGACCTCGGCGACCGCACCCAGTCCGGACGTCCGGACCTCTGACCTGGTCACCGTCGTGCGCGAGCGCTCCTTCACCTTCTGACGGATCTCACGCCGGCTGAGCTTCGGTCGGCCCGTGGTTCGGCGGCTCACGCCACCGATGTCGAGCGCGCATGTGATGCACACCGGCGGCTTCCGGAGCCCGTACGGGAACACGACGCACTCCGTGCAGAAGTCGTGACCGCACTGGCTGCACGCGAACTCGGCGACGACCATCGGGTGCTTGACGCAGGACTCGGACACTCGGCTCTGATCCCTTCGGACGGCTCGTCCACGCGGATCGGCCCGAGGCGGTCGTTCCTTGAGGATTCGTCGGTGCCCGTGCCGGATCCCGTGTCGTCGCCCGCGTGGTGGATCGGCGAGACTGGGCAGGTGAGCGTCCCCAACGTCCTGGCCAGCCGCTACGCGAGCCCCGAGATGGCGCAGCTCTGGTCGCCGGTCCACAAGGTGGTTCTCGAACGGCGGCTCTGGATCGCGGTGATGCGGGCCCAGCGGGACCTCGGGATCGACGTCCCCGACGCAGCGATCTCCGCCTACGAGGCGGTCGTCGACGACGTCGACCTGGGCTCGATCGCCGCTCGTGAACGCGTGACCCGCCACGACGTGAAGGCGAGGATCGAAGAGTTCTCCGAGCTCGCCGGCCACGAGCACGCCCACAAGGGCATGACCAGCCGGGACCTCACCGAGAACGTCGAGCAGCTCCAGGTCCGCGACGGACTGCGGATCGTCCGGGACCGTGCGGTCGCCGTCCTGGTGCGCCTGGCCGGCCTGGCGTCCGAGCACTCCGAGGTCGTGATCGTCGGGCGGAGCCACAACGTGGCCGCACAGGCCACGACGCTCGGCAAGCGGTTCGCCAACGCCGGTGAGGAGCTGCTCGTGGCGGTGGAGCGACTCGAGGACCTGATCGCCCGCTACCCCCTCCGTGGGCTGAAGGGTCCGGTCGGAACGCAGCTCGACCAGATGGAGCTGCTCGACGGCGACACCGAGCGGTTGGGCGAGCTCGAGGCAGCTGTGGCCCGCCACCTCGGGTTCGAACGGGTGCTCGGCAACGTCGGTCAGGTGTATCCCCGATCGCTCGATCTCGACGTCGTGTCGGCCCTGGTGCAGATCGTCGCGGGCCCGTCGTCGCTGGCGATGACGCTGCGCCTCATGGCCGGAAACGAACTGGTGACCGAAGGGTTCCGGCCAGGACAGGTCGGATCGTCTGCGATGCCGCACAAGATGAACGCACGAAGCTGCGAGCGGGTCAACGGCTTCCGGGTCATCCTCGACGGGCACCTGACGATGGCTGCCGGCCTGGCGGGGGAGCAGTGGAACGAGGGTGACGTTTCCTGTTCGGTCGTCCGGCGCGTCATGCTGCCCGACTCGTTCATGGCGACGGACGGCGCGTTCCAGACGCTCATCGACGTGCTCGACGGCTTCGGAGCGTTCCCGGCGGTCATCGAGAGGGAGCTGCGGCGGTTCCTGCCGTTCCTCGGCACCACCAAGGTGCTGATGGCCGCCGTGCGTGCCGGCGTCGGGCGTGAGGCCGCGCACGAGGCGATCAAGGAGCACGCCGTCGCGGTGGCGCTCGACATGCGTGAGTCCGGCCGTGACGACAACGACCTCGTCGACCGCCTCTCAGCGGACCCCCGATTGGGGTTGGACGCCGCGCAGCTGCGTGAGGCGCTCGGCGACCCGGTCACCTACGTGGGAAACGCCGCGGCCCAGGTCCGGTCCTTCGTCGACTCCGTGGGGGTGCTCGCCGAGCGCTACCCCGACGCCGCCCGCTACGACGGTGCTCCGGTCCTCTGAGCGCCCGCCCCTCTCGTGAAGTGCCAGCCGTTGTGAAGGAGACCGGACCACGGTGATCGAACTACCTCACGTGCACCGCGGCAAGGTCCGCGACCTCTACGACGCCGGTGACGGACTTCTCCTCATGGTCGCCTCGGACCGGATCAGCGCCTTCGACGTCGTGATGGACGAGCCGGTCCCCGACAAGGGTCGCGTGCTGACGGCCATGTCGGCGCACTGGTTCGAGCAGGTGGGCGACGTCGTCGGGAACCACCTGGTCTCGACCGACGTCTCGGACCTCCCCGCCGGAGCGCTCCGGTCGGGGGCCGCGGACGAGCTGGCCGGTCGGGTGATGCTGTGCCGACGTGCGGAGATGATCCCGGTCGAGTGCATCGTCAGAGGGTTCGTGGCGGGGTCCGCATGGAAGGAGTACCGGTCACACGGGACGATCCACGGGATGCCTGCTCCGGCCGGTCTCGTCGAGGCCGACCGGTTGCCCGAGCCGCTCTTCACCCCCTCCACCAAGGCAGCGGTTGGCGACCACGACGAGAACATCTCCTTCGACCGTGCGGTCGAACTGCTCGGTGGTGAGATCGCCGAGCAGGCACGCGAGATCAGCCTCGCGATCTTCGCCCGTGCGAGCGAACGGGCCGAAGCCGCCGGGTTCCTGCTCGCCGACACCAAGTTCGAGCTGGGGTTCGTGACCGACGCCGACACCGACGCCGGGAGCGCCGAGCGTTCCCTCGTGCTCGCGGACGAGGTCCTTACACCGGACTCGTCGCGGTACTGGGCCGCCGACGACTGGACTCCGGGAGCGACACCGCAGGGCTACGACAAGCAACCGGTGCGCGACTTCCTCGAGTCGCTCGACTGGGACAAGACGCCGCCGCCACCGCCGCTCCCGGCAGCGGTGGTCGCAGCCACGGCGCAGCGGTACAGGGCGGCGTACGAGCGGATCTGCGGGCGGTCGCTCGACGACTGGCCCGGTGCCCCGGCGTGACGGCTCGATCGTCCACGTGTGGGAGAGTGGGCCCATGATCTTCGACGTGACCGTTGAGGTGCGCCTGCGGCCCGGAGTGGCCGACCCCCAAGGTGCGACGATCGAGCGAGCGCTCCCGGCCCTGGGCTTCGACGGGGTGAGCGCGGTGACCGTCGGCAAGGCGATCCGCTTCCGCCTCGACTCGCCCGACGCGTCCGCTGCGTCTGCCGAGATCGACGACCTGTGCCACCGCTTCCTGAGCAACCCGGTGATCGAGGACTCGTTCGTGACGATCGAACAGGCCGCGACCGCCGACGAAGGAGCCTGATCGTGGCGCCGACCGTCGCGGTGGTCTGCTATCCGGGCACGAACTGCGAGCACGACGTCGTCGAGGCGGTGCGGTCCCTCGGCGCCGACGGCCGCATCGTGTTCCACGACCGGGCCGAGCTGGGCGATGCCGACGCCGTGGTGATCGCCGGGGGATTCGCCCACGGCGACTACCTCCGACCCGGCGCGATCGCCCGATTCTCACCGATCACCGAAGCGGTTGTCCGGTTCGCATCGGAGGGCGGACCGGTGGTGGGCATCTGCAACGGCTTCCAGGTGCTGACGGAAGCACATCTTCTACCTGGCGCACTCCAGAAGAACGCGGGTCTGAAGTTCCGTTGCGCCACCGCCCAATTGCGGGTGGAGAGCACCGATTCGGTCCTCACCTCGCAGGCGTCACGGGGTCAGGTCCTCACGATCCCGATCAACCACTTCGAGGGCAACTACACGTGCTCTCCGGAGGTGCTCGACGAGCTGCGATCCGATGAACGGATCGTGTTGCGCTACGTCGAAAACCCGAACGGATCGATCGACGACATCGCCGGGATCTGCAACGCCGATCGCAACGTGGTGGGGCTCATGCCGCACCCCGAACGGGCCTGCAACGAGTTGCTCGGCTCCACCGACGGCCGGGTGCTCATGGCATCGCTGTTGGCTGCGGCCGGAGCGGACCTGGTCCCGAGTCGCTGACGCGACCCGGGACCGCGACCGTCGTGCCGGGCGGCTGCTGCCGATTCAGGCCGAGCGGGGGACGCCGGCTTCCTTCAGCACCTGGGCGGACACGCCGACCTTTCGCCATGCGCTGTAGGAGATCTTCTTGCGGGCGCCGTAGGACGCGGCTGCCTTGACGAACTCGCGCTCGAGAGCGCCCATGTCGATGTCGACCTTCGTCTCCATGGCCTCGAGCTCCTTCTCGAGATCGATGCGGCTCTGTTCGAGGGAGAGCCGACGCATCTGATCCGTCGTCGTCTCCAGGTCGGTCTCCACCTTCGTCAGCTGTTGCTTCACCGATTCAGGCGTGCGCTTGCGGCCACGCTTTGGGCGTGTCGCGGCGAGGCCGTCGAGGTAGTTCTTGACCGCCCGGGCCTCGGAACGGCCGGCCGCCATTGCGGCCTTGTGCTCGTCGGTCACCACGCGCTTGTTCGCTCTGGGGGTTGCTGCCATGGAGGGGAATTCCACACCGTCGGGGCGGAGAATTCAACACGGGTCCTGGCCCGCTGCCTCTCCAATAGACGCAGCGCCCACTTCGAACCTTCTTCACCCCGTCGGAGACCCGGTTCGTCGACGGGTAGCGTTCGGTCCATGGCGCAACCCTCCGACGAGCAGCCGTCGTCCGACAGGAGCGGCACGGAGCCGACCCATCGAGCGTTGGGGCTGACCGACGACGAGCTCGAGCTCATCATCGGGATCCTGGGTCGGGAGCCGAACCACCTCGAGCTGGCCATGTACTCGGTCATGTGGTCCGAGCACTGCTCCTACAAGAGCTCCCGGATACACCTCCGCCGGTTCCCGACCGAGGCTCCGTGGGTGCTCGTCGGACCAGGCGAGGGTGCGGGCGTCGTCGACGTCGGCGACGGGATCGCGGCCGCTCTGCGGATCGAGAGCCACAACCACCCGTCGGCGATCGAGCCCTACCAGGGCGCGGCGACGGGTGTCGGGGGGATCCTCCGCGACATCTTCTCGGTGGGGGCCAGACCGATCGCTGTCATGGATCCGCTGCGGTTCGGTCCGCTCGACGATGCCCGGTCCCGTTGGATCGCCGAGGGCGTCGTGTCGGGGGTCTCCGGGTACGGCAACTCCGTCGGGGTGCCGACCGTCGGTGGCGAGACGGTCTTCGACGAGACCTACACGGGCAACCCGCTTGTCAACGTCCTGTGCCTCGGGCTGATGCCGACCGAGCGACTCGTGCTCGGACGGGCCGAGGGCGTCGGGAACCTGGCCGTCCTGTTGGGTTCGAGCACGGGACGTGACGGCATCGGGGGGGTGTCGGTTCTCGCCAGCGCAGGTTTCGGCGACGACGAGACGGATGCCGAGAAGCGTCCGAGCGTGCAGGTCGGCGACCCGTACGAGGAGAAGCGACTGATCGAGGCGTGCCTCGAGCTGCTCGACCGCGACCTGGCAGTCGGGGTCCAGGACCTGGGCGGCGCCGGCATCACATGCGCGACGTCGGAGACCGCTGCCAAGGGCGGCGCCGGCATGGACGTCAGCGTGGACTCGGTGCCGCGCCGCGAGCCGCACATGGAGCCGTTCGAGGTCATGACCTCGGAGTCCCAGGAGCGGATGCTGGCGATCGTCGAACCGGCCAAGCTCGACGAGCTCCTGGCCATCGCCGCCAAGTGGGAGGTGCGGGCCACCGTCATCGGCGAGGTGACCGGATCCGGTCGACTGCGGGTCGTGTCGCGTTCCGACGGCTCCCCCGAGGTGCTCGCCGACGTGCCGGCCAAGTCGTTGGAGGAGGACGCGCCGCTGTACGACCGGCCGAGATCGGCGCCAGCAGATCTGGACACTCGTCGCTCCGACTCGGCGTCGTCGCTCCCGGCGCCGTCGGACCCGGGTGCCGACCTGTTGGAGCTGCTCTGCGACACGTCCTGGGTGTGGTCCCAGTACGACCACATGCTGTTCCTGAACACCGTCATCGCCCCTGGTGGCGACGCGGCGGTCCTCCGCCTCAAGCACCCGACGACCGGTGTCGACACCGGGCGGGCCATGGCGTTGACCACCGACGGCAACCACCTGTGGTGTGCCGTCGATCCCCGGCTCGGCGCCCTGATGACGGTGTGCGAGTCGGTGATGAACCTGGCCGTGGTCGGTGCCCGTCCGATCGCCATGGTCAACTGCCTGAACTTCGGCAACCCCGAGCACCCCGAGGTCATGTGGCAGCTCTCCGAGTCGGTCGACGGGCTGTCCGACGGGCTCCGGGCGTTCGGGGTGCCGTGCATCGGCGGCAACGTCAGCCTTTACAACGAGAGCAGCGGCACCGACATCGACCCGACGCCCGTCATCGGCGTGCTCGGTCTGATCGACTCTCTCGAGCGCATCCCGCCCCGGCCGACTCTGGTCGACGGCGGGGTCCTCGTGCTCGTCGGCCAGACCGTTCGCGAGCTGTCGGGTTCCGCATGGGCCGCCCGCCGTGGTCATCGAGGACGCGGTTCGCTGCCGGCGGTCGACCCGGCCTCGGTCGACTCCGTCGCCGGTGTCGTGCGGGAGCTGGCCGCCGCAGGCCTCCTCCGTGGCGCTCACGACGTGTCGAGCGGTGGTCTCGGCGTGGCGCTGGCCGAGATGGCGGTTGCCTCCGGCGTCGGAGTCAACATCGCTCGGATCGCGGATCACGTCGAGCTGTTCTCGGAGTCCGCCGGGCGTGCCGTCCTGTGCGTCGCTCCCGGCCAGGTGCGAGCGGTGCTGGACGTGCTGGAGGCCCACGGGGTCCCACATGCCCGAATCGGCGAGGCCGCCGGTGACCGGATCGTGGTCAAGGAGCTGCTCGACGTCGGTCTCGCCGAGGCCGCAGTGGCATGGCGGGACCGCATCCCCTCCGCCATCGGATCGGGGACGACCCAGGGGTGAGGAAGCAGGGATGATCCCGGCCGACCGGCGCGGATCGAGGCCCTGAACGCGCAGGCCGACCGATGTCGCGTACCCTCGGGGCCAGGGAGGTCGGGAGGAACGTGCTGAGGACACCGAGGTGGCGCGCTCGTTGGTCCGTCCTCGCCCTCGCGGCGGCGGCCTCGATGCTCACGGGGTGCCTCCAGCCCGGACAGCCTGACCCGACCGGCCACGCGCCGTTCGGCAACCTCGAGCTCAACGCCCAGAGCGGTCTCGGGGTCCGAGTGGCTGGGTGGGCGATCGACCCCGACACCACCGCCCCGGTCGACGTGCACGTCAAGGTCGAGGGAGTTGACCTCCAGGTGGTGCGGGCCGACCGCTCCCGACCCGACGTCGGCGCCGTCTATCCGGGATGGGGCAGCGCCCACGGCTTCGACCTGGCGGTCGATGGTCTCGGACCCGGCAAGCGGCAGGTGTGCGTCTGGGTCCCCGACGTCGGCGCCGGAGGCGACACGAGGGTCCTCGGCTGCCGCGACATCTTCATCTCCGTGGAGCCGTTCGGGAACCTCGAGTCGGTGACAACGGCCGCCGAACCGGGACGCAGCGACGGCACGGTGCGGGTGTCCGGCTGGAACGCGGATCCCGAGACCTCGGCGCCCACCGACGTCGCCGTGCTCCTCGACGGCCGCAAGGTCCTCGTGCAGCCGACCGACGTCGAACGACCCGACGTGGCGGCGGCGTTCGGGCTCGGGTCGCGTCGGGGGTTCGACATCACGTTCCCCGCTCCGCTCGGTCGGCACACCGTCTGTGTGGTCATCGGCAACGTGGGCTGGGGCGCCGCACGTTTCCTGGGCTGCTCTGACGTCGTCGTGCAGCCGCCGTCGGACCGGCGGCCCGACCTCCGGCTCGCCTCGGTGGTCCCGGTCGACGGGTCGGCGGTCCGGATCCGCGGGACGGCGAGCGACCCGGACGCGGCCGGTCCGATCACCGTGCATGCCCGGGTCGACCTGGGGCCCCTGACGACCACGACGACGACGGCCGGATCGTTCGACCTCACCGTGAGCGGTCTCGGACCGGGCCGTCACGAGGTGTGCCTGAGGGCCGTCGACGTGCCCGGTGCATCGCCGGGTCTGAGCGGTGACCGCACCGTTCCGTGCAGCAGCTTCGTTCTCGGCGCAGGAGCCCCGAACGTCGCCACGACAGGTGCGGCCGCGACGAGCGTCGGTGTTGGCCCACCAGCGGGGTCGCCGCTCCACGACATCGACCGGGACGCGGGGGTGTCGGTGACCCTGCGAGACGGCTCGACGCTTTGGCTGTTCGGCGACAGCAGCGCGGTCGATGCGAACGGCGACCTCAGGTACTTCGTGAACAACACCGCCGCGTGGGCCGCCGCCGGTGCGCCGACCGTCACGCGCGACGCGGTCGCTGTCGGCGGAGTCCCGGTGCGGTTCATCGGCCCCGGTCCGGGCTGGAGCTGTCCGCCGACGCGACCCAACGCAGCGATGTGGCCGATGTCCGCGGTGGCGACACCGTCGGGATCGAACGACCTCGTCACCGTCTTCGTCGCCAAGGTCTGCATCGGTCCGGGGTTCCTGAACCTCGAACCCCACGGGGTCGCCGTCGTCAGATGGACCTACGACCCGGCCCGGCCGCCGGCCGAGGAACCCATCGTCGGCACGATCGTCACCCAGGACCTCTTCCCGACTGCGACCGCGTACGGCGAAGCGGCGGTCGCGGTTGCCGACAGCGGCGCGGGTGCAGGGGACGACGGTTGGTACGTGTACGCCTACCAGTGCGCCTCTCCGGTCGGCGACGGTCCGTTCTTCCCCGCGGAGTTCGGACCCTGCACGGTCGGGAGGGTCCCTGTCGCCGCGGTCGGGACCCGATCGGCATGGCGGTTCTGGAACGGTGGATCGTGGGAAGCGAGCTCAGCAGCGGCGGCACCCGTGCTCCCGGGCGGTGGAGCCGATCCCGACGTCCCGGTCGCCGCGTTCACGGTCAGCCGCGACCCCGTGTTCGGCCTCTACGTCATGGTGTACAGCCCGTGGCCCGGCTTCGTCGACAAGGCGTACGTCCGGGTGTCGTCGAACCCCGTCGGTCCGTGGAGTCGGCCGGTGGTCATCCAGCTGCCGGGCTGTTCGGACCCCCTCGGATCGAGCTTCTACTCCTGCTACGCGGCGAGCGCCCAACCTCGACTGTCAGCCAACGCCGCCGGCGTGTCGTCGATCGGGCTCGGTTGGTACGACCGGTTGGTCTCGGTCGGTCCGACCCGTGGTTCGTACAGGGCGTCCTCGGTCCCGTTCTCCGTGCAGATCCCCTGACGGGTCGCTTCGCTCTGTGTTGACGGGTCGCTTCGCTCTGTGTTGACGGGTC
>CAZNQK010000002.1:50827-82106 GCA_964575165.1 uncultured Aquihabitans sp. | reverse complement strand
GCTTCGCTCTGTGTTGACGGGTCGCTTCGCTCTGTGTTGACGGGTCGCTTCGCTCTGTGTTGACGGGTCGCTTCGCTCCCAGCCCCTCTGCGCCGCTGCACGTCGGGAACCTGCGCACGGCGCTCCTGGCCTGGTGCGCCGCCCGCTCGGCCGGCGGCCGGTTCCTCGTGCGCATCGAGGACCTCACCACGTCGAGCGCGGTCGACCACGCCGAGGGACAGCTCGCGGATCTCGCCGCGCTCGGCCTCGACCACGACGGAACGGTCCTCCGCCAGTCCGAACGTGGTGCCCGCTACGCGACGGTGATCGACGAGTTGGTCGCCGCCGGCAGGACCTACCCGTGCTACTGCTCCCGTCGTGAGGTCCGCGAGGCCGCTGTCGCCCCGCACGGACCCTCACCGGAGGGCGCCTATCCGGGAACCTGTCGTGACCTCGGGCCCGGTGAGTTGCGACGTCGGGAGGCCGAGGGCCGTCGCCCGGCTCTGCGACTGGACGCCCAGGGAGAGCGGGTGAGCGTCAGCGACGCTCTGCTGGGCACGCAGGAGGTCGCCGTCGACGATCTCGTCATCCGTCGCGCCGACGGCGTCGTCGCCTACAACCTGGCGGTCGTCGTCGACGACGCCGACCAGGAGGTCGACCAGGTCGTGCGAGGCGACGACCTGTGGGAGACCACACCCCGACAGGTGCTCCTCCAGCAGCTCCTGGGGTTCCCCACACCCGGGTACCTCCACGTCCCGCTCGTCCTCGGTCCGAGCGGCGAGCGCCTCTCCAAGCGCGACGGGGCCGTGACGTTGGCCGACCGGCTCGCCGTCGGGGAGTCGGTCCCCGAGCTGTTGGGACGTCTCGCAGCGTCGGCCGGGCTGGCGGCGGACGGCGAGCGCTTGGCGGCGATCGACGTCGCTACACGCTTCGATGCCGAACGGCTCGTGAGGGACCCGTGGGTGTTCAGGCCTTGACCACCCGGCCGTTGGGCCGCCACCCGCACCGATGTGACACGATGGGGACGTGCCGCCGTCGCGCCTCCCCGACGATGACGATCGCCCGCCGACGGACCCGCCGGAGCCGGACCTGATCGATCCCGAGGCCGGCAAGCCCCGGGAGGCCTGCGGCGTGTTCGGCGTGTACGCGCCGGGCTCGCCCGTGGCGCACCTCGCGTACCTCGGCATCTACGCGCTCCAGCACCGTGGTCAGGAGTCCGCGGGGATCGCCACCTCCGACGGCGACCACCTGACCGTGGTCAAGGAGATGGGGCTCGTCTCCAACGTGTTCGACGACCGGACGCTCGCGGCGCTCGACGGCGACCTCGCGATCGGCCACACCCGCTACTCGACGACCGGGTCGAGCATGTGGAAGAACTCCCAGCCGCTGTTCCGCGACGTCGGCCACGTGCAGTTCGCGCTCGCACACAACGGCAACCTCGTCAACACCGCCGAGCTGATGGACCGGACAGGGGTGCTGCCCGGCACCGTGTCGAGCGACACCGACGCGATGGCCGAGCTGCTCGCTCTGGAGTGCGAGCGGATCGGTCCGGGCCCCGACACGCTCGAGAGGGCGCTCCTGGCGGTCGTGCCGGAGTTCGAGGGGGCGTTCTCGCTCACCCTGATGGACCGCGAGCACGTCATCGGGCTCCGCGACCCGCACGGGTTCCGGCCCCTGTGCCTGGGCAAGCTGGACTCCGGTTGGGTCCTGGCGTCGGAGACGCCGGCCCTCGACATAGTGGGTGCTCACTTCGTGCGTGAGCTCGATCCCGGCGAGATGGTGGTCATCGACGCCGACGGGGTCAGGTCGCTGCATCCGTTCGCTCCCGACGCCATCGACCCCAAGCTCTGCCTGTTCGAGTTCGTGTACTTCGCCCGTCCGGACTCCCAGCTGTACGACCGCAACGTGCACCAGGCCCGCGTGCGCATGGGCGAGCAGCTCGCCGACCAGTCGCCGGTCGACGCCGACATGGTGATGGGCGTCCCGGAGTCGGGCATCCCTGCCGCCGAGGGGTACGCCAGGAGCTCGGGCGTGCCCTACGGTCACGGCCTCGTCAAGAACCGCTACATCGGCCGGACGTTCATCGCTCCGAGCCAGGAGATGCGGGCGCTCGGGGTGAGGATGAAGCTCAACCCGCTGCGCGAGAACATCGAGGGCCGCCGCCTCGTCGTGGTCGACGACTCCATCGTGAGGGGCACCACGACCAAGGCCATGGTCGCCATGTTGCGCGAGGCCGGGGCCACCGAGGTCCACCTCCGGGTGTCGTCGCCCCCGTACCGCTGGCCGTGCTTCTACGGGATGGACACCGGGACCCGCGGGGAGCTGCTCGCCGCCAACCTGGAGGTCGACGAGATCCGCCGGTACCTCAACGTCGACTCTCTGGCCTACCTGTCCCTCGATCGGGTCGTGGCGGCGGTCGGCGCGGTCGGAGCCGGGTTCTGCGACGCCTGCCTCACCGGCGAGTACCCGGTCGAGATCCCCGTCGAGGTGGGCTCGGCCGTTCTCGATCTCCGCCAGTCCACGGGGACCCGCTCGGCCGACGAGCCGATGACGATGGGGTCCGTGCTCCTCGACGACGCCGGGCTCCTCCCCTCGCAGCAGGCTGCCGACGACGGCATCGACGGCGGCACCGATGGGTGAGACCTACGAGGGTGCCGGGGTCTCGATCTCGGCGGGTGACGACGCCGTCGAACGCATCAAGCCGCACGTCCGCTCGACGCTGCGGCCCGAGGTCATCGGTGGGATCGGCGGGTTCGGCGGGTTGTTCGCGCTCGACACCGACCGCTACGCGGACCCGGTTCTCGTCTCCACCACCGACGGGGTGGGCACCAAGGCGCTCGTGGCCGCGGCGACCGGTCGCTACGACACGATCGGGCTCGACCTCGTGGCGATGTGCGTGAACGACCTTGTCTGCCAGGGCGCCGAGCCGCTGTTCTTCCTCGACTACATCTCGATCGGCAAGGTCGATCCCGACGTCATCGAGGCCCTCGTCGCCGGGGTGGCCGAGGGGTGCCGTCAGGCCGGCTGCGCGCTCGTCGGCGGCGAGATGGCCGAGCACGCCGGCGTCATGGAGCCGGGTGAGTTCGACCTGGTCGGCTTCGCCGTCGGGGTCGTGGAACGGGACCGGATGCTCACGGGAGACGCCGTCACCCCGGGAGACGTCCTCGTCGCCCTGCCGTCGCCCGGTCTGCGCTCCAACGGCTACACGCTCGCCCGTCGACTGATGTTCGACGTCGCAGGCAAGGGCCTCGACGATCCGGCGTGGGACGGCGACGGCGCGCCGAGCGTCGCCGAGGAACTGCTCCGCCCGTCGGTCATCTACGCCCCGGCGGTGCGCGACCTCATGGATGCGGTGCCGGTGCACGCCGTGGCGCACATCACCGGCGGCGGCCTGCCCGGCAACCTGAACCGCGTGCTGGGTGACCGGGCCGACGCGGTGGTGGATCCGGGCTCGTGGGAGCCGCCCCGGATCTTCGACGAGATGCAGCGGATCGGCGACGTCGACACCGACGAGATGCGGCGCGTGTTCAACCTCGGGGTCGGCATGGTCGCCGTGGTGCCGGCCGAGGCCGCGGCCGCGGCGCTGGATTCGCTCGAGCGCAGCGGCCACCGCGCCACGGTCATCGGCGAGGTCGTGGAGGGTTCCGGCGCAGTGCGGTTCGCGGGCTGATGGAGTTGCCCAGGGCGCACGGCTCGTTGTCGTCGTGGGACGACTACCCCGTGCACCAGGCCGCCGAGACGGTCCGGCACGCGGCCACGTCGGACCGCAACTTCTACGACCGGTACTACTTCAACTGCCTCGCCAACGACGGCTCGGCGTTCCTGATCTTCGGTCTCGGCCAGTACCCGAACCTGGCCGTGCAGGACGCCTTCGCCTGCGTGGTCAGCGGCTACGACCACCGGGTCGTACGTGCGTCACGCGAGCTCGGCGATCGCATGGACACGTCGGTAGGCCCGTTGCGGGTCGAGGTCCTGAAGCCGCTGCACGAGCTGAGGATCGTCTGCGAGCCCAACGACGTCAGCGACGTCACCCTCGACCTGCACTGGGTCGGCTCCATGCCGGCGTTCGAGGAGCCCCGCCAGCACATCCGGCGCCACGGCCGGACCCTCTTCGACTCGATCCGCCTCGCCCAGACGGGCCGGTGGAGTGGGACGATCACGAGCGGCGGTCGGACCTTCGAGGTCGAGCCGGGATCGTGGTGGGGCACTCGGGACCGCAGCTGGGGCATCCGACCTGTCGGTGAGGAGGAGCCGGCGGGCATCCGTACCGAGGGCCAGATGACAGGCATGTGGAACTACGCGCCGATCCAGTTCGACGACCACTCGATCCTCTACATCTGCAACGAGCACGACGACGGCACCCGTGCCCTCGACGAGGCCGTGCGGATCTGGCACGACCCGGACCGCGAGCCCGAGTGGCTGGGCCGGCCCGACCACGCGGCGGTGATCACACCCGGCACCCGGCGAATCGAACGCTCGACGCTGTCCTTCCCCGAGGCGCCCGGTGGTGGGTTCGAGGTGGAGGTAGACCCGCTGATGGACTGCTGGCTGATGCTCGGCACCGGCTACGGGATCGAACCCGACTGGCGTCACGGCATGTACCAGGGTCCGCTCGTCGTCCAGGGCGTCGAGATCGACTACGGCCGCGAGCCCGAGCGGCTCTTCGGGCTGGTGGACCAGGTGGCGCGGTTCACCCAGCGCGGCGGACAGCGTGACGGCGTCGTCGGCCACGGCCTCCACGAGTTCTTCTTCATCGGCGACTTCAGCCGTTACGGGCTGAGCGGCTGGGACCCGCTTCCGACATGACCGACAGACGGAGGTTCCTGCTGGGCGCCGGCGCCGCCGTCCTGGGCGCGGGTGCAGCGGCGTGCAGCGACGACTCGTCGGGGACGGGCGCGACCACGACGGCAGCCGACCGGACGACCACCTCGACCGACGGCACGACGACCTCGTCGGTGCCCGGGGGTGTCGCGGTGCTGACCGCCGCCGACTTCGACGGCCTCGGTGCATGCAAGCTCCTGCCCGAGCAGATGGCCGGACCGTTCCCCCTCCAGCAGCAGTTCGACCGCCGCGACATCACCGAGGGCGTACCGGGACACCCCATGCGCCTGGGTCTCCGGGTCGTCGACCAGTCGTGCGCTCCTGTCGCCGGGTCCCGGGTCGAGGTCTGGCACGCGGACTCCTCCGGGGACTACTCGGCGTTCATCGACGACGGCGGGGGCAAGGACGAGGGCCCCGGAACCACGTTCCTGCGGGGGACCCAGACGGCCGCCGACGACGGGATCGTCGAGTTCACGACGATCTACCCGGGCTGGTACACGGGTCGGGCGGTGCACGTGCACCTTCGGGTCCACACCCCGGATGCATCGGCGATCGTCCTCACGAGCCAGCTCTACTTCGACGGCACCTACACGAACGAGGTGTTCTCGAAGCCGCCGTACGCCGAGTTCGGTCCGCCCGACACGACGAACGAGGCCGACGGCATCGCCGGTGACCCACCGAACGACGGCACGCAGCTGCGCACCGCCGCGGCTGAGACCCCGAACGGCCGCGGCACCCTGGCGCTGGCGGTGCTCGGCGTCGACCCGGCCGCCCGGAGCACAGCGTGAATCGGGCCCACACGTGAGCCAGGTCCACGACAACTCCGACCTCATCGCCCATCTGCTGGAGCACTCGGTCCGCACCGGTGAGTTCACCCTCAAGTCGGGGAGGCGCAGCAGCTACTTCCTCGACTCCAAGCAGACCGCGTGCGACCCCGACGGCGTCCTGTTGATGGCCGACGCTGCGCTCGCAGTGATCCCCGACGAGGCCACCGCCATCGGCGGGCTGACCGTCGGTGCCGACCCCGTGGCCTACGGCGTAGCGGCGGTGGCCGCGACCAGGGGCCGTCGCCTGCGGAGCTTCACGATCCGCAAGGAGGCGAAGGGCCACGGCGTGACCGGTCGTCTCGCCGGCCCGCTGCGGGCCGGCGACCGGGTGGTGATCACCGAGGACACCGTCTCGCGGGGAACCTCGCTGTTCGAGGCCGTCGCGGTGGTGAAGGACCTGGGCGCGACGCCGGTGCTGATCATGCCGTTGGTCGACCGGGGCGGGACCTGCGCTGCGATGGCCGCCGACGCGGGCATCGAGTACCGGCCGCTCGTCACCGCGCCCGAGCTCGGGTTCGAGTACGACCAGCCTCCCGGAGGCGGCTGAGCGGACCGGGCGGGCCGCGCCGGGCCGAACCCTTTCGGTGCGGCGTCGGGTCCGGCGGTAGCTTCGGGTCCCGTATGGCTGACACTCCCACCCCCGCGTACTCCGTGCGCATCCGAGTCCGGATGGAGAACCGCCCCGGCATGCTGGGCGAGCTGGCGATCGCGATCGGTGAGGTAGGGGCCAACATCTCGGCGTTGCAGGGCTTCGAGGTGAAGACCGCGTCGCTCGACGAGGACCTCGTCGTCAACTGCTCCAGCGAGGCCCACCAGGAGCAGGTTCGGGCTGCCGTCGAGGGCATCGACGGCATCGAGATCCTCGAGTTCGAGGACCGCACCTTCAACATGCACGAGGGCGGCAAGATCGAGGTCCTGTCGCTCGCCCCGGTGCGCGACGTCGAGGACCTGTCCATGGCGTACACGCCGGGAGTGGCCCGGGTGTGCATGGAGATCGCGAAGAACCCCGAGACGGCGCATCGCTACACGATCAAGAAGAACACCGTCGCCATCGTGTCCGACGGCACAGCCGTCCTCGGTCTGGGCGACATCGGGCCGGCGGCGGCCATGCCGGTCATGGAGGGCAAGGCGCTCCTCTTCAAGCACTTCGCCGGGGTGGACGCGTTCCCGATCTGCATAGACACCAAGGACCCCGAGGAGATCATCGAGACGGTCCTTCGTCTGGAGCCGACCTTCGGCGGGATCAACCTCGAGGACATCGCCGCTCCCGGAGCGTTCGAGGTCGAGGAGCGTCTCGACGAGATCATGGACATCCCGGTGTTCCACGACGACCAGCACGGCACCGCGATCGTGACGCTCGCAGCCCTCGAGAACGCGCTGAAGATCGTCGACAAGAACGTCGGTGACCTCAAGGTGGTCGTCGCCGGTGTCGGTGCTGCGGGCGTCGCGGTGTCGAAGATCCTCATGAACGCCGGGGTCCGCCACGTGATAGGTGCCGATAGGCAGGGAGCGGTGCACACCGGGCGATCCGACCTCAACCGCTCCAAGCAGTGGTTCGCCGAGAACACCAACCCCGACGGCCTCTCGGGGACGTTGAGTTCGCTGATGCCCGGCGCCGACGTCTTCATCGGTCTCTCGGGCCCGAACCTGATCGAGCGCAGCGACGTGGAGGCGATGGCCCCGCAGCCCATCGTGTTCGCCATGGCCAATCCGGACCCGGAGATCCGCCCGGAGGTGATCCGTGACATCGCAGCGGTGATCGCCACCGGCCGTTCCGACTTCCCGAACCAGATAAACAACGTCCTCGCGTTCCCGGGCGTCTTCCGCGGGGCCCTCGATGCCGGGGCCAAGCGGGTCACCGAGAACATGAAGGTGGCCGCGGCCCGGGCCATCGCGTCGACGGTGCTTCCCGAGGAGCTGGCACCCGACTTCATCATCCCGTCGGTGTTCAACCCGGCCGTGTCGCTCGCCGTGGCCGAGGCCTGCGCCGAGGCCGCCCGTGCCGACGGCGTCTGCCGTTGACGTGATGAGCGATGAGGTGACGGGGCTCGAGGCCGTCACGTTCGACTTCTGGAACACGCTGGTCGCCGAGGGCGTGGCGGGTTCGGACCGCGGTCGTCGTTGGCACGCGATCCTGGCGGGTCACGGACTGGACGTCACGGACGAGCAGCTGGCTGCGGCGCTCGAGGCGAGCTGGAAGTGGTTCGACCGACGGTGGCGTGCGGGGACCGTCGTCGCCACCCACGAAGCGGTCGCCGTGGCGGTCGGGCACCTGCCGGTGGAGGTCCCGCCGCCGGTGCGCGACGAGCTCGCCGAGGTGGTCGTCCGTGGCGCGGACCCGGCCGACATGGTCGTCGCCCCGGGGATCGGTGACAGCCTCGAGCGGCTGTCGTCGGCCGGGGTGCGCATCGGCATCATCTGCGACGTCGGGCTGACCCCGTCGGTCACGTTGCGCTCGTACCTCGACCACCACGGTCTGCTGAGGTACTTCGACCACTGGTCCTTCTCCGACGAGGTCGGCGCCTACAAGCCGGACAGGGTGATGTTCGACCACGCCGCCCGGGGGCTGGGCGATCCGGCGCCCGAGCGGACGGCGCACGTCGGCGACCTGCTGCGGACCGATGTCGCCGGCGCCCGCTCCGCCGGTTGGATCAGCGTCCGCTACCGGGGTCTCGCCGACGACGTCGGCGACGAGGCTCCCGAGGCCGACGTCGTCGTGGACCACCACGAGGACCTGCCGCGGCTGCTCGGCCTCTGACTCGGTGACCCGGACGCGCCGGAACCCTCGCCGGGGCGAGGGTTCCGTGAGGTGGTCGGGACCGGCGTCGATCCGGTGACCTACCGCTTTTCAGGCGGTCGCTCTGCCAACTGAGCTACCCGACCGTGACGGGCGATGCCCGTCACCAGGAGCCGGGTGGGCGAACCCAACCGGTTCCCGGTGGCGGTCCCGACGGGATTTGAACCCGCGACCTCCGGCTTGACAGGCCGGCGTGCACTCCAAACTGCACCACGGGACCACGAACTTCGACTGCACCCCCAACGGGATTCGAACCCGTGTTACCTCCTTGAAAGGGAGGCGTCCTAGGCCACTGGACGATGGGGGCTCCCATCCCCGTGGAGGGGCCGGGTCAACATAGCAGCAGCCACGAGACGGGCCAAAGGCGATCCCGAACCCCCCGATATCGCGTTCTGTGTGTTTGTCACGTCGACAGACGACGTGAGAAACACACAGAACGCAGGAATCGGCGGTCAGAGGCGTGAGGCTCTGGCCTGGACCAGCAGCTCGAGCAGGATCCCGAGCAGCTCGTAGGCCTGGTAGGTCGCTGCGTTGCGCTCGTCGACCACCGGGGCGACGTCGTCCTCGGCGACGTCGAGGACGGTGCCGAGCACGAGTCGGACGTCGTTGAGGGAGCGCATCCATGCGTCGGCCTGCTCCTCGTCGAGCGACGTGGCGTCGACCGTGGCGATCACCCGGTCGAGCGACGCCAACCGGTTCTCGATCAGCTCCGGCCGCGCCAACGCTGCCCAGCCCTCGTTGCGCTCGGTGTCGTCGCCGTACGGCGGCGGGAACAGCCGCCGGAGGACCGGGCCGTCGGTCTCCACGAGGAGCTCCTTCAGCTGTTCGGCCGTCGAACGGATGAGCCCCCGTTCGGGCTCACCCAGGTCGATCACGTAGCCGTGGCCGCCGTCGGGACGGATGGGTGCACGGAACCTGACCACCGGGATCTCCTCCGTCCTGCTGTCTCGTCAGTCCTGCTGTCTCGTCAGTCCTGCTGTCTCGTCAGTCCTGCTGCATGGTGGCCCAGAGGCCGTGCTCGTGGAGGCGGAACACATCTCGTTCGGCGTCGCTGCGTGAACCGTTCGACACGGCGGCGCGTCCCTCGTGGTGGACCTGGAGCATCAGGGTCGTGGCCTCCTCCTTGGAGTACCCGAAGAGCTTCTGGAGCACGAACGTCACGTAGCTCATCAGGTTTATCGGGTCGTTCCACACGATGACCACCCACGGTTGGTCCAGGTCGACGAGGTCCTCGAGATCGGGTTCGACCACTTCGAGAGGAGCGGGTGTGGACACGCCCGAAGGCTACGCGTCCGTCGCCGGATCGGCAGCACGCGTGGACCGTTCCCGTGGGATCCGACTGTTTGGCGGCGGCATCGGCCCCGCCGTAGCGTGGGGCCCGTCATGGTCGCCCCGGCGCTCTCCTCTCCGACGTCCGTCGGTGCCCGTCTCGGCACCAAGGTCGCTGCCTACGTCGCTCTGACCAAGCCTCGGATCATCGAGCTGCTCCTGGTCACGACGGTTCCCACCATGGTCGTCGCCGCCGACGGCGTCCCGTCCATCTGGCTGATGGTGGTCACGGTCGTCGGTGGGACCCTCTCGGCCGGCGGCGCGAACGCCATCAACATGTACGTCGACCGCGACATCGACGCCGTCATGGAGCGGACCCAGGGCCGCCCACTGGTGACGGGGGTCATCACCCCACGCAGCGCCCTGATCTTCGCCGTCGGCATCGAGATCGCCTCGTTCCTGCTGCTCTGGCTGGCTGTGAACCTGCTCTCGGCGGTGCTCGCCCTGGCCGGCTGCCTCTTCTACGTGTTCGTCTACACGCTCTGGCTCAAGCGAAGCTCCCGCCAGAACATCGTCATCGGCGGGGCCGCCGGAGCCGCTCCGGTGCTGGTGGGATGGGCGGCGGTCACCAACGACCTGTCGATCTCGGCGTGGGTGCTCTTCGGTGTGATCTTCCTGTGGACGCCGCCGCACTTCTGGGCGCTGGCCATCAAGTACAAGGACGACTACGCGCGGGCGGACGTGCCGATGCTGCCGTCGGTCGCCTCGGCCCGCTCCACGACGAACCAGATCCTCGCCTACACCGTGGCTGTCTGGGCGCTCACCCTGGTCTTCGGGGTCACGGCGTCGATGGGACTGCTCTACTGGGTCTCGGCGGTCGTCCTGGGAGCCGTGTTCACGGCGATGGCGGTCGATCTGCGCCGCAACGGGTCCCCGAGCCGGGCCATCCGCCTCTTCACTTTCTCGATCACGTACATCACGCTCCTGTTCGGGGCGATGACGGCGGACGTGATCATCCGGTACGGCTGGTGAGCGGCGTCGTCCTGACGCTTTTCTCAGTCCTGCTCCGGTCGCGGTAGTGTCCGCGGGATCGGCGGCTCGGCCTCGGTCGACCCGGCGACAGCGGACGCGGGCGACGAGCCCGGTGCGCGACGGTCAGCACCTCAGTCATCGAGGCGAGAGTCGCTAGAAGCAAGTCGGCAGAGGCAAGAGTCAACGAGGCAGAGGGCAGAGACACCTATGGCACTCACCGAGACCAGGCCCGAGACGGACGATCCGCCCGTGGGCGCCGACGATCGCCCGATCCCGGGTGTCGTCGAGCGACTGGTGGGCTCGGGTGACCACGTCGCTATCGGCCGGCTCTTCGTCAGCTTCGGCTTCGCCATGTCGACCCTGTTCCTGTCGCTCCTGGCGCTGACCGGGGTGGACACGCTCACGAACAACGGGTTCCTGGGTGCCCGGACGGCGCAGCTCGCCGCCAGCGCGCAGACCGGTCTGCTGTTCCTCGGCGTGGTGCCCCTCCTGCTGGGTGTCGCCATCGCCGTGGTGCCGCTCCAGCTCGGATCCCCTGCGATCGCGTTCCCGCGTGCGGCGGCACTGTCGTTCTGGACCTGGCTGGTGTCGAGTGGCATCTTCCTGACCAGCCTCGCGATCGACGGTGGGGTCCTCGGCACAGACGAGACCGCCGCCAAGCTGGGCAACCTGTCGCTGGGAGCGTCGCTCGTCTCCCTCGGTCTCGGTGCGGTGTGCGTCGCCACCACCGTGATGAGCCACCGACCGCTCGGCATGCGTCTGGCGTGGGTGCCGGGACTGTCGTGGGCGTCGTTCGTCTCCGCTGCGCTGCTGTTGGTGACGCTCGGATCGGCCGTCGCCCACGTGGTGCTCGGTCAGGTCGGCCGGATGGCCCCTGCCGCGCTGGCCACCAACTTCACCGACGGTCTCGGCTGGTTGTTCCGGGGTCCGGCGGTGTTCGTGTTCGCCATCCCTGTCCTGGGCATCGCCGCGGACGTCGTGGCCAACGCCACCGGTCGTCGCCTCGGCAACACCGATCTCGTCCAGCTGGTGATCGGCATGTACGCCGTCCTGGCGTTCGGGGCGTGGGCGCAGCTGCCCAGCGCTCTCAACACCGCCGTGTGGAGCGTGTTCGCACTGGCCATCACGGTGCCGGTGCTCGGGATGCTCGGCGCTCTGGCCGACGCCCTGCGCCACGGCTCGGTGCGCCTGACCCCGGCGACCCTGCTCGCCGTCGTCGGCGTCGTGCTCCTCCTCGGAGCGGTGGTGACCGGATGGGTGCAGGCGCTGTCGCTGCTCGGTCAGGGTCAGCTGTTCGGGGCCTCGGCCGCCACGCTCGCCGCCGCCCAGACGGCGTTCGTCGCCGCTGCGGGGATCGCCGGCGGAGCCGCAGCCTCGATGCACTGGGCACCACTGCTCTGGGGCGGCTACGGCACCTCGACCGAGGCACGTCTGTCGACGCCTCTGATCATCCTGGGCGGTGGACTGCTCGGGACGGCGACGCTCGTGCAGGCCATCGTGCAGCTCGATGGGGAGACCACGGCGTCGCAGGTGTTCGGTGCAGCCGAGGCCCTCGGCGCAGCGTTGTTCGCCCTCGGTGCGCTCGGCGCCCTCGTCGCTGCGGTCCGCAGCTCGGGAGACGACACCGGTGACGAGCCGGTCGAGGGTGGCCTCACCCTGGAGTGGGCGTTCCCGGCGCCGGCCAGCGGCGGAGTCGGTCTCGCGGATCTGTCCCGGGTCACCTCGCCCTACCCGTTGCTCGACGCCCGTGAGGGCTCCGGAGAGGAGAACGCCTGATGGCTGTCGCCGCCCTGCCAGCGCCGGTCCAGCCCCGCCGTCGGGAGCTGCTGTTCGGCACAGCGTTCGCGACCGCCGGCGTCGTGGCCGTGATGGCCACGCTGATCGGCTACTACCTCGCCGCCCGCAACGCCGGAGGGGCCGAGTGGTTCGCGTCGAACACGATCCCCCTCACCCAGCCGAACATGCAGGCGCTGACCCTCGCCATGTCGGCGATCACCATGCAGTGGGCGGTCTACGCGATCGCCCGCGACGACCGGGCGCACACCTACGTGGCGCTCGGGGTGACGCTGCTGCTGGGTGCAGCGTTCATCAACCAGACGATCTTCCTGTACCAGCAGGCCGCCGTCCTCCTCGAGTCGCCGGAGGGCCCGCTTTTCTACGCGGTGACCGGTGGCAGCCTGGCGATGGTGATCGCCGGGATGATCTTCATCGTCCTGATGGGCTTCCGGGCCCTCGGTGGACAGTTCTCAAGTCGTCAGCCCGACGGGATCGCCGCGGCCGCCGTGTTCTGGTACGCCAGCTGCGCGGTCTACGCCGTGGTCTGGGTCGCCGTCTACATCATGAAGTGAGCGCTTGATGATCACACGGGGTTCGAAGTTCTTCTATGCCGCTGCGGTCGTCGGGTTCCTGACGGCGATCGTCTACGGCTTCCTCACCGGCGCCGCCGCGCACAGCGGTGTGATCGGCGTGTTCCAGGACGGCGACGTCGTGAACTCGCTCGTCGGTCCGCTCACGTTCGGTTGGAAGGGCTGGGTCGGCGACCACGTCGGCTACAGCGTGCTGATGGGCTTCGCCGGCGTGATGGCAGCCCTCGGTGGTTTCGCGACGGCGTTCCGTGACGGCAGCGCCGACGTGCTGGTCCAGATGGAGGGCGGCTCTCCGGCCACCGCCTCCAACCCGCCGGTCCTGACGCCCGTCGGGCTCAGCTACTGGCCGCTCATCGCCGCCTTCGGCGTCGGGGTAGCGATCGTCGGTCTCGCAGCGGATCCCACGCTGTTCGTGGTCGGCGTGGTGCTGCTCGCCATCGTCGCCGTGTCGTGGACGGTGCGGGCCTGGGCCGAGCGTGCGACGGGCGACACGGGCGCCAACCGCGAGCTCCGCCACGAGATCATGGACCCGCTCGAGGTCCCGATCCTGGCGGTGATCACGCTCGCGGTGATCGTGCTGTGCGTGTCGCGCCTGCTCTTGGCGCTCCCGCAGAGCGCAGCGGTCTACGTGATCATCCTGGCAGCCATCATCGTGTTCGTCCTGGCGTTCATGCTCTCGAGCCGGCCCGAGCTCAAGCGGCCCGTCGTGATAGCGGTCCTGCTCGTCGGCGGGGTGGTGATCATCGCAGCGGGCATCGTCGGTGCGGTCGCAGGAGAGCAGCACACGAGCGAAGAGGGCGCTGGGCTCGGCGGAGGCCGTGCTGCGGTCGTGGTGGATTCGGCTTCCGGCAGCGGAGCGGTGGATACTCTCACCGCGGGTCCGCTCGCCGGTCAGTGAGAGGTTGGGAATGCGGAACAAGCGCAACGCGACGATCGCGGCGGTCATCTCGTTCGTCATCCTGGCGATCGGCACCTGGCTGATCGTCAAGGACATCGGCGACCCCGCCTTCCCGCTGAACACGCTGGCGCCCGCGGGGCGGCAGAACTGGGAGATCTTCAACCTGACGGTGCCGATCTTCGCGATGGCCGGCATCGTGTTCTTCCTCGTCGAGATAGCGATCATCTGGATGGCTGTCCGCTTCAAGCGCAACAAGGAGGATGTCGACGGCGTCGACGAGCCGACCCAGACGCACGGCAACCCGACCCTCGAGATCGCCTGGACCATCGCCCCGGCGCTGCTGCTCGCCGTGCTCGCCGTGTTCAACGTCCAGGCGCTGATCAACCTCGAGAAGTCCGAGGACCCGATCGAGGTGCGTGTGATCGGCCAGCAGTGGTGGTGGGAGTACCGCTACGACGTGAACAACGACGGCAACGTCGACATCATCACCGCCACGCAGATCGTCGTCCCCGTCGGTCGCGACGTGAAGGTCAAGATCCAGTCCAACGACGTGGTCCACTCGTTCTGGATCCCGGCCATCAACGGCAAGATGGATGCCGTGCCGGGCCGGACCCACACGCTGATCATGACTGCCGACAAGCCCGGCATCTACCAGGGCCAGTGCACCGAGTTCTGCGGCCTGTCCCACGGTGTGATGCGCATGGAGATGAAGGCGCTGCCCGAGGCCGAGTACGAGGAGTGGGTCACAGCGATGACCCGTCCGCCGGAGCAGCCCAAGACCGAGAAGGCGATCGCCGGCCAGGAGCTGTTCGTCTCGCAGTGCGCCCGGTGCCACCAGATCAACGGGCTAACGCCGGAGTCGAAGCCTCCGTTCGAGTACTCGGATGTGCCGATGGACGACTACGGAGCGGCGGTCGAGACGACGCTGACGGCGGGCAACGCGCCGAACCTGACGCACCTGATGATGCGTCAGACGTTCGCCGGCTCTCTCCTGCCGCTGTACCTGGGCAAGGGTGACGAAGAGGTCTCGGCGGTTCCGTCGGGCAAGCCCGACACGTCGAACCTCAAGGACTGGTTGCGTGATCCCGAGTCGATCAAGCCGATGGACCCCGAGAACAACCAGGGCATGCCGAACCTCCAGCTCTCGGAGGAGCAGATCGATCAGCTCGTCGCCTACCTGGTGACCCTCAAGTAGCGCCGGACCCGGACGAGAAGGACCTCAGATGGCACTTGTCGAAGAGCACCCACCGCTCGAGCTCACCTCGGGCTCTGCGACGGTCAGCCGACCCCTCGGTGTGTTCGCGCGTCCGACCGAGACCCACGGCTGGAAGTCGTGGTTCTTCACCGTCGATCACAAGAAGATCGGCATCATGTACGGCGCTGCGGCGTTCCTCTTCCTCCTCGTGGGCGGGTTCGAGGCGCTGATGATCCGAACGCAGCTGGCTGTCCCCGACTCCAAGCTGCTGTCGGCAGACCTGTACAACCAGGTCTTCACCATGCACGGCGTGACGATGATCTTCCTCGCCGTCATGCCCATGCAGTCGGCGTTCGCCAACTACCTGCTGCCGCTGCAGATCGGCGCCCGGGACGTCGCGTTCCCCCGGATGAACGCGCTGTCGCTGTGGATCTGGCTCAGCGGCGCCATCTTCTTCAACACGTCGTGGCTCCTCGGGGGCGGAGCGAACGGCGGCTGGTTCATGTACGCGCCGAACTCGGGCGTGACGTTCAACCCCGGCCACGGCATCGACTTCTATGCGGTCGGTCTCATCATCATGGGCATCGGCTCGACGATCTCGGCGATCAACCTGACGGTGACGGTGCTCAACATGCGCACACCGGGCATGAGCCTCATGCGCATGCCGGTGTTCACCTGGATGGCGTTCATCACCCAGGTGCTCCTGGTGTTCGCCCTCCCGGTCATCACCGTGGCGCTGTTCCTGCTGATGCTCGACCGGCTCTTCGGAGCGACGTTCTTCGACGCCACCATGGGCGGGGATCCGCTGCTCTGGCAGAACCTGTTCTGGATCTTCGGTCACCCCGAGGTCTACATCATGATCCTTCCGAGCTTCGGGATCGTGTCCGAGGTGATCCCCGTCTTCTCCCGCAAGCCGATCTTCGGCTACCCGTTCATGGTCGGCTCGGGCATCGCCATCGGCTTCATGGGCTGGGGCGTGTGGGCTCACCACATGTTCGCCTCGGGTATCGGTGTCCTGTCGGTCATGGCCTTCTCGCTGGCCACGATGTTCATCGCTGTGCCGACCGGCGTGAAGATCCTCAACTGGATGGCCACCATGTACGGCGGCCGGCTCAAGCTGAACACCTCGATGCTGTTCTCCATCGGCCTGGTCGCGATGTTCACCATCGGAGGCCTGTCCGGCGTCACCCACGCCTTCGCCCCGGCTGACACGCAGCAGACCGACACCTACTACATCATCGCCCACTTCCACTACGTCCTCTTCGGTGGAGCGCTGCTCGGGCTGTTCTCCGGCATGTACTTCTGGTGGCCGAAGGTGTTCGGCTACTGCCTCAGCGAGAAGCAGGGCAAGTGGAACTTCTGGGTGATGCTCGTCGGGTTCAACCTGACGTTCGGCCCCATGCACATCCTCGGTCTCCAGGGGATGATGCGCCGGACCTACACCTACACAGAGGGCCAGGGATTCAACCTCTGGAACCTCGTCGCGACGATCGGGGCCTTCACGATCGCAGTGTCGTTGGTCCTGTTCATGCTCAACGTGGCCCTGAGCTACCGGAACCACAAGCGCAACCCCGTCGACGTCGGCCCCGATCCGTGGGACGCCCGTTCGCTCGAGTGGATGATCCCGTCGCCGGCACCGGAGCACAACTTCGACGACCTCCCGGTGGTCGAGGAGACCGACGAGTTCTGGCACCGCAAGTACGGCCACGACCAAGAAGGTCGCCTCGTGCGCGTCGCTGCCACGGAAGACGTGGTCCAGAAGGGCGACGCGACCGGTGTGCACCTGCCGTCGCCGTCGTACTGGCCGCTCGTCATGGCCAGCGGGTTCCCGCTGATCGGCTACGGCCTGATCTTCAACCTGTGGTGGGCGTTGCCCGGCGTGCTGCTCCTGGTCGTCGGCATCTTCGGCTGGGTGTTCGAACCGTCGACCGATCCGAACAGCGGTCACCACCACGACGAGGACCTGCCGGGCGACGACCAGCCCGACGCCGCCGAGCTCCCCGACGAGTCCGCGGACGTGGAAGGTGAGGCGACCGCGGCGACATCGGACGCCGACGCGGCGGACGAGAAGACGCTCGAGCCCGCCATGGCCAGCACCGAGGAGACGACCGTTGTCTGAGCTCGCACTGGAACCCATCGAGGACCTCGAGTTCCCCGATGACACGCACGCGACGTCGACCGGCATCTCCAACACCAAGCTGGCGATGTGGACCTACCTCGCGTCGGACTGCCTCCTCTTCGGTGGGTTGATCTCGACCTACCTGCTCTACAAGAACCGCCCGGGCAACATCCCCGGTCTGGCAGGCTCGCCGATCAGGGCGTCGGAGCTGTTCAACATCCCGTTCACGTCGATGACGAGCTTCATCCTGCTGATGAGCTCGCTCACGATGGTCTTGGCGGTCAACGCCATCATCGGTGGCGACACCAAGCGGATGCGGTTGTGGCTCACGGCGACGTGCGTGCTCGGTGGCCTGTTCCTCGCGGGTCAGGTGTACGAGTTCACCGAGTTCGTCCGTGAGGGCCTCGGCTACACCGCCAACGTCTCGGCATCGGCCTTCTACACCCTGACCGGCGTCCACGGGGCCCACGTCGCGGTCGGCATCATCATGTTGCTGAGTGCGGTCGGCTACTCCTTCCGCCGCAAGTTGAACGCCGAGGCGGTGGAGACCCTGGGCCTGTACTGGCACTTCGTCGACATCGTCTGGGTCGTCATCTTCACCATCGTCTACCTCATCCCCTGATCCATCAGAACGACACCGATCCGTCAGAACGAGCCTGAGGAACCTTCGTGAGCACCACCATCGAGGAACTCGACGACGACTCCCCGGTCCACCCGGGTGAGCACCACACCCACGGACCCTCGAACCGGTCGTACTTCACCGTCTTCTGGGTCCTCGTGGTCATCACGGCGCTCGAGGTGTCGACGTACTTCTGGGAGTCGTGGTTCGGCGAGAACGCCCACTACGTCGCCGTCCCGCTCCTGCTGGTCCTCATGGCGGTGAAGTTCGTGCTGATCGCGTCGATCTTCATGCACCTGCGCTTCGACGCGACGTTGCTGTCGAGGATCTTCTACTTCGGGCTCGTCGTGGCGATCGTCGTCTACGTGGCGGCCATGGCGACGATGAACATCTTCACCGACAACGGCAACCCGTGGTTCAACGATCCGCCGCCCGCGACCACGACCACGACGATCGCCGCAGAGGGCGGCTGACCGGCGTCCAGGAGTCCTTCGGATCACGGACCGTCCCTGCCTCATCGATGGCCCGGGGCGGTCCGTTCCGCGTCACGGCACCATCGGATCCCGTCCCGGTCACTCCCAGCGGAACAACAGGGTCGCAGCCAGGGGCGCCACCACGGCCCAGATCCCGAGCGACACCCACGCCCAACCAGCCACGCCGCCGGGTCCGAGCGACCCGGTGAGGATCTCGGCCAGCGGCGCAGCGGGCAGGAGCTTGGCGACCTGGGCCATACCGTTCGGGAGCTCCGACAGCGGGACCATCATCCCGCCGGTCAGCAACAGGACGATGTAGATCGCGTTGGCGATCGCGAGGGTGGCGACCCCGGGGAGAGTCCCGGCGAGGAGCAGTCCCAGCCCCCCGAACGCTGCGGTTCCCAGGAGTGCGCCGAGGATCGCCGCAGCCCAACCCGACGCCGGCGGTGACCAGCCGATGACGACGGCGACTGCGATCAGGACCGCCCATTGCAGGACCTCGGTGAGGAGGACCATCGTGATCTTCGCCGCCACCCAGCGCCCCCTGCCGAGCGGCGCTGCGCCGAGGCGCTTGAGCACTCCGTAGTGCCTCTCGAAGCCGGTGCCGATCCCGAGCGAGACCAGCGCTGTCGACATGACGGCCAGAGCCAACACCGCCGGGGCGAGGAAGTCGATGGGCTCGTCGTAGGAGCCCTTGGGCAGGATGTCCACGTTCGAGAAGAACACCAGGATCAGCAGCGGGATGCCGAGGCTGACGAGGAGCTGCTCACCCTGACGGGAGGACAGGGCGAGCTCGGTCCGGAGTTGGGCCAGGAACGCCTTCATCGGCGGGTGCTCCGCCGTCTGTCGGGGCGAAGACGTCGCCTCTGGTGGGCGCCGGAGACCTCGTCGGGATCGCCGGGTGACGTCTCGGCATGCGCGGTGAGTCGCCGGAACACGTCGTCGAGCCGCTGGCGCCCCGCCCGCAGGTCCTCGAGGGGGAGCTCGCGCTCCGCGAGCCACGCGGTCAGAGCAGCGACGTTGGCGGGGCTCGGTGCACATGAGGCCCGGTACTCGCCGCGGGTCGACTCCACCACCTCGACCGGCTCGGTCGTGTCCCGGATCCCTGCGGCGAGGTGAGCGGCCAGCTCGTCCACGGGCAGGCCCGGCGGGGCGCCGAAGAGGATGTGGTCGGATCCATCGGGACGGACGAGCTCGGCCGGTGGGCCGTCGGCGACGACGACGCCTCGGTCGATGATGACGACGCGGTCCGAGGTCCGCTCGGCCTCATCGAGGTCGTGGGTCGTCATGACGACGCAGACGCCCTCGTCGCGCAAGGACGACACGACGGCCCGGACGGCATCGCGGCCCTCCAGATCGATGCCGGCGGTCGGCTCGTCGAGGAAGACGACCTCGGGTCGACCGATGATCGCGAGTGCCAGGGAGAGGCGGCGCTGCTCCCCTCCGGAGAGCCGGCGGAAAGGGGTGCGGGACCGGTGGGTCAGACCGACCTGGTCGAGGAGCCCGGTGGGGTCGAGCGGGGCGGGGAAGAACGCGGCGTACTGGCGGAGGAGCTCCGCCGGACGGATCGCGGTGGGGATCCCGCCGTCCTGGAGCATCACGCCGACGCGTGCTGTGAGGTGGCGGTGGTCCCGGATCGGGTCGAGTCCCAGGACCGCCGTGGTGCCGGCCGCTGCGGGACGGTACCCCTCGAGGTGCTCGACGGTGGATGTCTTGCCGGCGCCGTTGGGGCCGAGGATCGTCGTGACCTCGCCGGACCGTGCGCTGAACGACACGCCGTCGACCGCGATGGTGTCGCCGTAGCGGATCCGGAGGCCGTCGACGACGACAGCGTCCTCAGGGCGTTCGGGCACGTCGCCGACGCTACCGGCCGCGAGGGGCCCACCCACGAACTCGGGTCGTCAGGCCCACCCACGAACTCGGGTCGTCAGGTCCACCAACGAACTCGGGTCGTCAGGTCCACCCACGAACTCGGGTCGTCTCGCGCCGCATGTCGGTGTCATGTGACCCGAGTTCGGGCGCACCCACGAACTCGGGTCGTCACGCGCCGCATGTCGGTGTCATGTGACCCGAGTTCGGGATGGACGATGGTGGGTCAGGCGGTTCGTGGAGCGCGGCGCTGGTCCCACAGCAGCCATCGGGCGGTGTCGCCGTCGGGGTCGAAGCGGACGGTTCTGACCGGGGGGATCTGGTCCACGGAGACGGCGTCGTCGGACCCGTAGAATCCGAACGTGACCGGTGAGGTCACCGGTGGCTGCCAACCGTCGATGTCCCGGGCCGACGGCGTGATCACCACGGTGCCCGGGGACTCACCAGCGGTCACGGTGAGAGTGGCGAAGGAGTGCTCGTAGGTGCCGATCAGGCGTTCGAGATCGGGGTCGATGTCAGCGTCGACGACGGGGTCCTCCTCCACCACGCCGAGCAGCTCGGACAGAAGTCGACGTCGAACGGTCTCGATCACGGCCGCTCCGTTCGTCGCGTTGGTGAGGCACACCAGACCGACGTTCTCCGACGGTGCGACCACGAGCTCGCTGACGTAGCCGACGGTCGTGCCTCCGTGCTCGATGGTGGTGACGGTTGCTCGCTCGCCGGCATCGTCGTCCGCCGGAGGTTTGCGGTGACGGACGAACCAGTCGAGGCCGACCGACAGGCCGGGAGTCACCTCGGGGCCGACGGGTGTGCGCAGCCTGGCCAGGGAGTCGTCGCTGAGGATCCGGACTCCGTCGAGGTCCCGGCCGGTCCACTGGAAGCGGCACCACTCGAGCAGGTGCGCGACCGAGGCGACCAGACCGCCTGCCGCCCGGTCGATGGGGGTGAGCTCCCAACCGGGTTGCCAGCCGATCCCGCGGAGGAGGTAGGCGGTGCCGTCGAACACCCAGTGGGGTGCCGCGACGTCGCGTGTGATCACCTCATCAGCACTGAACCCGGCCGTTCCCATGCCGAGCGGGTTCAGGAGTCGGTTGCGGACGAACTCGCCGTAGCCGGATCCGGTCACGGCGGCGATGACCTCGCCGACGATCGAGAACCCGGCGTTGTTGTAGGACCAGCCCCGGTCCGGGTCGAAGAAGCGCCGGGCGGTCGACAGGGTGGCCAGACCCTCGCCCCCACCCTCGACGAACAGGTGGTCGCCGTCGAAGCCGGCGCGGTGGTCGAGAGCGACCTCGACGGTGATCGCCTCGGTGTCGAGCCCGGTCATTGCGCCAAGCCCGGGAAGGTGCCTCTCCACCGGATCGTCCAGGTCGATGAGCCCCTCTTCGACGAGGATCATCGCAGCTGAAGAGGTCAGCGTCTTGGTGATCGAGCCGACCTGGAACAGTGTGTCTGCGTCGACCGGGCGGGGCAGCTCGGCGTTGCCGACGCCGACGCCCGTCACGTGGCGCGTGTCGCCGACGACCACTCCGGCTACCGCGCCCGGGACCCCGTGGGCCTCGACGGCGGCGCTCAGGGCCTCGGCCAGCAACACGGTCACGGCGTCGTCCCCGGGAGCAGCTACCAGTGGTCCGGTCGGGTGGCCAGCGTCGTGGGTGCTGGAATCGGTCATGTCCACGCACGCTACGCGTCGCATGCGTTTCGGGGACGGGAGGTGGGCGCCGCTACCGTTCGTGGTCATGCTCGACGTTCGCCTCTTCCGCAACGACGCCGACGCCATCCGTGCCGCTCTCACCCGGCGTGGCGAGAGCCTCGAGTTGGTCGACGAGGTCGTCAGGCTCGACGCAGAGCTGCGCAACCTCACCGCGCGCCGTGATGGTCTGCGTGCAGAGATCCGCTCGCTGTCGAACGAGGTCGGGACGCTCTTCCGTGAGCAGCGTCAGGACGAGGCGAAGGAGCTCCAGGAGCAGAGCCGGATCCTCGGCGCCGAGGAGAAGGCGCTCGATGCCGGTGCCGACGAGATGGCGGCGGAGCTTCGCGAACGGCTCCTGCGGATCCCGAACCTGCCGTCGCAGGACGCACCGGACGGCCTCGGCGAGGACGACAACGTGGTCGTGCGGGTCGAGGGGTTCGACGCCGACTCCTACGGCGATCACCAGCGTGTGCCGCACTGGGAGATCGGTGAGCAGCTCGGGATCCTCGACGTCGAACGGGCGGTCAAGCTCTCGGGCTCCATGTTCGTCATGTACCGCGGAGCCGGCGCGGCGCTGGTACGTGCCCTGTGCCAGCTGGCGCTGGATCGCAACGTCGACCTCTACGAGGAGATCCGCCCACCGACGCTGGTCCGCACCGACACCATGATCTCGACCGGTCATCTGCCGAAGTTCGAGGAGGAGGCCTACCACCTCGAGCGCGACGACCTCTGGGCGATCCCCACGGCCGAGGTGCCGCTCACGTCGTTGGGGCGTGACGAGATCGTCGACGAGGACGTCCTGCCGCAACGGTTCTGCGCCCACACGAGCTGCTTCCGACGCGAGGCGGGCTCGGCCGGCAAGGACACCCGCGGCCTGCTCCGGGTCCACGAGTTCGACAAGGTCGAGCTCCTGGCGTACGCCACCGAGGACCAGGCTCCGTACCTGCACGCCGAGATCCTGGAGCGGGCAGAGTCGACGATCAGCGATCTCGGGTTGGCCTACCGGATCCTCGACCTGTGCGCCGGCGACCTCGGGGCCAGCTCCAGACGGACCTTCGACATCGAGGTCTTCGCTCCCGGAGCCGATCGCTGGCTCGAGGTGAGCTCGGTCAGCTGGTTCGGCGACTACCAGGCCCGACGGGCCGGGCTCCGCTACCGGCCGACGACCGGCAGAGGCACCGAGATCCTCCACACCCTGAACGGATCGGCGTTGGCGGTCCCACGGGTGTGGGCGGCGATCGTCGAGACGTACCGCCGCCCCGACGGCACGGTCGAGATCCCCGAGCTGCTCCGGCCGTACATGCGCGGGCTCACGGCGATCGGCTGAGGAACGTGAGTGCCCTCCCGGCCGACGTGATGCGAACGCTTCGCGACCGGCTGGACGTCGTCATCGGCCTCCTGAGGTGGATCGCGCTGGGGATGCTCGTCGGTCTGCTCGGCGGTGCTGCCGCAGCGGTGTTCCTGAAGTCGCTGCACTGGGCGACGGTCACGTTCGACCGGTTCGGGTGGCTCCTGTGGCTCCTCCCCCTGGCGGGCCTGTCGATCGGGCTGACCTACCACTACGGCGGTGGCCGGTCGGTCGAGGGCAACAACCTGATCCTCGACGAGATCCACGAACCGACGGACTGGGTCCCCACGCGGATGGCACCGATGGTCCTGGTCGGGACGGTCGTCACCCACCTCTTCGGCGGATCCGCAGGCAGGGAGGGCACCGCGATCCAGATGAGCGGCAGCCTCACCGACGCCGCCTCACGCGTGCTGCGACTGAAGGGCGAGGATCGTCGGATCATGCTCGTCACAGCCATCGCCGGGGGGTTCGGCGCCGTGTTCGGGGTCCCTCTCGCCGGCGCCGTGTTCGCTCTCGAGGTCCAGTCCGTCGGTCGGTTGCGGTACGAGGCGTTGGTGCCGTGCCTCGCAGCCTCGGTGACCGGCGATCTGGTCGTCCGCGGGCTTGGCGTGCACCACACCCTCACGCCCCGTCTCGGCGACGTCGACCTGTCGGCAGGTCTGCTCGCGAAGGTCGCAGTGGCGGGGATCGCCTTCGGGTTGGCCGCGGTCGCGTTCAGCCTGGGCGAGCACACGGTGAAGGGCCTGTTCGGGCGTTGGGTGGGCTGGGCTCCGGCCCGGCCGCTGATCGGCGGCGTGGTGGTGATCGGGTTGACCCTCGCCGTCGGGAACCGCCTGTACAACGGTCTGTCCGAGGGACTGGTCGAGCTGAGCCTGTTCGGGGGTCACGTTCCGACCTGGGCGTTCGCTGCGAAGCTGCTGTTCACCGTCGTCACGCTCGGGTCGGGTTTCGTGGGCGGCGAGGTCACTCCGCTGTTCGTGATCGGCGCAACCCTCGGAGCGACTCTCGCCGGCCCGCTCGGCGTACCCGAACCGTTGCTGGCGGCTCTCGGGTTCGTGGCCGTCTTCGCCGGAGCGGCGAACACCCCTCTCGCCTGCACGATCATGGGTGCTGAGCTGTTCGGCAGCGGCGCCATCCCGTACTTCGCGGTGGCGTGCGTCATGAGCTTCGTGTTCTCTGCCCGCCACGGCATCTACACGACGCAACGTGCCCACGGCCCGAAGCTGCCCGGATCAGGACGGCAGGGATCACGACGGCAGGCATCGCGACGGGAGATCGGCAGGATGGGAGACGCGGAGGCTGGGCCGTGAGCGGCGTAGGCTCGCGGGTGATGGCGGTCGATCCGGAGTCCGTGTCCAGGGCAGCCGACCTGGATCATCGCCTGGACTACGACTGGGGCACCCTCGTCGAGGCCGATGCTCCGGGCGATCCGTACGAGCTGCTCGAGCGGTGGCTGTCCGAAGCCGAGTCCGCCGGGGTCGTCGAGTTCAACTCCATGGCGCTCGCGACGGTCGACGGCGCGGGGCGGCCCACCGCACGCAACGTCCTCCTGCGGTGCGTGGACGATGACGGACGCCTCGAGTTCTTCACCAACTACGACAGCCGCAAGGGCGCCGAGATCGCTGCCAACCCGAACGTCGGACTCCTGTTCAGCTGGCTGGAGATCCACCGTCAGATCCGGATCGACGGCGCAGTGACGCCCGTGCCAGACGAGGTCAGCGACACCTACTTCGCGTCGCGTCCACGCGAGAGTCGGATCGGGGCGTGGGCCAGCGAGCAGTCCCAGGTCCTGTCGGACCGGACGGAGCTGGAGCGCCGCGTGGAGGAGATGGCTGTCCGCTTCGCCGACGGTGACGTGCCGCGGCCACCCGGCTGGGGTGGCTACGCCGTGACGCCGACCACCATCGAGTTCTGGCAGGGTCGGCCCAGCCGACTGCACGACCGCCTGCGCTACCGGCGTGAGGGGCCGGACGGCAAGTGGATCCGGGAGCGCCTGGCGCCCTGAGTCGACGGGACTGAGTCACAGGGTGTGAGAGGTGAAGCCGTTCTTCGACGACGCGTCCGACTGGTGGCGACGCTTCTCGGCGTGTGAGCTCTCGACTCAGACGGTGATCGGCCGACGGGTCCCGTCTGCGCCCTTGATCGAGGCGCCGGTCGGCCAGATGTGGTCCGAGCGTTCGGGGATGTGGACCTGCACGCCACAGAACACGCCGACGTCCATCGTCCGCCAGGCCTCGAGCGCGTCGAGCTCGGCCCAGATCTCCTCTTCGATGGCGAGCGCCGTCCGATGCGTCAGCTCGATCAGCTCCATCGGCACGCTGCCGGTCTCGTCGCGGACGAACCGGAGCAGTCGCGTGGCCTCGTAGTCGTCGAGCCCGGGAGGTAGCTCGGGGTCGTCGTCGCCTCGCTTGATCATCTGGAGCAGCGAACCGAGCGCACCGCACGTCGCTGTCGGCTGGTTCTGCTGCCGGCGGTGGCTCTGCCCGAACTCGCCGTCGAGGTCCATCCCGAGGTGCGGCATCCCGAACACGAGCAGGTGGCCCCGACCGGCCGTGTCCGGCACGTGGGAGAGGCAGGCCTGCCATCCGGTTCGACCGAGCGAGGGCAGGCCCCCGAGCCCGCCGAGGGCGAACGGTCGATGCCAACGGTCGGCGACCTCTTCGATCAGGTTCTGGGTGAGCTCGTCGCGGCAGATCGACACCGCGGCGAACGTGTCGTCGGGATGGAAGTCGAACGGGTCGAGCGCGGTGGCGACGCGGTCGAGGTAGGTGCCGACCGGGGTGGCGTCCGGGAGCTGCGAGCGGAGTCGAGCGAGGATGGGCACCCGCTCAGGGTCCCACATCGTCGCTCTGGGCAACAGGACGATCGGGTCGACGACGGAGCAGTGCGATGGCGACCGCCGCCCCGATGATTACGGCGGCGCCCAGGGCGAGACGTGCTCCGCCCATCTCCTCGGCCCAGTTCTGAAGCGAGCTCTGGATGTCACGCGTCCAGTCGACGACGGCGGAGCCGTCACCGGACGAGAGCTCCCGGATCTCGACCCAGGCGTAGTAGGCGACGAACAGGCCGGCGAGGACGAGCAGCACCCCCGAGATGGTCTGCATGTGCGGCACCAGGCGACGGAAGGTGTGCAGGACGCCGGAGCGGGCCAGAGCGACGCCCATCGTGAGGATCGTCAGCGTCATGCCCATGCCGAGCCCGTACGCCAGGAACGTGACCAGGCTCTGGCCGAAGGAACCGTCGAGCGACACCGACACGAGCGAGATGAACACGGGGATGGTGCAGCTCAGCGAGGCGATCGCGTAGGAGATCCCGTACAGGAACATGGTCAGCAGCTCGCGTCCGCTGCGATCGACGTCGAAGTGGGGGAGTCGCAGGGTGGGCTCGAACCCGCGGAACACAGCGATGCCCAACACGACGAGGGCGATGCCGATGACCAGGGTGAACCACGGGAGTCGCTCGCCGATCACGGAGCTCAACGACGACCAGGCCACCCCCATGACCCCGAACACGACGAGGAACCCGGCCGTCACCGCAGCTGACACGACGAGGGCACGCAGCACCGCGCTGGTGCGTTCGTCGTGGAGGTCGGGGTCGTCAGCCGTGCTGGCGGCAGTCGCCGCATCGGGAGCCTTCCGGGAGGCAGCGGGGTCGAGGCCGAGGAAGTAGCTGAGGTACGCCGGGAGCAGCGCGAAGCCGCAGGGGTTCACGGTCGCCACCATTCCGGCGGAGAAGGCGAGGGCGAGTCGGGCACCCATCGGTCGACCGACTCCTCAGCTCAGGAGGTCGTTGTCGCGGAGCAGGTCTGTCAGCTCTGCTGCGGTGAGAGCACCGTTGTGGACCTCGACCACCTTGCCGTCGGCGTCGATCAGGACCGTGCGGGGCAGAGCCGTGCCCCCGAACGCGGCGAAGACCTCGGCCTGCGGGTCCCGTGCGTTCGGGAAGGTGACCCCGGTCTTCTCCACCATTGCACGACCTGCCTTCTCGGTGTCGGTGACGTCGATCCCGAGAACCGCGATGTCCGATGCGTGGTCGGTCGAGACCGCCTGGAGATCAGGCATCTCCTTGAGGCACGGAGCGCAGGTCGAGGACCAGAAGTTCACCACGACCGGCTTGCCGAGGAAGGACGAGAGCGAGCCCGTCGTGCCGTCGAGCATCTCGAGTCGCACGTCCGGCGCGCGGTCACCGACGCCGACGGGCTGGGTGTCGGGCGCCACCAGGGCCGATCCGTCGACCTCGTCGAGCACGTCGTTGACGTCGACGGCCCTGTCATCGCCGCCGCGGGTCCCCATCCAGATCACGAGTCCGGCGGCGAGGAGAGCCACGGCCGTCGCCAGGAACACACCGAGTGGGCCGATGGGCAGTCCCCGACGGCCGGACTCCCGGGCCGGGGTGCTGTCATCAGAAGTGGGGGTCTTCGTAGCGGGGGGCTGTGTCATCCGAGTGGTGTCTCCGGCCGCACGAGCCGGTGGATGTCGGCGAGTGGAGAGGTCGGTCGGCGCCGACCCCTCCACTGTACGGCGGCACCCGACAGCGGTCAGTTCGCGGGACAAGCGTCACTGACCGTCCTCGGGGTGTGACCGTCGTCCGGGTCTGCCTGTTGTCCCGGTCTGCCTGTTGTCCCGGTCTGCCTGTCGTCTCGGTCAGGCCGTCACCAGCTGCCTGTACGCGTCGGGGACCTCGACCTCGGGGAAGGAGTCCCCGGGCCGCGGGGTCTTGGGGGGACGTCCGCGACGCCGCTTGTGCAGGACGATCCGTCCGGCGACGAACAGGTGTCCGCCCCAGATCCCGTACTGCTCGCCGCGCTCCACCGCGGCGTCCAGACATCGGGTCCTGACGGGGCATCCGAGGCAGATCCTCTTCGCCTCGCTGATCTCATCGACGTCGTCGGTGAAGAACAGGCCGGGGTCGAGGTCGCGGCAAGAGGCGCGGGACTCCCATGGTTCGTGGGTGACCATCAGTTCGAGGGTGCTTCTCATGTCGGTCGCTCCGGTTCGGGTGGGTCGGTGGATGTGGTCGGTCTGGTCGGACGAGTGCGGCAGGGCCGGTTGAGTGGAGAGCCGGAAAAGCGGAAGAGCCGCCGGGTGGAGCTCCACCCGGCGGCTCTGGAGCCGTCCCTTCGCTGTCGACCTGGTTCGGTCAGTGCGGAGGGGCTCCCCGTCGGGTGGTGGCGGTGGCCGGGAAGTCGGCCTTGGCGCCCGGCTCGGTGCCGTACACGTTGGTGATCCCGAAGGCCTTGATGGCCGAGCAGAGATGCAGACGCGTGCGCACGGCACCGGTTCGCCACATGGCGGCGTGGGTGTCGAGGTCCATCCGGTCGGTCATCGTGTCGCTCGTGTTCGGGGTCGGGGTCGGGGTCGGGGTCTGCGCTCGTGCAGAGGCGTCCCGTGGAGCGAACCACGCTCGTCCGCCGTCGGTCAAGCGATTTGCTCACCCTTTCGCATTCTGTGTGTGTTTCACGTCGTGGGGTGACGTGAGATGCACAGAGAACGTCAGGACGGGGGTACCGGGCGGTAGCGGAGGAACCCCTCGTCGTCGACGCGGGACGCCATCAGCCCCTGGTGGCGCAGGTGCTCGAGGTGGGCGTAGGTCTCCGACTCGGCCATCGGTCCCCACGACCGCTCCTGGAACAGGCTCCGCGAGTAGGAACGGACCCGCGCGTCGCCGAGCTCTTCGCCGATGCGCTCGATCTGGGCGAGGCGTTCGACGTGGTGCTCGATGATCGCGTCGACCCGGCCGGGGAGGTCGTCGAAGGCCAGCCCGTGGGCCGGCAGAACCCTCGTGACCCCGTCGAGGTCAGCGACGCGTCGCAGCGCTGCGACGAACTCGGCGAGGGAGTCGTCGCTGCCGGTGAGCCCCGAGATGTGGGGCGTGATCGTCGGCAGCACGTGGTCGCCCGACAGCAGGATGCCGTCGGCTGGTTCGAGCAGGCAGATGTGGTCTCCGGTGTGGCCCGGGGTGTGGACCACCTGCCACTCACGGCCACCGATGCGGAGCACCTCGAGATCCTCGACGCGGACGGTCGGGGTCAGCCGCAACAGGCCCTGCTTCGACAGGTCGTCCCACGACCGCATCATCTCTAGCTCGCCAGGGCCGGGTCGGAACCCCTCCTCACCCCATGGCGTCGGCCGTGGGGGGACCTCGGGCATCGGGCCGTTGCCGAACAGCACGTCCGCGAGACGCTGGTTCACCGGCTCAGCCGTCGGCTCGAGCTCGGCCAGGTCGTCGGTCGGATCGGCGTCAAACGGTGTGGCGAAGTGGCGGTGGGCGACGACGGTGGTGTCGTGCTCGGCGCGCAGCCGACCTGCGCCGCCGAAGTGGTCGGGGTGGGAGTGCGTGACGATGACGGTGTGGACGTGCTGCGGGGTGACGCCGATGGACGCGAGCCTGGCCACGAGCGCGGAGTGCGACATCGGGTCGGGCATCCCCGGGTCGATCAGCGTTACGCCCCGGTCGTCCTCCAGCACGTAGCAGTTCACATGGCCGAGTCCCGGGATCATGATGGGCAGCTGGATGCGGCCGATCCCCGGCGCGACCTCGTCGACCTCGTCACGTGCGGGCAGCCGTTCCTGACGAACGTCGGCCCCGTCCCCCGACACGGAGTCCGTGTCGTTCACGTCGACGGCTCCGAGGGGGTGGGCGTCGTCGGCCGGAACACCCGCTCACGCCAGTAGGCGAGCTCCGCCACCGATTCCTTGATGTCGTCCATCGCCCTGTGCGCTGACGGCTTCTTGGTCAGACCCTGCATGGAGTCCGGGTACCAGCGCCGGGCCAGCTCCTTGATCGTCGACACGTCGATCGAGCGGTAGTGGAGGTACTCCTCGATCGTGGGGAGGTGCACGGCGAGGAAGCGGCGGTCCATGCCGATCGAGTTGCCGCACAGGGGGACGGTGCGGGGTTCGGGGACGTGCTCGGCGATGAACTCGAGCGTCGCGACCCCCGCAGCCTCGAGCGACAGGGTCGAGGAGCGGATCTCGTCGAGGAGCCCGCTGCGGGTGTGCATGTCCAGCACCACGTCGTCCATTCCGGACAACTGCTCCTCGGTGGCGTGCACGACCAGGTCGGGGCCCTCGGCGACGATGTCCAGGTCGTCATCGGTGATGAGCGTGGCGATCTCGACGATCACGTGCCGGGCCGGGTCGAGGCCGGTCATCTCGAGGTCCATCCACACGAGCATCGCTCCACCCTACGGGTCGGCCGGCCCGGCGCCTGCCGGGTAGCGTCGCGCCATGCTCGAGGTGCCCGTCCGTCGACTCGATCCCGACCTGCCCCTGCCCGCGTACGCGCGTCCGGGTGACGCCGGTGTCGACCTGGTCGCCGCCGGGGATCTGGAGCTGGCTCCGGGTGGTGGTCGGGGCCTCGTCCCGACCGGGATCGCCGTCGCCATCCCACGCGGCTACGCGGGGTTCATACAGCCACGCAGCGGCCTGGCCCTGAAGCACGGGGTCACGTGCCTGAACACGCCCGGACTGATCGACTCCGACTATCGCGGAGAGCTCAAGGTGCTGCTCGTGAACACCGACCCGACCGAACCGTTCCTGGTCAGGCGGGGTGAGCGGATCGCACAGTTGGTGGTCCAGGCGGTCGAGCACGTGCTGTTCGAAGAGGCCGACGAGCTGGACGACACCGACCGGGGCGAGGGCGGGTTCGGCCACACCGGCCGCTGAGGGACCTCTCGGGAGGCCGGCGACTCAGCGAGGACCCCGGGACGAGGGGCGCGAGGAACGCGACTGCGAGGACGGGCCCTTGCCGGACTTGCGGGGACCGCCCTTGGGCTTAGAGCCCGTGTTCCGCCGAGGAGCCGAGGGCTCGGGTGCCCCATCGGCGGTTCGCCGGCTCCTGCCGGAGCTCTTCGTCCCGGCCGGGCCCGATGTCTTGGTGGACCCGTTCCCGGTCCGGCGGCTGGAGCGGCGCGGGTCGGCGTCGTGGCGACGGCGGTGCCGACGTCGACGAGGCGAGTCGGGCGTGTCGGCG
>CAZNQK010000002.1:41041-50727 GCA_964575165.1 uncultured Aquihabitans sp. | reverse complement strand
CCGGTCGCCCGTGGTGGTCTTGGGGCGCTGGCGCCGGTCGTCCTGAGTCGAGCGACGGGCCTCGGTGCGTGACCTCCTGTTCGAGGGAGCGGCGGTGACGGAGGTCGGCGACGTGGGAGCAGAGCCGACGAGCGCGTCGAGCTGGATGGGTCCGGTGCCGCGCGGCAGGTCCAATGACTTCTGGAGCCCCTTGACCATCGACACCTTCTCGGGGACCACGAGGCTCACCACGACGCCCGCGGCGCCCGCTCTGGCGGTGCGGCCCGAGCGGTGCACGTAGTCCTTGTGGTCCTCGGGGGGATCGAAGTGGATGACGGCTGCGACATCGTCGACGTGTATGCCGCGGGCCGCGACGTCGGTCGCGACCAGAGCGGCCGCCCGGCCGGAGCGGAAGTCCTCGAGGGCGCGGTCACGCTGGTTCTGCGACCGGTCGCCGTGGATCGCCGCAGCGGCCACGCCGGCGTTGCCGAGCTGCTTCGCGACCCGGTCCGCTCCACGCTTGGTGCGGCAGAACACGACGGTCGGGCCCATGCGAGCGATCACCTGTCCGGCGACGGCGACCCGTTCGGTCCGGTCGACGTCCCAGAAGTGGTGCGTCAGGTCGGGCAGCTCCTCCTCGGGGAGCTCGAGCTCGTGGCGGACCGGATCGTGCTGGTACCGCCGCACCAGCACGTCGACGTCGCCGTCGAGCGTGGCCGAGAAGAGGACGGTCTGACGATCGGAGCGGCACATGTCGAGGAGCTTGCGGACCTGCGGGAGGAAACCCATGTCGGCCATGCGGTCGGCCTCGTCGAGCACCACCACGTCGACGTCGTCGAGACGGACCAGACGCTGTTGGATGAGGTCGGTCAGGCGCCCGGGGCAGGCCACTGCGATGTCGACGCCCCGGTCGAGCACCCGGTCGTCGGAGCGGATGTTGGTCCCTCCGAAGAAGGTAGCGACGCGGGGCCCCTTGCGTCCGGCGACCTGCTTGAGCTCCTGTGCCACCTGGGTCGCGAGCTCACGGGTGGGCACGAGCACGAGCCGACGCGGTCGGCGCGGCTCCGCGCGGGGGCAGTCGATGACGAGGGGGATGCCGAATGCCAGCGTCTTGCCGGACCCGGTGGGGGCACGGCCGGAGACGTCGCGGCCGGCGAGCGTGTCGGCCATCGTCAGAGCCTGGATGGGGAAGGGTTCGTGGATGCCGCGCTCGGCGAGGGATGCGACGATCCGCGCGGGGACGCCGAGGTCGGCGAAGGTCGTGTTCACGGTGGTCCTGTTCTGGCGCTGCATCGGACGACGAGCGCTGTCGGGCAGCCGCAGCGATGACGTGCGGGTGCGGGGGGTCGGGTGTCGGTTCGGTCTCGCCGGCGAGCCGGTGGCGACACGACACCTGCGACTGGCGAACGCCCACGGCCGATCTTCTCGACGGCGGCTCCATCGATGGCGACGGGGCACGACGTGGTGCGTGGACAACACCCTACCCGAAGTTCTGTGTGCATCTCATGTCACCCGACGACGTGAGATGCACACAGAACGCGGATCTGCGACTCAGCCCGAGGCGCTGAGCGGGTGGAGCACGTCGATGTACATGCTCGTCGCCCCGAGGGCGAGCAACGCGACGACCACGACCGCAGCGACGATCCGGAAGCTGTTCGGGTCGAGTCGGTAGCGCGGCCGTCGACGCGCCCGCGCGATCAGGCCTTCGGTCACCACGATCGCCGCGTGTCCGCCGTCGAGCGGCAGGAGCGGGATCAGGTTGAACACGGCGATGCTGGTCGAGAACAACCCGGCGAGCAGCAGCAGGCGGCTCGGGTGCTGCTCGAGCAAGCCGTCGGTGAGCTGTGCGCCGCCGACAGCGGAGACCATTCGTTGCTCTGGCACCTCTCCCTGGGCGACCGACGAGCCGTAGTCGATCGCACCGGTCACGAGGTCGCCGAGGCTGGCGACGGTGTCGGCGGTGACCTGCCACGCGAGCGACGCGGAACCGGTCGCCGCTCGGACCGGGCCGACGTCGATCTCGGGCGACCACATCGCGTAGCCCCAGAACAGGGCGATGCCGATCGCGAAGTTCACCGCGACGCCTGCGAGGATGACGGCGAGACGGCGTGGGCGCGTCGCCGCACGGTAGGTGTACGGCTCGAGCGAGGCCTCCACCTCTTCGGACGGTCCCATGCCGGGGATCTTGACGTAGCCGCCGAGGATCACTGCCTTGACCCCGTAGCGCAGGCCGCCGGTGGTCGTCCGACTCCACACCGTGGGACCGAACCCGAGGAAGTACTCGGTCGGCCGCATGCCGCAGCGTCGGGCGACGACGAGGTGGCCGACTTCGTGGACGAGGATCAGCACGATCAGGATCCCGAGGAACACGGCGGCCCCCGGCAGCCGCCAGCCCAGCGCTGCCACGACGGCGATGAGCAGCGCTGCCCGCCACGGATGCCACTCGTGGGGACGGCCCTCGGATCGACCCGCACGCTTCCAGGCGATGAGGAGTCGGCGAGGCAGGGCGTCGGGCTCGATGACCTCGACATCGGGGCGCCCGTCGCGGGCTCCGTCGGGCGCTGGCCGCGATCGCTCGGCGAGCGCGTCACCATTGCGTCGATGGTCGCTCCCCAGCTGCATCGCGTCGAACCTTATAGGGCGTGTCCCGCACTGGGTAGCCGCCAGCGGCGGAGTCGGATGGCCGGGCTCACGCCTGCGCCGTGCCGGTCGTTGCAGCCGGTCAGCCCTGCGCGCTGGCGGTGACCCGATCTGCGATCGCCAGATGTGCCCCATCCGGCACCATCTCGTTGCGACGCGGCCCGCCGGGCTCGTCCGTCCACACCACCAGTCGGGGTGCGCGATCGTCGGGGTCCCACTCGAGGAGGCTGATCGCCCCTTCGAGGATCGCGGTGCCCGAGTTGGCATAGCGGGTGGGGCGACCGTCCGCAGCGACCGGTTGCAGCATGGGGAGGTGCGTGTGGCCGAACAGCAGCCACGGCCACTCGGTGCCCGAGCCCGGATTGCGTGCGGCGAGCTCGGCGAAGAGACGCTCTTCGTCCAGCGAGTCGAAGCGACGGTTCCCTCCGAAGCGGGGATCGAGGGTGATGAGGCGGTTGCGGGCATGGCCTCGCAGCAGGCGCCCGAGGCCGGTCTCGTCGGGAAGACCCGTGACGGAGCCACCCAGCCCCGGCAGGTCGTCGAACGCCGTGGCCAACCAGGTGATCGCACGGCCGAGGAACGCCCATCCCGGCCCGTTCCACGCATCGGTCAGGTGGCCGTGGGCGACGAACGCGTCGACGCCGTCGATGCCGACCCCGTCGCCGCCGTCGGGGTGCTCGAGCACCTCGGGTCGGGTGAGCAGCACGGTGTCGACGACCTCGGCGCCGGGTAGGTGGTCGCGGAGGTGATCGACGAGCCGCTCGTCCGAGTACACGTCATCGTGGTTGCCCATCGTCCGGTGGTAGCGGCCGTCCTCGCAGAAGCCCTCACGCAGCAGCCGGTAGGTGGCGGCGTTGTTGTCGACGATCCGGTCGAGGTGCTGGCGGACGAGCTCGCGGCGGGCGTCGTCGGCGAGGGTGCCCCCGAAGCCGCTCCCGATGCGGGCCACGTCGTACACCGCCCCCCACGTCGATCCGCCGACCATCCAGAAGTCCTCGACGTCGCCGTTCTCGATGAGGTCCCATTCCTGCTCGGCGTAACCGGACAGCACCCGCCGGTAGAAGTCCTTCGTGCCCTGCCGTGCCGGCCAGTCGAGCCGTCCAGGGATGCAGCGGTGAGTGTCCGAGGTGACGACGACGCGCCGGTCCGAAGCGAGGCGTGACCGTCGTGGGGCAGGCAGCGGTGTCGCGTCGCCGCACGCCAGGGCGTCGAGGTGGTCGGGGAAGCAGCGGATCCGGGCCAGTGCGCTGCGTTGGGCCCGACGGCTGGCGAGGGCCGTTGCGGGGATGCTGAACGGGGCGCCGGCGACCGTCGCCGTGGCCTTCGCGACCGCCCACGCCGACGCGGTCGCTCCCGCAGACGGAACGTCGGGGAGGGGATCGACGGGCACGGCCCGGACGTGATCGGCCTCGTCCGCCCAGCGGCCTGCGAGGTCGAGCGCCACGCGCCACGACGGCACGTCGAGATCCGGACGGAGGTCGATCGACGGGAGGCGGGGGATCAGGCGCAAGGATCCCAGCTTTGCACCGACCCGGCTCCGGGCTGCAACGGGACAGCTGGGTGGTCCTGCCGCTCGGGTGCGTCGCTCGGACCTACCATGCGCGTCCGCGACGATCGGGGGAACGATGTCGAGCGACCGGACGACCATCAACGAGCGGGCGCCCGAGGGCGACCGCTCCTACGACGCCGTCGCATCGCGACTCGAGATGCCGCTCGTCGACGCGATGGAGACCCAGCGGGCGGTTCGCCGGGTGCTCCCCGACCCGGTCGATCACCGCATCGTCCTGCGCTGCATCGAGCTGGCGCTCAAGGCCCCGACCGGATCCAACGGTCAGAACTGGCAGTTCGTCGTCGTGGAGGACCGGAAGGTGCTTGCCGAGTTCGCCCGTCGCTACCGCCAGGCCTGGAAGCTCTACGGCGGTCTCGGTGAGCGGGTGGTCCGCGACGACCCGAAGATGCAGAAGGTGCTGCGCGCCGTCGCGTGGCAGGTCGAGCACTTCGAGGAGACGCCCGTCGCCGTCGTGCCGTGCCTCCAGGGCGCACAGCGGTTCGCTGCCGTCCCGGCGATCGCTGCGAGCAGCCACTACGGCTCGATCTACCCGAGCGTGCAGAACCTGCTCCTGGCCGCGAGGGCGGTCGGCCTGGGCGCGTCGCTGATCACGCTCCCCCTGTGGAGCGTCACGATGGCCCGCCGGACCCTCGGGCTCCCGATCACCGTGCAGCCGGTGTGCATGGTGCCGATGGGCTGGCCCCGGGGACGCTACGGGCCGACCACCCGCAAGCCGGTCGGCGACGTCGTGCACCTCGACCGGTACGGGAACCGGCCGTGGAAGGGCGAGTCGATCGGTCGTCCCGCTCTGGACCTGACCGACGGCGACGCGACCGACGGCGACGCGACGGGGAGCGGGTCGTGAACGCGTCGTCGCCGATGCCGTCGGCGATCGAGGCCGCCGAGGCCATCCGGGAGGGTCGACTCGGTGCGCTGGAGCTGGTCGAGCACTGCCTGGGTCGGATCGAGGCGGGCAACGACACGCTCAACGCGTTCGTGCACCTCGACCCCGACGGTGCCCGACGTGCCGCCGAATCGGTCGACGCCCGGGTCGCTGCGGGCGAGGGCGAGCTGCTCGGCCCGCTCGCCGGAGTGCCGTTCGGCGTCAAGGACCTCGAGGACTGCGCTGGCATGCCCACGAGCCACGGGTCCCTCCTCTACAAGGAGGATCCGCCGGTCGACGCCGACTCCGAGCACGTCGCCCGACTCCGCTCCGCAGGAGCGATCCCGATCGGCAAGACGGCGGCTCCCGAGTTCGGGACGTTGCAGTACACCTACACCAAGGCATGGGGAGCGACGCGCAACCCGTGGAACACGGAGCGCACTCCCGGCGGATCGAGCGGGGGGACGGCGGCGGCAGTCGCGGCGGGGATGATCCCGTTCGGCACAGCGTCCGACGGCGGCGGTTCGACCCGCATCCCCGCCGGGTTCACAGGGCTGGTCGGCCTCAAGCCCAGCCACGGACGGATCCCGCACCCCGACGTCGACCCGTCCGAGACGGCCTGCTACGGAGCGTTGACCACGACCGTCGCCGACAGCGCCAGGCATCTCGACGTGACCGCCGGCCCGCACGACACGGACCGGTTGTCGCTCCCGCCGTCGGGGCTGTCGTACGAGTCCCTCGTCGACACGTTCGATCTCTCGGGTCTGCGGGTCGGCTGGTCCTCGACGCTCGGTTTCGCCCCGGTCGATCCGGAGGTCGCCGAGGTGGCCCGCGCCGCTGCGCTCGACGCGACGGGAGCCGCCGGCGTGGAGCTGTTCGACGTGGAGGTGCACCTGACCGACCCCGTGGCGACGTGGTTGTCGGCCGGGGCCATGTCGAACTGGTTGTCGATCCGTGAACACGAGCACTGGCCCGCTCGGGCCGAGGACCTGACGCCGTTCGTGCGGATGGCGCTCGAGGTCACACAGGACCGACCGGTCCGCACGCTCGCCAACGGGTTCCGTCGCCGTTTGCAGCTCCAGGCGGACATGGCCGCCCTCTTCGCCGACGTCGACGTGCTCATGACCCCTACCACCGCCGTGCCGGCGTTCCGCGCCGAGGGACCGCCACCGACCGAGATCGGTGGAGTCGAGGTGAACCCGGCGATGAGCGTGCCGTTCACGATGCTGGCGAACCTCTGCTGGAACCCGGCGGTGTCGGTGCCGGCAGGGCTCAGCTCCGAGGGGCTGCCGATCGGGTTGCAGGTCATCGGCCGCCGCCACCACGACGAGGTCCCTCTGCGGTTCGCCCGCCTGCTCGAGGTCGCCCGACCCTGGTCACGCCACGCTCCGGGCGCCGTCTGAGCGGTCGCGTGCACCTCGTCGTCTACACCGACGCCGCCGAACGGGGTGGCGCCGAGTCGACCATGGGCGGCTTCATCGAGCAGTTCCGACCCGACACGGACGTGACCGTCGTCGGTCCCCACGAGGACGTGATCGCGTGGCTCGCCGGCCGCCGACCGGGAACCCGCTTCATGGTGCTCGACGAGATCCGCGACCGTTCCGACGTCAGGGCGATCGTCCAGCACCGGCGTGCCTTCCGCTGGTTGGAGCCCGACCTGGTGCACTTCAACCTGTCGACCATGTCGTCGTGCCAGTGGGCGCTCGCGGCGGCGCTGACGATCCCCGGCCTCCCGGTCGTGGTCCTCGAGCACGCTCCGGTCGGGACGTGGTCGTCGTGGTCGAACCGCCTCAAGCGCATCACGTCAGCCCGCGCCGACGCCCACGTCGCGGTCGGCGATCGTGCGGCGCGGCTCATCGAGGAGCTCGGCTCGCTTCCCGCCGGGTCGGTCCGGGTGATCCACTCGGGTGTGCCGATCGTCGAGCTCGACCCGCCGGAGCGGACGACGGACGACTTCACGATCGGGATGCTGTCGCGCCACGACCCGGTCAAGGGGATCGACCTGGCCGTCCGAGCCGTAGCCCGCATGGGTGAGGGCTCACGGCTCGTCGTGGTCGGCGACGGCTCGGAGCGTCCCGCTCTGGAAGCGCTGGTGGCCGGGCTCGGCGTGGGTGATCGCGTCGAGCTGCGGGGTTGGGACGACCGGGCTCGTGACCTGCTCCCCACCTTCGACGTGTACCTGCTCCCGTCGCGGATCGAAGCGTTGCCGGTGACCGTGATGGAGGCGATGCAGGCGGGAGTGCCTGTGGTCGCTACCGACGTCGGGAGCGTCCGGGAGGCGATCGACGACGGCGAGACCGGCGTGGTCGTACCGGTCGGTGACGTGGACGCGATCGTCGGGGCGCTGATCGGACTGCGCGACGACCCCGCACGACGACGGGCGATGGGGGAACGTGCTCGTGCGGTGGGACTCGAGCGGTTCGACTGCGACGCAGCCGTGCGCAGATGGGAGGCGCTCTACGACGAGGTCCTCACCCGCCGCTGAAGCGTTCTGTTGTGCAGAACGTGAAGGATCCTTCACGTTCTGCACAACAGACCGGTTCTGGAAGGGAGGAGAAGGGGGGTCGGAGGAAGGTCATTCGATCTCGACGTCGATCCTGTCGGTCGCTACGACGTCGGTGTCATCCGGGGATCCCGTCGGACAGGCGTCGCCGGTGCTGGTCACGGCCACGATCTCGGCCACGTAGGAACCGGTGGCGAGTCCCGTGGGGAGCGTGAACCGGAACTCGTGGCGCGTCGGCTCGCCGTTCGTCGAGGTCGGAGACGTGGGCAGGGATGTCGAGGGATCCTTGCGCTCGACGAACGCGCCGCAACCGATGTCGACGACGGTCGGCTCCATCTGAGCGACGGTGGTGGCGGGACCGTCGGCGGGGGACCAGCACACGGTGGTCTCGGAGGCGGAGGGGCCGGCCGGCCCCTCCGGCCGGAGGTTCACGCGCACACAGGTCCGGGCGCCGTCGACCATCGTCGGGTCGACCGTCGACACCACGAGGTCGTCGCCGGATCGGGAGGCCGAGACCCGCAGTGTGTCGAGCACCGTCGTCGTGGTGGCGATCGATGAGTCGGGCGTCGGGTCGGTCACCGTGTCCTGATCGGTGTCGCCGCCACCGAGCGCCAGGACGCTGAGCGCCAGCGCCAGGATCAGCACCGCGGCGAGGCCGCTGCCGACGGCCACCTTGCGCATCCGGTCCTGACGTCGGAGCGTACGACCCCGTGCCACGACGGCATCGAAGCGGGCATCGGGGCGGTCGGACCCGGGGAAGCGTCCGGAGCGATTCATCGGTCCGCCTCCGATGAGATGACCTCGAGCTCGGACAGGTGGTCACGAAGCCGGCTGCTGGCCCGTGACAGGTGCGTCTTGACCGAGCCGTTCGACATGCCGAGCGTGGTGGCGACCTCGTCCTCGCTGAGGTCCACCAGGTAGCGCATCACGACGACCTCCTGCTGACGGTGCGAGAGGTGGTGCACGGCCCGGGCCAGATCGACGTGCAGGACGGCGGCGTCATCGGGGCGGTCCGACCCGGCGCGGTCCTCGATCTCGTGGGTGACGGTGCGGCCTCGCCGTCTGACATGGTCGATGGCGAGGTTGCCGACCACCCGCAGGAGCCAGGCGTCGGGGTTGGGGTGGTCGCGCACCTGGGTCCAACGGGCGTAGGCACGGGCGAGCGCCTCGGCGGCGATGTCCTCGGCGGTCGTCTCGTTGCCGACCAGACGGCGTGCCGTCCGCCGGGCGCGGACGTCCATGCGCTCGTAGAACGCTCGGAACTCCTCGTCGCGAACCGGATCCGGCAACACACCCTCCTACGACGCCTGACGGTACCGGTCGGTTGACAGCGGGACGGACATGGTCGTGTGACCCGGGTACATGCACCCATCCGACCCGAGTTCGGAAACCCCTGCCGAACTCGGGTCGTCTCGCGCCGCATGTCGGTGTTGCATGTCGGTGTCATGTGACCCGAGTTCGAGCGGTGGGGTCCGTGGGTGGGTCCGATGGGCGGGCGGGTCGGGCTGAGTAGCCTGTCGGCCGTGTCCGTGATCGATGCGCTCTTCTGGGTGGTGTCGCTGGTGCTGGTCGCCGCTGGCGCCTCCAAGCTGGCCGAGCCGGCGCCTGTCGCATCGACCCTGGCTGCCCTCGGGCCCGGGTCCGGGAGTCGGTACGGACGCGGATCGGCCGATCCCCGACGGGCCGTCCCCTCGTCTGCCCCGGCTCCTCCGCTCCTCCTCGCACGACTGGTCGGAGCGGTCGAGGTGATCGTCGGCCTCCTGGCTCTCGTCGTCGGTGGCCCCGTCGCGGCCGCAGCGGTTGCTCTCGCCTACGCGTCGTTCGCAGTCGTCGTGGTGATCGCCCGCCGTCGGGGCCTGCCCTCGTGCGGCTGCTTCGGAGTCAGCTCGGCGCCGCCGAGCCGGGTCCACGTCGCGGTCAACGTCGTGTCGGCAGCCGTCGCTGCTGCGGCGGCGGTCGGTGGTGGGCCGGTCCCGGTCGCCGACGGGTTGTCGGATCTCGGCGGGGTCGGTGTGGTGGTCGCAGGGTTGGTCCTGTTGGCGACGGTGCTGGTGGTGGCGGTCGACACCACGGTCGCCGACGTGGTCGAAGCCACCCGGGCGCTCGCCGAGCAGGGTGACACAGGCCAGGGT
>CAZNQK010000002.1:30612-40941 GCA_964575165.1 uncultured Aquihabitans sp. | reverse complement strand
CAGGGTGACACAGGCCAGGGTCATGCAGGGCCGCTCGGGACAGGCCAGGATGTCAGAACGGGTGGGGATCGGATGGGGGTCACGGCATGACAGCGACGGTGGGGGAGCCGGTGCAGCACGATCCGATGCGGGTCACCGGTCGACGAGGACTCGCGGCGCGGACGGCGTCGTTCCTCGAACGACGCGTCGATCGCCGCGGCGTGCTGCGGCGCGGGGCCATGGCGGGCACTGCGTTGGCGGTGGCCCCGACGACCTGGGCGCTTCGTCCGGGTTCCGCGTACAGCGCTGTCTGCGCCCGCAACGCGCTCTGCAACGACGGTTACACCGAGTTCTGCTGCACGATCACCGGTGCGAACCGCTGCCCTCCGGGCACGGCGCTCGGCGGCTGGTGGAAGGTGGACGGATCGTCCTTCTGCGGCGGTGGTCCCCGCTACTACATGGACTGCAACGCCGGATGCGGCGGGTGCGGTTGCGGCGCCAACGGCATCTGCTCCGGAGCCTGCACCGGCACGCCGTGCGGGTGCGCCAACGGCGACTGCAACAACCGCAAGGCCGGCTGCACGGGGTTCCGCTACGGCCAGTGCAACCAGCAGATCCGTTGTCTCGGCCCGATCGTGTGCCGTGTGGTGACATGCACCGAGCCGTGGCGACTCGACGGCACCTGCACCACGGCGGCCCGCACCGATAACGCGACCCGCTACCACACCCGTCCGTGCCTGGAGGTCGACGCGATCGGCAACGTCGACGGTCTGAGCGTCGTTCCCGGCGGGGTGCGCGTGTCGGGTTGGGCGATCGATCCGGGAGCGCAGGGGGTCCCGATCAGCGTCAACGTCTACGACTGCCTGCGTCCCGTTGCCACCGTCCTGGCCGACCGGCCTCGGGATGATGTCGCTGCTGCGCACCCGGGTCAGGGTGCCGCCCACGGCTTCGACGTGTTCTACCGGCTCTGCCCCGGAGAGCGGATGGTGTCGGTGGCCGCCAACGACACCTCCGGTCGGGGATCGAACTGGATCTTCCACCGCATGGTGACGATCACCCCGAACCCGTCGGGTCACTTCGACCTGGCCGAGGGCGGCGTCGGCACGATCCGTTTCGTCGGCTTCGTCATCGACCCCGATGGCGGGCCGGCCGTGGTCGACATCGCCGTCGACGGAGCGGTGGTCACCCGCGTCCGGGCAGACGGCTACCGGGCGGACGTGGCCGCCGCGTACCCGCACATGGGCGGGAACTTCGGCTTCGACGTCACGGTGCCGGCGACGCCCGGGACGCACACGGCGTGCGTCGTCGCCCGCAACGGCGGTGCCGGGGCGGATGTCGACCTCGGATGTCGGGTCGTCTCGGTGGCGGCGCGGCCCGAGGGGAACCTCGAGTCGGTCACGTCCCCGGGACCCGGCAACGTGCGGGTGACGGGATGGGCACGTGATCCCGACACCGCAGGGCCGAGCCAGGTGCGGGTCGACATCGACGGCGTCGCCGCCGGCACCTGGAACGCGGACCGCGCCCGCGGCGACGCGATGAACGGACACGGCTTCGACATCCTCGTGACCGGGGTCGCGCCGGGTACCCGGACGGTCTGCGTGACGGCTCTCGACACCGGTGGCGGGCCGGAGGTGCGGCTCGGTTGCGTCGCCTCCGGCGTGACAGCGGTGGCGGCCGGTCAGGTCACGACGCTCGAGGGGACCGACACCGGGATCCGACTGGCGTCGACGTCGGTCCGGCGGACGGACGGATCTCCGGCATGGATCCGGGTGCTCGTCGACGGTCGCTTCCGAGCCACGTTGCGTCCGGGTCCCGATGGGCTGGAGCACGGCCTGGACCTGCCTCCGGGCGATCACGAGGTGGTCGTGACAGCGACGGTCGACGGTCGACGGTCGATACCGACCGTTCTGGCCAGTGCCAGCGTTCGTGTCGAAGGAGAGCTGCTGTGACCGTGGCCATCGTCCTCCTCGGGCTCACGGTCGCCCTTCTCGCGGTCATGGTGGTCAGCCTCCTGCGCAGCCACGCCGAGATCCTGCGGGCGCTGCACGACCTCGGAGTCGACCTCGATCCGTCGTCTCCGGCCGACGCTGCCCGAGCCGCCCGCGCCGCACGAGCAGCAGCGGCGCCGAGTCACCCCGAAGGCATCGACGTCGATTCCGGTGCTCCGGTGGAGGCTCCTCCAGGTGGGCTGGTCGTGTCCGACGGTGTGCCGGCACCAGCGGACCTGCTCGGAACGGGAGCGTTCGACATCGCCGGGATCGACCATCGTGGCGATGCTGTCGCCGTCGGCGTCACCGGCGCCGGTCACCGCACCCTGCTGGCATTCCTGTCGACGGGTTGCACCACCTGCCTCCAGTTCTGGTCCGCCTTCGCCGACGGCGTCGAGCTGCCGGCGGACGACATCCGGCTGGTGGTCGTGACCCAGGGTGAGGAGGCCGAGTCGCCGGGTCGGGTCGCCGAGCTGGCCGGTGACAGGACCCTGGTCGTCATGTCGAGCGACGCGTGGGAGGACTACGGCGTGCCCGTCGCTCCCTACTTCGCTCTCGTCGAGGGCGACACGGTCGTCGGTGAGGGGGCCGCGGCTACGTGGCCACAGGTCGTCGATCTGCTCCGACGTTCCCTTGCCGACGTCGGACGATCGCTCGACTCGTCAGGACCGGCGAGGACGACCCGGCGAGGATTCCTCACCGGTCAGGACCGGACAGAGCGCATCGACGCAGAGTTGGCGGCGGCGGGCATACGTCCCGGTGATCCGCGCCTCTACGAACCCGTCACCGATCCGATCGAGCCGGGAGATCAGTCGTGAGCCCCTCACGTGTTGCGTCGGCCGCCCGGACGATGGCGGCCCACGGGCTGTCCGTGCAGGTGCCCGCCGGATGGGACGGCTCGATCCGACGCGGCGCCGGCGACGGCAGCGACACCCCGATCGATGACGTCGGCCCGCTCGGCACGACGAACCCGGTGCTGCACGTGGCGAGCTTCGTCCTGCCGGCGGTGCGGGGCGACTACGGCGGCGGCGCGGTGGAGTCGATGCGCCCGACCGACATCTTCGTCGCCCTCGTGGAGTTCGACCCCGAGGCGGGATCGACTGCGCTGTTCGCAGCTCCCGGCCTGCAGCGACCGCTGCTCCCGGCGATGTTCGGTCGCGGGACCATGCACCGACCGCTCGTCGGAGCCAGCGGACACCAGCAGTTCTTCCACACCCAGGGTCGGGCGTTCGGCCTGTACGTGGCGCTCGGCGCCCACCGGCTCCGGAGCTCGCTGGTTCCCCGCGTCGACCGGGTGGTGTCGACGATGCACATAGCGCCCGCTTGAGCTGACGGCTCTGCATGAACGACGGCTCTTCATGACCGACGGCCTGGTTCCTGTCGAGACCGTCCTCGTCGTCGCCAAGTCGCACCTCGATGTCGGCTTCACGGACCTGGCAGGGGCGGTGCGGGAGCGATGGCTGCGTGAGCACATCCCTGCGGCACTGACCACGGTCCGTGAGCTGGCCGTCAGGGGTGGCGAGGAGCAGCTCTGCTGGACCGTGGGGTCTTGGGTCCTCCACGAGGTGCTCCAGGAACCGGACAGACAGCTCCGTGCCCAAGTCGAGAGCGCCATAGCGACAGGCGGGCTCGCGTGGCACGCGCTGCCGTTCACGACCCACACCGAGTTCGCCGACCGCTCTCTCCTCGAGCACGGACTCTCGCTGTCGGCTCGACTCGACGAGTGGTTCGACCGTCGGACCAGAGCGGCGAAGATGACCGATGTTCCCGGTCACACCAGAGCCGTCGTGTCGCTGCTGGCCGCGGCCGGCGTCGACCTCCTGCACATCGGGGTGAACCCGGCGGCCGCGTGTCCGGATGTGCCGGTGCTCTTCCGGTGGCAGGACCTCGCCGCGGCCGGGGCGCCGGAGGTCACAGCGATGTACGAGGCCGGGTCGTACGGGTCCTGCCGGGTGATTCCGGGCACCACGACAGCGGTGTCGGTGTGGTTGCGCGGTGACAACGACGGCCCTCCCGGTCCGGCCGACGTGCTGGAGCACTGGCAGACCCTGCGGGAGGCGTTCCCCGGAGCGTCCATCCAGGCGGCGTCGCTCGACGACGTCGCCGACGTCGTGCGGAACATCGCCACGTCCCTGCCCCTGGTCACGGCCGAGATCGGCGACACCTGGATCCACGGGATCGCGTCGGACCCTCCGAAGACGGCGGCCTTCCGCGAGACGTGTCGCCGACGCACGGCGTGGATCGAATCGGGGCTCATCGCGGTCGACGATCCGGTCCTGGAGCGGGCCTCGACCGAGCTCCTGCTGTTGGCCGAGCACACGTGGGGCCTCGACGAGAAGACGCACTGGCCCGACACCGAGCACTGGTCCGAGCCGGCTCTGGCGTCGGTGCGCCCGCAGTCCGAGACCCGTCGGTTCGAGTGGAGCTGGAGCGAGCAGCGAACGTACCTCGACCGGTACATGGACGCTCTGGATCGGGGTGGTCGTACAGATCTCTCGGCCGACGCCCGGGAGGGGATGCTGGCCACCGGCCCGGCGGAGGTCGACGTGGACGGCCTCGTCGCCCACGACCGCCCGGAGGGCGGCGGACCCATCGAGATCGTGCTGGGCACGGCGCTGATCGCGATCGACCCGCACGACGGGGCGCTGCTCAGCATCCGCGTGCCGGGGGTCGGTGACGCAGGCGGTCCGGTGTGGCGTGAGCTCGTCGCAGGGGGAAGGTCGTTCGGTCGGGTCGGACACCGCACGTACGACGCGGGTGACTTCGCACGCCGGTTCGCCACCTACAACGCTTCGGTCCGACCGGAGGACGTCGGGTGGGCGACGTGGGACAACACGAAGCCCGGACTCGAGCGGAGTGGGGCACGGTCAGCCTGGTACGCTCCCGACCTGGTCGGCGCATGGTCGGGTCGTCGGGAGCCTTCCGTCGATCAGCCCGACGGTGGTGCCGACGTGCTGGTCCTCGAGCTGTCGTTCTCGGACGAGGTCAGGGTCGCGAGCGCCGCGCCGCACTGGGTGCTGGTCGGCTACGAGGCCCGGGACGACGCTCCCGGTCAGCTGTCGTGCTGGTTGCAGTGGTACGGCAAGCCGGCGGCACGCTGGCCCGAGTCGACCTGGTGGAGCTTCGTCCCGTTGGTCGAGGACCCTGGCGGCTGGACGATGACCAAGCTGGGTGAGCAGGTCGACCCGCTCGACGTCGTGTCGCGGGGTGCCCGGAACCTGCACGCCGTCGAGTCGGTCCAGCACCGTGGCGGTGTTCGTCTGGATCTGCCCGATGCACCGCTCGTGTCGCCCGGGGCTCCATCGCTCATGAGGTTCGAGGACCGCCCGCCCGACCTCAGAGGCGGTTGGCACGTGTGTCTCTACGACAACGTCTGGGGCACGAACTTCCCCATGTGGTGCCCTGGCGACGCCCGATTCCGCGTCACCTTCGGCTGGTGAGGCCGCAGCACCGGTTCGACGCCCGCGATGGCGGTCCGTGCGGACCACTCGCAAGACTGGCGACCGTGCGGACGTCCATGATCGCAGACCACTTCGCTCGGACCCGACCGATCGCCCTGCTCGTGGCGGCAGCAGTGCTGTCGGTCGTGTCGGGAGCCTGTGGTGGTGACAGCGATGCCGCTGCACCGGTCGGGTCTGCTTCTCGCAAGGTGACGGTCGCCGGCGACTCGATCTCGGTCGGCCTCGGGTCGCACCTGCGCACGGTTCTCCAGGGCGACGACGAGGGAGACGACGGCGACGACATGGTGGTGAAGGTCATAGGTGAGGGCGGGACCGGACTTGCTCGGCCGGACAACTTCGACTGGCCGAGTCGGATCCGTGCGCTGGCAGCCGAGTTCCCTCCCGATGTCCTGGTGTTCTCGGTCGGCTCGAACGACGCGCAGGACCTCACCGATGCGGACGGCCGGGTGGTCGTCACGATGTCCGACGAGGAGGCGTGGGACGCCGAGTACTCCCGACGGCTGACCGAGGTGTTCGACGCCTTTGCTCCCGCCGACGGGGGCTCGGCGAGGACCAAGGTCATCTGGGTGGGTCACGTCCGTGCGAAGAAGCAGGTGGTCGGTGACACCAACCGACGGGTGCACGAGCTCGCGGCCTCCGTGGCCGCGGACCGGCCATGGGTGGAGGTCGAGGACCTGGGTGAGCTGCTCGGGACCGGCGACGGTGAAGCGTCGCGGTGCCTCCTGCCCGACGGGCTGCACCTCACCGCCGATTGCCTGGACGAGGCTGCGCGAGCCCTGGTGCCGGCCGTCGACGTGGGGCGATGAGAACGGTCAGGTGTCACGGAGCGGGGCACCGTCGTCCTCGACGGGGTTGGATGGTCCGATGAACAAGATCGAGTTCTTCTTCGACCCCGTCTGCCCGTTCGCCTGGCTGACGAGCCGGTGGGCGAGCGAGGTGTCCGAGCAGACCGATCTGGAGATCGAGTGGCGCTTCATCTCGTTGCGATACCTCAACGAGGGCAACGACTTCGGCCCCGCATATTCGAGGAGTCACGCTTTGGGGCTGGACCTGCTGCGCATCGCGGCTGCGGTTCGTGAGGCGCACGGCAACGCCGGCGTGGCCGCGGTCTACACGGCGTTCGGCAACGAGCTCCACGTCGGTGGCCGGTCGAAGACCGTGATGGCCGGTGAGGATGGTGCCGCCGTCGCCCTGATCTCAGACGCGCTCGCTGCGGCTGGACTGGACGAGACCTTCGCCAAGGCTGCCGACGACGACAGCCACGACTCGTGGATCCGCTCCGACACCGACCTGGCGCTGTTGCGATCCGGTCCGGACGTCGGCACGCCGATCATCACGTTCGACCTCGAGCGTCCGGAGTCCTCGACGTTCTTCGGCCCGGTCATCAACCGTGTGCCGCGCGGTGTGGAGGCGGTTCAGCTGTGGGACGCGCTGTCGACGATCGCCCGCCTGCCGGGGTTCTCGGAGCTCAAGCGCTCGATCCGCGGCGAGCTCGATTTCAGCTGAGGACTGCCCAACCCGCGTTCTGACGACAAGTCACGGGCCTGGTGACGCCCGGATGTCATGAGAACGCGGTGGGGAGGGGGACGGGCTTCCTTGGTCAGGCGTCGGTGCCGCCACGCGGATCCTTGCCGGGCGCGACGTCATCGCGGCCGTCGCCCTGGATCCGTTGGGCGAGCTGGTCGAAAGAGGAACCGATCGCTTGGACCAACCCACCGGCGGCCGACACCGCCGTCCTGTGGACCTCCGGGTCGTTCACGGCGTGGGTGATGGCGTCGGCCAGACGGTCGAGTGAATCATTCACCTGCTGGACAGCGGATCGGATCTCGTCCTGAGCGTCGTGTCCTGCGTCGGTGCTACTGCTGCGGGCGGTTCCCCAGCTCTCCTGGAGGCTCCGGCCGAGTCGGCTGAACTTCTCGCCGACCTCGCTCCAGTCGTTCGAACCGGTCTCGTTGCCCATCTGATCTCCATCCTGTGCATCCCCGGGTGTCCTCGAGGAGCTCTACCGAGACCCGAACCTACCGATGGGCCGGTACGGGGTGAGGTCGGCCGCTCAGGCGATCCCTTGGGGACCATCTGTGCCGGTGACCGCCCAGGCGCCCTCGATGCCCTTCTCGAGGACAGCGCGGCCCCAGTACCCGCACAAGTTGCCGCACGAGATGCCTGCTTCGACCGTAGCCGTGTTGCCATCGACCGTCGGCGTGCCGACCTCGACGATCGGGATCTGTCGTGTTGTGGTGTCGGACCCCGAATCGAGTGCGTAGGCGTCGGCCTCTTCGGGGGTGACCCACTTCACCGTGCGTGGAGCGAGGGCCTCCTCGATGCCCAGTCGTGTGGAGGCAGGGATCCCCTCGCCGAACCGGGATGCTCCGCCGGTCCTCCAGCGGTCGATGGACTGAACCGTGGCGTAGGGCTGCTCGGGGTCCTCGGCCATGAGGACCCGCCACCGCACCGCCGCGCCGGCGATGCGGTCCGTGTCGTTCAGGGCGACCGTCGTAGTGGTGCTGGCCGTCGTCCTGTCCACCGACTGGTCTCTTGTCGCGCTCTCGGAGCCGGAGCAAGAACCACCAGCGAGAGCACCGATGGTCAGAAGTGCAACCAGACGTGCGGTCCTCGTAACGCGGCAACGGGTCCCGATCGACGCAACGTAGCGGATCGACTGAAGCGACCACCGGTACCGTGGTGTCCATGGCTGTCGGTCGGATCACCTCGAGAGTCGGTCTGGGCTTGGTGCTGATGCTGTCGTGGTCGACGCTCCTGTCCTGCGCGGCCGATGACACCGCAGAGCCCTCGCCCCGCCCGACCGCTTCGTCGGTCGACGGGGCCGACGCCGGCGAGGACGTGAGCCTGACCGGTGTCACCATCGAGGTCCACAACGATCCGGGGTGCGGGTGCTGCACCTCTTGGGCCGAGTACCTGCGCCGACACGGAGCGGCCGTCACGATCAGCGAGGACCCGGATCGTGACGCGTTCCGAGCCGCTCACGGCATCGGCGACGACGCTGCGTCCTGTCACACGGCCCTCGTGGACGGGTACGCGATCGAGGGTCACGTGCCGGTGACGGCGATCCGTCAACTGCTCGATCAGCGTCCGAAGGCAGCCGGCCTGGCCCTCCCGGGCATGCCGGTGGACTCGCCCGGCATGGGTGGCACTGCGTCGGATTGGATTCGGCTGCCGGTGATGGCGGTCGCCACGGACGGGTCGCTCAGCCCGTTCGAGTTCTGACCCTCTTGCCGGTTCTCACCATATGCTCGGCCGGGATGCTCAAGGCGCTCTGCTCTCGTGTCTCCGGTCGGCTCGCTTCGCGGAGGTCCACCGATGACCGGTGAGGGGCTCGATCTCCTCGACCTCGACCGGTGGGCGCGTTACGGCGCTCCGCACGACGATTTCCGGCGACTTCGGGAGCAGGCCCCGGTGTGGCGCCACCCGTCCAGAACCGCCGACGGTGGTCCTGGTTTCTGGGTGGTGTCAGGTCACGACGAGGTGGTGGCGCTCGGCAAGTGCCCGCACGCCATGTCGTCGGACCAGGACCACGGAGGTGTCACAGGCCTCGGTCCCGGCGACGAGCAGCAGGAGCTCTTCGACGAGTCGTTCGGCGTGCTGGGCCTGACCGACGGAAGCAACGACGCGAAGCAGCTGCTCACGCTGGATCCGCCCGAGCACACCTCCAACCGGATGATCCTCAACCGGGACTTCACCCCCAGGTCGATCGGCGCGCTCGAGCCGTCCGTCCGCGAGCTCGTCCGGTCGTTGCTGGACGAGCACATGGACGGCGCGTCCTTCGACTTCACCGAGCAGGTGTCGATGCCGTTGCCGATGCAGGTGATCGGAGATCTCCTCGGCGTCGACCGAGATCGTCACCGCGACCTGCTCCGGTGGAGCAACGAGGCCGTGGCGTGCACCGACCCGGAGTACGACGCCGGTCCGGGTTCGCAGCTCAACGCCGCGATCCATCTCGCACAGCTCTTCGCTGAGATGCGCGAGGGAGCTTCCGTCGCTGATGGCCCCGGGCTCGTCGGTGTCCTCTCCGATGCAGAGCTGGACGGAAAGCCGCTCAACCCGCTCCGCTACACGATGTTCCTTCTGCTCCTCACGACTGCTGGGAACGAGACCACACGCAACGCGATGAGTCACGGCCTGTGGGCATTCGCGGCGCACCCCGACCAGTGGGAACGGTTGCGGCAGGATCGGTCGCTGATCCCATCGGCGGTCGAGGAGGTGCTGCGGTGGGCGAGCCCGCTCCTGTACTTCCGTCGTAATGCCGTCGCTCCGATGGAGGTCGCCGGGGCGATGGTCGAGCCGGGCGACATCGTGTCGCTCTGGTACGTCTCGGCCAACCGTGACGGCGCGGTCTTCGACGATCCTTTCCGGTTCGATGTCGGTCGCCAGCCGAACCACCACGTCGCCTTCGGCGGTGGCGGACCGCATTTCTGCCTGGGCGCGTCACTCGCCCGGTTGGAGATCCGGGTGCTGCTGGAGGAGCTGCTGGATCGCTGCGAGCGGGTGGAGGTGGTGGGCGATGTCGAGCGCCTGCGATCCAACTTCCTGCACGGCATCAAGCACCTGCCGTTGCGTCTCGTCCCGGGCTGAGTGTCACAGGCCTCCGAACACGGACATTCGACCAAGACCTGGACTGCTGCCACGTTCCAGTTGCCGTCGGAGGAGGCGGGTCGTTGCTTGACCAGCACCCTCACCGCTGAGACCCGTGACGTCGTCACCCATGCGATCGACACGTTCACCGATCTGATCTCCAAACGGTTCCGCAGCGACGCGGACCAGGCGCTTGGCGATGTCGAGGTTTGGTTGCGGGTTCTTCGACGGATCGGGCCTCTCGTCTTGTTCTCACTCGTTCCCATCCCGTTTCGCGCTGCTATACCGCACGAACAATCGTCAGAACGCGG
>CAZNQK010000002.1:21249-30512 GCA_964575165.1 uncultured Aquihabitans sp. | reverse complement strand
AATCGTCAGAACGCGGGATCGTCAGAACGCGGGATCGTCAGAACGCGGGATCGGAGTCCGAGATGCCGGCGAGCTCGCATCCGGCCCGGACGGCGTCGGTGCCGAACGCGCTGATCGGTCCTGCGGCGCCGGTCCGCCTCAGCTCTCCGCCGGCGGCCGCGATCGCCGCCCATGCGAGCAGGTCCGCGGTGATGTCGTACGGGTTCGGTCCGGTCAGGGTGACGGTGGCGAGTGGGTCGAGTTCGGCCGGCGATCCGATGGTCCGGCCGGCGACCGCCACCACCGTCGCTCTGGCCTTGGCCCGCTCCGCCTCGTCGGGCCCTCCGGTCGACCCCTTCGAGAAGCGGTCTGTGAGCGATGCCATCTCGCGGGCGATCGGCTTGACCCTCGACAGGGCGGATGCGATGTGCGCAGCGGTGCTCATGATCCGGACCTCCTGGTCGCCCAGACCGAGCATGACGGTGATGTCGCGCAGTCGCGGATAGGACTGGGGGAGTCCGAGATGCTCGGCAGCGGGGATCGACGCGGCGGTGCGTGACGTGCCTTCGACCTCGAAGCGCTTCACGAATCGGCCGACCCGCTCGCCTCGGACGTGGCCGTCACGGAAGGCGAAGTTGTCCTCGAACAGCACCCGCAGGGCGGAGGCCTGGGTGCCGCCGCTCGGAACGAACCCGGAGCTGAAGTACGCGATGTCGACGGCGGTCGCGTCGGGCCCGGCCTCGTCGAGTGCCAGTGCGGCAGCCAGAGCCCCGGGGACGAAGTCGAATCCGAACGCTGGCAGCAGGGTCGCGTGGTTGCGTTCGGCCACGTTGCCCCAGTGCTCGAACACCTCTCGGATGAACGGTCCTTCGCCGGAGGAGTCGATGTAGTGGGCACCCGCCTCTGCCGCAGAGCGGACCGCGGGTCGGCCGTAGCGGAGGAACGGGCCGACGGTGCTGATTAGAACGTCGCCCTTGCGGAGCACGGCGCGGATGGTGTCGGGTGCGTTCACGTCGGCAACAGCGGTGTCGAGGCCACCGAGCTCGGCGGCGAGCGCCCGGACTCGATCGAGGTTGCGGGCGACGAGCATCGGCCGGGCGCCCTGGGCGATCAGGCTCCTCGCGGTCAGGTCACCGGTGTAGCCGGTGGCGCCGAGGAGGATGATCCGGGGTGGGGTGTCGATGTCGGTCATCGACGAGCTCCGGGATCCTCGTGGTGGTTGGCTGCCCATGCCGCGAGGAAGCCCTCGACCGCCGGCGCGAAGTCCGACGGGTTGTAGACGTCCTCCTCCTGCGAGAACAGGCCGTCACCGGCATATAGGAGCCTCGTCCAGTTAGCGGCCTCGTGGACCGAGCCGTCGCCGGGGTCGACGAAGCGGTTCTCGACCTGGCCGACCACCCATCCCTGTTCGGAGTCGATCGTGTACCAGTCCCACGGGAACAGCTGCATGTGGGTGAACGGCCAGGCGCCCATCGTGCGGGTGATCCACGTCAGCACCTCGTCGCGGCCGTGGAACTCGCCGTAGAGGTGTTCGACGTAGTGCACGTCGGGTGTGAAGCACTCGACCCAGGGGGTCCAGTCGCCGGTCGCGCCTCCGTGGTCGGCCGCGGCCCGGAAGCGGTCGAATGCCTCTTCGATCTCGGCTCGGTCGAACGACATGTGACACCCCCGGTGGTCGTCTTCGGCACCGTAGCGAAGCGGCCGAGCGCAGGTGTCTTGATCCGATGTCGAGCAGCGGGACTGATCCGGGCGATCGTCCCGGAGCCGTCCGGTGGGATGTGGGATCAGCCGCCGGGTTCGAGTACGAACAGCGGGATGCGGCGGTCGGTCGCGGCCTGGTAGTTGTCGTAGTCGGGCCAGAGCTCGGTGGCCCGACTCCACCAGGAGGCCTTCTCGTCGCCGTCGGCCTCGCGAGCCGTCAGCTCGTGGACGGTGGCGCCGTCCTGGATCCGGGCGACCGGGTTCGCCCGGAGGTTGTGCACCCAGTTGGGGTTCGTTGGCGCTCCGCCCTGTGAACCGATGACGGCGTAACGGCCGGCGCCGTCGGTGACTCGGACGAGCGGGGTCTTGCGGACCCGTCCGGACCTGGCACCGATGGTCCACAGGATCATCCAGTGGTCACCGACGAGGTCGCTCGGTGCTGAGCCGTCTGTGCGTTCGTAACGTTCGACCTCGGCGCTGATGGGCTCCCAGGGGCTGGGTTCGTACGGGGCGTCGAATGGGGAGGTCATGGCATGTCCCTTCGAGTGGGGGTGAGTCGGTCGTGGCCACGAGGTCTAGACCAGATGCCAGGAGGTCGCCGCCATCCGTGCGGTTGGCGTTCAACAGCAGCCACTTGGCGCCGGTTGAGAACCATGGCTGGGCGGTGCCGATCGGATCGGTGGGCACGATCTCCTGTCCGATGTCGAGGTCGAACACTGGAGCAGTCCGGGAACGAGCGGGTGCGCGAGTTGCTCGACCTGACGACTGCCGACGGGCTCTTGGTCCAGAACCTGGAGAATGTGCAGGGCGACGAGCGCGACGTGATGATCCGGTCGATCGGCTTCTCGGCACAGCCCGTTGGCGGCGAGAACGGTCCCAGCGCTCGTCAGCGGGTTCCGATGAACTTCGGTCCGCTGAACCAGAAGGGCGGGGAGCGGCGGCTGAACGTGTCGGTCACGCGAGCGCGCGAAGAAGTGATGGTCTTCTGCTCGTTCGATCCCGACGACATGACGGTGGGGCCGGAGTCACCAGCGGGATCCGGCTGCTCCAGTCGTACCTCGCTGCGGCGAGGGACGGCGCCGAGCGCGCCGGCGACATCGTCGGTCGAACGCCCACACCGCCGGATCACCACCGGGCCGAGGTCGCTACGGCGTTGCGAGCGCGTGGCTGGGAGGTGGCAGAAGACGTCGGCTTGTCGGAGTTCCGGGTGGATCTCTGCGTCGGCAGCCCCCCGGAGTCGCGCCCATCGGCGAGGCTCCCGTGTTACAGCGTCGCCGTGCTGCTTGACGGCCCTCGGTGGGCGGCAGGCGCAACGGTGTTCGATCGGGATCTGCTGCCCCGCTCGATCCTCACGGCGATGGGATGGCACGACGTCGTGCGGATCTGGCTGCCGAGTTGGCTCTACGAACAAGCGGAAGTGATCGAATCGATCGAGGTGGCGGTCTGTGCTGCCGAGGCCAAGGCGCTCTCCACGTTGGCAGAGGTGCCACCGCCGCTCCCTTCGGCCATGGACATCCCGGTTGCAGCATCCCTTGAGAATCTCGCCCCTCCACCCCGGCGGGCGACCAGCAGGCCAGCAGCGCTGTGGGAAGATCTACCCTCGACAGTTCCGCTGAGCCCTCCGCGGAACCCCCGGGCCTCTAGCTCAGTTGGCAGAGCAGCGGACTTTTAATCCGAAGCGCGTGGGTTCGAGCCCCACGGGGCCCACGCTTGGTGACAGAGGGTGATGCCGCCGGTTCTCAGTCGCCCGCCTCGCCGCCACCGGCCCGGTAGTCGCCGAACGGCTCGTCACGGTGTTGCAGTGCCTCGGTGAGCGTGCCTCCGCCCTGCGGTCCCGTCTCCATGAACGCCTTGAAGCTCGGCTGGTGGATGCCGAGAGCGCAGAGCTCGGTCCCGGCGCGGATCGCCGTGCGCAGGCCCATGACCTCCATCGCCCGATGCACGGTCCGCTTGTTGAGCTGGGCGATGTCGGACGGGACGAGAGCGATCCGCTGCGCCAGTGCCAGCACCTCGTCGTCGAGACGTTCCCGCGGGAACGTCCTGTTCGCCCATCCGAGGCGCACAGCGTCCTCGCCGGAGATCCAGTCGCCGGTGAGCATCATCTCCATCGCGGCGCGGGGACCGAGGAACCACGCGTGGAACTGCATGTCGGGAACCCCGAACCGGACGGCCGGGTAGCCGATGCGCGCGTCGTCGGCGACGTAGACGAGGTCGCATCCGGTCGCGAGCTCGCTGCCACCCGCCAGGCACCACCCGTGAACCTGGGCGATGACCGGCTTGGCGAGGTCCCAGATGCCCATCCACGCGTCGGTGACGTGGCGGGGCCACTGACCCTCGCCCCCCGGAGTGAAGTACGGCATCTCCTGGCCGTCGTTGCCGTCGCCGAGCTCGTAGCCGGCGCTGAAGCAGGTGCCGGCACCGCGGATGATCGACACCCGGACGTCGGGATCGTCGTCGGCTTCCCGCAGCGCGGAGAGCACGCCGCCACGAGTGGCGTGGTTGAGCGCGTTGCGCTTCTCGGGCCGGTTGAGGGTGATGCGGCGTACGCCGTCGGCGGGCGTGTCGATCAGCACGACGTCGTTCCGGTCTGAGTCGGTCATCGGTGGCTCCGTCGGGTCGTCCCGGCAGGCGGTCCCCGCCGGGCAGTCGTGTTCCGGCCAACCTACCGATCGCCGGTCCGGTCGTCCGCGGCGGCTGGACGGTACGGTCGGCGCGTGCCAGCTTCGTCGCCCGAACCCAACCACCTCGACCCCCGGACCCCGGTGCTCGTCGGTGTCGGGGCTGCGGTTCGTCCCGTCGACGGGTCCGCCCGCGTCGAGCCGGTCGAGCTCATGGTGGACGCCGTCCGGGCCGCGGCGTCGGACGCCGGAGCGCCCTCGCTCATCGGAACGGTCGACACGGTCGCGGTGCCCGAGGGCAACTGGACCTACCCCGACGTGGCACGACTCGTCGCCGATCGGATCGGTGCGTCGGACGCCCGGACGATCCGGGCCGATGTCGGCGTTCCTCAGACCGCGCCGTTGGCGGTGGCGATCGACCGGATCCGTCGGGGGGAGCAGGACGTTGCGCTCGTGGTCGGCGGGGAGGCCATGGCGAGTGGACGAGCCGCGGCGCGGGACGGAACGCCGATCGTCGAGACACCGCAGGTCGGCGTCGTGGCGGACGAACGGTGGTCGCCGTCGGGCGAGATCATGGCCGATGCCGAGGTCCAGGCCGGGATGTGGTCCCCGGTCGAGCAGTACGCCTGCATCGAGAACGCGCTCGGACACGCCGAGGGGGTGACGTTCGACGAGCAGCTCGACCAGATCGCCGCGCTGTGGGCCGGGTTCAGCTCGGTCGCATCCTCCAACCCCCGGGCCGCGTTCGGAGAGCCTCGATCCGCGGCCGAGCTGCGGCTCGCCGGAACGGACAACCGCCCGCTCGCCTCGCCTTACGCCAAGTGGCACGTCAGCCAGTGGAACGTCGACCAGGCCGCGGCGCTCCTGCTGTGCTCGGTCGGAGCAGCTGAGGCCGCCGGGGTGCCGCGGGAGAGATGGGTGTTCCCTCACGCGTGCGTCGAGTCGTCGCACACTGCGTCGCTGTCGACCCGGGTGGAGCTCCACCGTTGGCCGGCCATGCGCGTGCTGGGCGACGCCGTGGCCGAGCACATCGGCCGACCGTTGGCCGAGATCGAGGTGCAGGAGGTCTACAGCTGCTTCCCGGTCGCCGTTCGGGTCCAGCAGCGCGAACTCGGCCTCGACCTGTCAGCGATCCCGACGGTCACGGGAGGGATGGCCTTCGCCGGCGGTCCGTTCAACAGCTTCACCTTCCAGGCCACCGTCGATGTGATCGCCCGGTTGCGCTCCGAGCCCGATGCGCTGGGGATGGTCACCGCCGTGTCGGGCCTCCTGACCAAGCCAGGCATCACCGTGTGGGGAGCGTCGCCGCCCTCGCCGGTGCTGGTCGGGGACTACTGCGCCGAGGCCGCCGACGTGACGGCGGTCCTGCCGGTCACCCACACGGCGACCGGTCCGGCGACCGTCGTCACGGCGACGGCCGCCTACGAGGGCGACGACCCGGTCCGTTCGTTCGTGATCGCGGATCTGGCCGACGGACGACGATGGGTGGGCACATGCCACGACCCCGCCTGGGTGGAGGCCGCCGCTCGTCGTGGGACCATCGGCACCACCGTCCAGGTCCGCGGCACGGAGTGCTCGCCGTGAGTCAGGCACGGAGTGCTCGCCGTGAGTCAGGCACGGAGTGCTCGCCGTGAGTCAGGCACGGAGTGCTCGCCGTGAGTCAGCTCAGATCGGCTGTCGGTAGCCGAAGAACTCCTGGTCCTCGTTGTAGCCGCCCTCGCCGGCACCGAGGTGGTGGAAGTCGGAGACGAGCTCGATCCCATCGACCCACTTGACCTGCTTGAAGCCGAGCTCGAGCTCGTTGCGCAGGCGGAACGGGGCGCCGTGGGTGACGGTGAGGGGCTCGTCGTTCATCTCGTAGGCGAGGATCGTCTGCTCGTCGCGCATGTGCTCGATGCGGTGGCAGTCGTAGTAGCGGCCGGTGCCGGGAGTCTCGGGTCCTTCGGCGAACGAGTCGAAGACGACCCACTTCGCCTCGGGGAGTGGTTGGACGAGGTCGAGCAGGTCCGACATGGCGACTCCACCCCACTTGGCGATCCCCGACCAGCCCTGGATGCAGTAGTGCTGGGTGATCTGCGTGTGCTTGGGCATGGCCAGCAGATCCGCGTACGGGATCTCGACGGGGTCGGCGACCAGACCGACGATCGGCAGTCTGAAGTCCGCCCAGTCGTTCTCGTGGAGTCGTCGGAACTCGTCGGAGGTGGGTGCCTCGCCGTTGGGCCAGAGGTACGGCGAGATGTCGGCCTCGGAGTACGTCGCCTTCGCCCGTCCGCGTTCCATGATCGACGCCGCCCATCCGATGGTGCGCTGGCCGACCCGCTGCACCGTCCGGGGCTTGCGGATCGTGAACGGTGACGCCCACATCCACAGCGCCACGACGACGGCCATCCATGCCCCGTAGACCGCGAGTGCCCAGTAGGAGTCGCCATCGGTGCCGAAGGTGATGTGGTTCAGGTTCCCGACGAAACCGGTGATGAACACCATCACCGTGTGCATGACGATGAAGAACACCATCCAGGCCATGACCCCGAAGTGGACCGTCCGTGCGACCTGGCGGTTGAGCAGCCCACGTCCGGTTCCGAGCTTCGAGGCGATGGACGGTGCCTGCAACAGCCCCGTGACCAGCGCCAGGGGCGCGGCGACGAACACCGTCAGGAAGTACGCGATGAGCTGGAGGCCGTTGTAGTAGGTGAATCCGTGGTTGGCCGGCAGTTCGAGCGAGGCGTACTGGATCGCGGTCGACAGCGCGTTGGGGAACACGTCGAGGGACCGTGGCACGAGGCGCTCCCACTGACCGGTCGCGAACAGCAGGACGTAGAAGACGATCCCGTTCACCAGCCAGAGCAGGTCGAAGCCGAAGTGCCACCAGCGGGCGAGCCCGATCGAGTGGCGGAAGCCGGGGAGGCCGAGCCAGCGGGGGAGAGCGACCGAGTCGTCCTTCGCGGTCCAGACCCGCTCGACGTCGCTCTGGTCCTGGCTATCGGCGGGTACCGGACCACGCATGCGGAGCCACTCGGTACCCGGTCGGCTTCCGGCGTTCAGGTACAGGCGGGGGTGATCGGCGAGGATCTGCAGGCCGGCCCTCACGATGAACAGCATGAACAGCAGGTTGAAGAAGTGCTGCCAGCGCAGCCACCACGGGAGCCCGCCGGACATCCTCGGGACGTAGCTCGACGACGTGCCCGGGTAGCTGCGGATGAACGACTGCATCCAGTCGTATGTGCGCAGCTGTTGGGCCAGAGCGATGGACGCGAGCAGCCCGGCGACCGTGATCGGCGCCAACCACAGGAGGCTGATCCAACGGCGACCGACGCGGATCGACGGGAACTCCGCACGTTCCTGTGCGATGCCGCCCGCCCACTCCTTGACGACGATCCGGCCGTCGAGGACCCCTTGGCGTTCGTGGTGGTCGAGCTGGGACTCGAGGCGCTGGGCCCGGTCGGTGAGCTCGACGTGTCTGGCCTGGTCCGGATCGTCGTCCATCCCGCCGCCCCTACCCCGGGTGATCCGTGGCTACCACTGCTCGTGCTGATTGGACTGTGCAGGGTCTTCGATGTGCAGGGTCTCCGGTGTGCAGGGTCTCCGGTGTGCAGGGTCCTCGGTGATCGGGCTCACATGCGGGGCGTCTCGTCCAGGCCGTCGTTGAAGTCGCGGTACATGCCGTAGATGTCCTTGCACCTCTGGCACACGGGGAGCTGCTTCGGGTCCCGTGACGGCACCCAGACGTGACCGCACAGCGCCTCGATGGGTGTGCCCTCGATCCGTGCGGCCAGCACCTTGGCAGCGGCGTCCTCGCCGGGCAGGGTCCGGACGATGTGAGCGACCGGACCGTCCTCGGTCTCGCGCTCCTCATCGGTCCGGGTGATGGTCGAGGTCGCCGGCGAACCGGTGGCTGGTGCTGTCATCGGTGCGGTCATGGTCTCTTCCTGCTCCGGTACGGGCCCGTCGCCGTCTCGGGTGCCCGGGGGCCCTCTCCGGCCCGGGTCCTGCATCAGCTGCCGCCGCCGATCGGACGGCACTCCAGGGTACGACCGGCGCGTGAGTCGAGCTCGGCGACCGCGACGAGACCGCTCCGGCGGAGTGCGTCGCGTACGAGCGCGTCGACGGTGCCCGGATCGGCGGGGTGGCCGTCGATGGTGACCCCGTCGGGGACGGTCAACGTGGCGGTGCCCTCGTCGGCGGCGGTGCGGGCCACTTCGTCCACCTGAGCCACGACGTCTTCGAGACGGGGAGGGTGAGGCTCGTCGACGCCCCCGGTCGTCGTCCGAGCCGTCGTCGTCCGAGTCGTCGTCGTCGACCGTTGGAGTCGGCGGCGCTTGTGGAGCCAGATCGGTATGACGATCAGGAGACCGATCACGAACGATCGGACGAGGACGTCGGCCTGGATCTCCGCGAGCACCGCCGCGGGAGTGGAGGCTGTGAACAGATCCGTGAACCGGGTCGTGAGCCGGGTCGACGACATGGCCGTGATCTGGGCCGTCAGCTCGGCCGTCTCGAGGAGGGGAGTTGTGGCCACCGGGCCCGCGAGCGTACCGGGACCCGGAGCTACGCTCGGTGCAGTGGAACCCGACCAGCCCTCCGACCGACCGACCGTGACCGCAGGAGGAGTCCAGAACCCGACCGCGACGGCGCCGGCATCGGTGACTTCGCCCGGAGCGGAATCCGCGACCCGGGAGATGGAGCTCGAGGAGCTCGTCGGACTCGAGCGGGACCTGGCCGCGGTCGAGGAGGCCATGGCAGGGCTCGACGGGATCGCTGCTGATGCGGATGGGGCCGACGCCGCCGCCCGGGTCGCCGCCGTCGTCGACTCCCAGCGCTTCGCGGTCGACCAGTCGTGACGTCCTGAACCTCCCGATGTCGGTCCTGGCTGTGGTGTGGGGGGGGGGGGGGGGCAACCTCAACAGCCAGGCAGCGGCGGGTGGGGGGGGGGGGGGGGGGGGGGAGCGCCGGGCGGCCCCGGACTCA
>CAZNQK010000002.1:19114-21239 GCA_964575165.1 uncultured Aquihabitans sp. | reverse complement strand
CCAGGAACCGGGGGAAGGGGGGTCGGGTGGTGGGCGAGAACGGGCTCCGGCAGTGAACGTGCGGCACCCGTCTCCCGGATCGTTCGCCTTCGTGATGGCGACGGGGACCATCGCGATCGCGTTCGACCAACACGACCTGGAACCGGTCTCCCTGGCGCTGCTGGGGCTGGCGGCGATCGGCTACGTCGTCCTCACCGCGATGACGGTCGAGCGCATCGTCGGCGACGGCCGGGGAGTGCTCGCCGACCTGCGCGACCACGCCACGTCGTTCGCCTTCCTGACCCAGGTCGCTGCGACGAACGTCCTCGGCGCGGCGGCGGGCGTCGTGGACGACCTCTGGACCGTGACCGAGGTGCTGTGGTTGCTGTCGCTCCCGATGTGGGCGATCTGGGTCTACGCCGCGCTGCTGGTCGAGATCACCTCGGAGGACAAGCCGGATCTGGGCCGCGGCGTCGACGGGTCGTGGTTCATGTTGACGGTCTCGACGGCCTCGATCGCAGCCTCCGGGGCTCTCCTCGTCGGCGAATCGGGATCCGAGCTGATCGGCTTCGTGGCGGTGGCTGCACTGTGCCTGGGAACGGTCCAGTACGTGATCGTCATGACGATGGTGTTCATGCGCTGGTCCCTGCGGGTCGTCTTGCCCTCGCACCCGCCCGAGTGGATCGCTACGGGGGCGATGGCCATCACCGCCCTGGCCGGTGCCGAACTGGTGGCGGTGACCGGAGGACCGACCCAGCTCGACGTGCTCGATCCCTTCGTCAGGGGGCTGACGGTCCTGGCCTGGGCGACGGCGACGTTCTGGTTCCCGTTGCTCCTGGGTCTGGCGGTGTGGCGTCACGTGATCGAGCGGCTGCCGTGGTCCTACTCGCCGACGCTCTGGTCGATGGTCTTCCCCCTCGGGATGTACTCGGTGGCGTCGGACCGGGTGTTCACGGTCCTCGGAGTACCGCACATGTCGAGGCTGGCACCGGCGGTGCTGGTGCTCGCGTCCGTGGCGTGGACCGCGACGTTCATCGGCATGGTGCGCTCGCGGTCCCTGTAGATGTTCCGGCTGTCGGGGAGGGGCGAACGCAGTCAGAGCTGGTCGGGGATCGTCTCCTCGGTCAACAGGTGGACGCGCTCGCCGCACCTCCAGCCGTCGTCGCCGTGCACGAACCAGCGTCCGCCGAGGTTGGCGAGGCGCTCCCACTCGGCGCCCAGAGCGGACTCCGCCGAGAAGATGACTCCCGCGTGGGTGACGGCGACGACCGTGCCGAACGGGTGGGTGGTCGCGATGGCGTCGAACGCCCCGAGCACCCGGTCGCGGACCTCGTCGTCGGGCTCCCAACCGGGCGGTCGACGCGCCTCGGCCAGGAACCCCGGGAACCGTTCCTCGATCTCGTCGCGGGTGAGGCCCTGCCACTCACCGGCGTGGCGTTCCATCAGTCCGTCCAACGTCACGACGGGTCCGATCCCCAGCTCGTCGCTGATGATCGCGGCGGTCGTCGCTGCTCGATCGAGAGGGGATGCGAACAGCGCGTCGATCGCACCGATCGCTCTCGCCGCACGGCGGGCCTGATCTCGACCGAGATCGGTGAGAGGTGGGTTCTCCTGACCCTGCCACCGCCCGTCGGCGTTCCACTCGGACTGTCCATGGCGGACCACGAGGAGCTGCGTCACGGGCCCGAACCTATCGCCGTGGCGACCGTCGACACGGGTCCCTCCGAGGGGTGCGGAGTAGGCTCGCACGGTGCCCGTCGTGCGTCTCTTCGCGCAGGCCCGTGTGGCTGCCGGGACCGCCGCCGAGGACCTGCCGGGCGCGACGGTCGCAGAGGTCCTGGACGCGGCGCGTTCCCGCTTCGGTGACGAGTTTGCAGCAGTGCTCGACACCTGCGGGGTCTGGGTGTCGGGGGAGCCGGCGGTCGAGTCGGACGTCGTGGGCGGCGACGACGAGGTCGCGATCCTTCCCCCGGTGTCCGGTGGCTGAACGCGGGACGGGTCGCTCCTCGACCCGCGACTCCGGCGCGCCTCGTCGACCGGTCGAGACCGGACCGCCTCCCGTGCGACGACGCCGTGGCTCTGCTGGTTCGAAGGGCTCTGCTGGTTCGAAGGGCTCTGCTGGTTCGAAGGGCTCTGCTGGTTCGAA
>CAZNQK010000002.1:6007-19014 GCA_964575165.1 uncultured Aquihabitans sp. | reverse complement strand
AGGGCTCTGCTGGTTCGAAGGGCTCTGCTGGTTCGAAGGGCTCTGCTGGTTCGAAGGGCTCTGCTGGTTCGAACGGGAGCGCTCCCGGGCGTGCATCGAGCACCGAACCGAGCCGTCGCGGGTTCCGACCGGCGACCGACGGGCCCAAGGTCCGATTCGGCATCCTGTGGTTCTTCCTCGCGCTCGCTGCGGTCACCGCCGGACGGGGCCCTGCTGCGGCGTTGTGGGGCATCGTCGGTGCGGCGGCCGCGTGGGAGCTTCTGGGCGTGTGGTGGCCGGGCGGATCCGGGTCCGGGTCCGCGGGTCGATCGGGGTCAGCGCCGGATGCGCCCGACGGCGCTCCCTTCGGACTGAGCGTGCTCGCTGCTGCGGTGGTCCTGTCGGTCGCTGCGGCAGCCGCGTTCGGCACCGGGATCGCCGGCGCAGCCCTGGTCGTCGTGGCAGCGTCGTTGGGTGTTGCGGTCGCGATGGCGGGGTCGACCCGCAGGTCATCGGCCGGGTCCTCGAGCGCGCTCGATCGAGGTGAGGTGACGGCATTGTCCGTCGCCGTGCTCCTGCCGGCGATGACCGTCGCCGCGGTGGTGCTGGTCGTGGGCGCCCACCTCTGGACGGGTCTCTTCCTCGTCATGGCCGTGTCCCTGTACGACGCCGGGTTCTTCGTCGGCGGGGCCGACTCCGTGAGCTCGATCGAGGGGCCCGTGACCGGGATCGTCGGCGTGCTCGCAGTCACGTTCACCATGGCGATGTTCCAGGCACCGCCGTTCGACGCGGCATCGGCTGCGGTCGTCGGAGTGGCGTGCGCAGCGGCCTGTCCGGCCGGGCAGTGGATCACCACCCGGTGCCTCCCCGCCCCCGATGCGCCAGCCCGGGCACTCCGGCGCCTCGACGCCTACGTGCTGTCCGCTCCCGTGTTCCTCGTAGCGGCCTGGGCCCTGTAGCGAGGGAGCCCTGTAGCGAGGGAGCCCTGTAGCGAGGGAGCCCTGTCCTGAGGGAGCCCTGGCATGGCGAACTGTCCGGGGTCGGTCGGTTCCGCGGGTCAGCTCGATAGCCTGCGGCTCGTGGTGGACCTCTCTCTCGACCAGCTGATCACCTTCGACGAACCGGCGGACCTGTCGGCGTTGACGCTGCCGGAGCTCCGTGAGCTGCGGGACCGGTACCAGGAGATCGAGAACGGGCTCTCGTACGCCCGTCGGTTGATCCAGGGCCGACTCGACACGGTGTCGGTCGAGATGGAACGTCGGGCGGAGCACGATCCCGACCGTGACCTCGTCCACCGTCTCCCGAACGCGCTGGCTGCCCACACACGAGGCCCGGGCCTGCCCCGACCCAACCCGGAGCTCGATCCGCCGGCGTGGGCCGATGACCTGGTCGCTGGTGTCGACCGACTCCTCGGCCCGGCCGCGCTCGGAGACCTCACCGACGTGTCCGACGGCGCGCTCGCCGACGCCGCCGCCGGCATCGCGATCGAGGAGCGCGAGGTGTCAGCCGCCCGTCATGACGTCCACAGGCGCATCGACAGGGTGCAGGACGAGCTCGTGTCGCGGTATCGGGCCGGCGCGTCGGTCGACGACCTGCTGTCCTGACCCCTGACCCACGGCGGCCGCCGCGCCGTCCTGGGTCCGGCTGCTTGCTGCTGCGAAACCGGGGTTCGCGCTTGTCGCGGTAGCCTCGTCCGGCATGAAGGACGACCTGGATCGACGCTGGCACGAGCTCGGTGAGTTCATCCGCGAGCAGCGCAACGTCGGTCAGATGTCGTTGCGCAAGCTCTCCGAGGCCGCCGGGGTGTCGAACCCCTACCTCTCCCAGATCGAACGTGGTCTCCGCCGACCGTCTGCGGAGATCCTCCAGCAGATCGCCCGCGCCCTCGAGATCTCGAGCGAGACCCTCTACGTGCGGGCCGGCATCCTGGACGAGCCCTCCGACCGGGTGGATCCGATCGTCGAGATCCGTCGCGACCCGTCGATCACCGAAGAGCAGAAGAAGTCCCTGATCCGCATCTACCAGTCGTTCCGTCGTGAGAACGAGACGGCTGACGGCGACGGCGCATCCGACACGCCGATCGCCGGCTGAGACCCGCACTGCGACGATGCCGGCAGGACCCTCCTCAGCGCGACCGGGAATGATCCCGGGCGGAGCGCGTTCAATCTGATCGTGGGTTCCGTCGCAGTGGTCTCGATGCACACGTCGCCGCTCGTGCAGCCGGGCACCGGCGACTCGGGCGGCATGAACGTGTACGTCCGCGAGCTCTCCGCAGCGTTGGCCCAGGCCGGCGTCGACGTCCGCGTGTACGTGCGGCGCTGGGACGACGACCTGCCCGACCGGGTGACGGTCGAGCCGGGGTTCGAGGTCGTCCACGTCGCAGCGGGACCCGTTGACCTGCCGAAGGAATCGCTGCCCGAGGTCATCGCCGAGTTCACCGAGGGCGTCGCGGTCGATCTCGCCGAGCACCCCGCCCAGGCCCTGCACGCCAACTACTGGCTGTCTGCTGTGGCGGCTCACGACCTGAAGCACCGTCTGGACCTGCCACTCGTCGCCACCTTCCACACGCTGGCCAGGGTCAAGGCCGAGGGCGGTGACGAGGAGCCGGGGGCACGTGAGGCGGCCGAGGCGACGGTGATCGGCTGCTGCGACGCCATCTGCGCGTCCAACCCCGTCGAGGCAGCGCAGCTCGTCGGCCTGTACGGCGCGGACGCCGATCGGATCGAGCTCGTCCCGTCCGGTGTCGACCACGCCTTCTTCTCGCCGGGTGACCGCGACGGCGCCCGCGCTGCACTCGGTCTCGACGACCGGCCGACCGTGTTGTTCGTCGGTCGGATCCAGCCGCTCAAGGGGCTGACGGTCGCGGTTCGTGCCCTCTCGCTGCTCGCCGACCGATCGGCGCGGCTGGTCGTGGTCGGTGGACCGAGCGGTCCTGACGGTCCGACCGAGCTGGACCGGGTGCTCGCCCTGGTCGACCAGCTGGGCGTCCGCGACCGTGTCACGTTCGTCGAGCCCCAGCCCCACCACATGCTGTCGAGCTGGTACCGGGCCGCGGACGTGGTCGTGGTGCCGAGTCGATCGGAGTCGTTCGGGTTGGTGGCGCTCGAGGCGGCGGCGTGCGGCGTGCCCGTGGTCGCGTCGGCCGTGGGCGGCTTGCGCACCCTCGTCGAGGACGGGGTGACGGGCCGCCTGGTGGAGGGTAGGGAACCGGCCGAGTTCGCCGCTCGCATCGACGTTCTCTTGGGGGACCAGGACGGCACGTCACGCATGGGAGCGGCGGGAGCGCTCGCTGCGCGGCGCTACTCGTGGCCGACGACGGCGGCGAGGCTGCGGCGCCTCTACACCGACCTGTCGACGCGGACCCCGGTCGCCTGCGCGTGATCGGCGCCGAGCGACCGCTGTCGCCCGACGAGCTCGACGCACTCGAGGCCGGCATCGACAGGTGGCTCGCTGGACACCTGCGGGACAACCCGATGGTGCAGGCGGTCGTGCGCGACGACGTCTCCGGCGAACGTCGCTGGTTCGTGCGGGTGACCGGCGAGGAGCGCTCGGTTTTCACGGTGTGGTTCCTGCTGCGCCAGCGGAACCTCCACGTCGAGACCTATCTGATGCCGGCCCCCGAGGAGAACGCCGGTGAGCTCTACGAGTGGATGCTCCGACGCAACCGCGAGCTGCCGGACCTGACCCTGTGCATCGGCGACGAGGACGCCGTCTACGTGACGGGCCAGGTCCCTGCCGCGTGGGTGGACGAGGAGGTCGTCGACCGGCTCCTCGGGTCGAGCTACGCCGTGGTCGAGCGACTGTTCCGTCCTGCGATGAGGATCGGCTTCGCCTCCCGCTTCTGATCACCCAGGATTCTGTGTGCAAATGACGTCGTGGGGCGACGTGAGATGCACACAGAACGCCGGGATGAGACCGGGGAGCGGTCCCCGATGACATGGGCGCCGCTCGTCCGTATGGTCGTCGGTGCGGAGGATGGGTCGTCGGGGAAGCGATCCGTCCTCCGCCGTTAGGCTCCGAGGATGCCGTCAGAGCCCCTTGACGAAGCCGCTGTCGTCCCGCTGATGTTCCTCGGCGGCGGCCGTATGGCCGACGCCCTCCTTGGCGGTCTGATCGACGCCGGCCGCCCGGTCGACGAGCTCGCGGTCGTCGAGATCTCCGAGGCCCGACGACACGAGCTCGCCGCCGCCCGCCCCGGACTCCGCGTGGTGGCTGCGCCGCTCTCCGCTGAGGCCGTCGTGGTCGCGACCAAGCCCGCCGACGCGGTCGGAGCGCTCGCCGCGGCGTCGGGCCGCTCGCTCCGACGGGTCCTGTCGATCGCAGCCGGCGTGTCGACGAGGACTCTCGAGGACGTGGTCGGATCCCGCTCGGCGGTGGTCCGGGCCATGCCCAACACACCGGCGCTGGTCGGCGCCGGGGCATCGGCGATCTGCGGCGGGTCGGGCGCGACCGACGCCGACCTGGACTGGGCCGAGGACCTCCTCGGAGCGGTGGGAACGGTCGTGAGGGTCCCCGAGCGCTCGATGGACGCCGTCACAGGGTTGTCGGGGTCGGGTCCCGCCTACGTGTTCCTGATCGCCGAGGCCCTGATCGACGCCGGTGTCCTGGCCGGTCTGCCCCGCGACGTCGCCGATTCGCTGACCCGCCAGACGCTGCTGGGAGCCGCCGAACTCCTGTCCAGCTCCGAAGAAGGGCCGGAGGGGCTCCGTGCAGCGGTCACCTCACCCGGGGGCACGACGGCTGCCGGCCTCCGGGTCCTCGAGTCCGCAGCGGTGCGAGCGGCGGTGATCGACGCGGTGGCCGCGGCGACCGCGCGCTCCATCGAGCTCGGTGCCTGATCGTCGACCGTGAGAAGCCAGTTCGGGAAGGATTCGTGAAGGCGGTACGGTCGGAGGCCGTGGTCAGCCCCAGGTACAACACAGTCTCGTTCCTGTCCGACTACGGCCACCGCGACGAGTTCGTCGGCATCGTGCACTCGGTGATCCACCAGCTCGCCCCTGGGACGACCGTCATCGACATCACGCACGGCATCGACCCCTACGACGTCCGGGCCGCCGGACTGACCCTCGCCCGCAGCGTCCAGTACCTGGCTCCGGGCGTGATCGTTGCCGTCGTCGACCCCGGCGTCGGGACCCATCGCCGACCGGTCGCGATCGAGGTCAGTGACGGCCGGGCCGTGTTCGTGGGGCCCGACAACGGGCTGCTCGCGCCTGCGGTCGGCATGCTCGGCGGAGCGACCCGGGCCGTGGTGCTGGACAACCCCGGATACCAGCTCGACGCGGCCGGATCCCTGTTCGACGGTCGCGACGTGTTCGCCCCGGCGGCTGCGCACCTCTGTCGTGGTGTGCCGCTCTCCGAGCTCGGCGAGGAGGTCGATCCCGCCACGCTGTTCCCCGGCCTGCTGCCTCTCACGCGTGAGGAGGACGGCGCCCTCATCGCCCAGGTCCTGTGGGTCGACCGCTTCGGCAACGTGCAGCTCAACGTCGATCCCGATGAGCTCGACCGCTTGGGCGGCGACCACTTCGAGGTGCTCCTCGACGACGGCCGCCGCACGGCGCGACGGGTCGGCGCGTTCGACGAGGTCGGTGTCGGTGCCGTCGCGCTGGTCGTCGACAGCTACGGGCTGATCGCACTGGTCGCCCGCCAGGCGTCGGCCGCCAGGGACCTGGGGGTGGCCGCCGGCGACGCGGTGACGCTCCGACCGATCGACGCCGAGGCCGACGGTCCCGCAGCGGTCGTGTCGGCCACGTCCGTCACCGTGAAGTTCGGCCGGCAGCCGTTCGAGACCGGAGGAGACCCCGGATGAGGCGCTACACCACGCTCGCGATCGTCGTTCTGCTGCTCGTGATCGTCGGAGCGACGTTCCTCCAGCTCGTCGTGCTCGCCCGTTAGGGAGTCCGCACCCCCGGAGCCGGGCTAGCGTCGCCGCCGGTGAACCTGGCGACCATCATCGATGCCCACCCGGACGACGCCGTCGCACTGATCAGCCGCGGCCGCGAGACCTCCTACGGCTCCTTGCGCGACCAGGTCGCCCGGCTGCGTGGCGCCCTCATGGGTCTCGGTCTCGAGCCGGGTGAGCGGGTCGCGATCATCGCCGGGAACAACTGGTACTTCGTCGTCACCTACCTGGCCACGATCGGTGCCGGTCTGGTGGCTGTGCCGCTGAACCCGACGAACCCGTCGACGGCGATGGCTCATGAGCTGCGGGCATCCGGAGCATCCGCGATCGTGGCGACGCCGACCGCGCGCCACGCGCTGCGCGAGATCGACTGGTCCGACCTCCCCCTCGTCCGGCTCTTCGTGGGAGCGGGGTTCGAGCCGGGTCCGCTCGGCGTCGAGCTCGACTCGCTGCTGGAGAGCGAGCCGGCGCCGGTCGTCGACCGGGATCCCGATGACCTCGCGGTGCTGATCTTCACCTCGGGCACGGCGGGTTCTCCCCGGCCGGCGATGCTGACCCACGGCAACCTGCTGATGAACATCCGCCAGGTGCTCGCCGGTGACGAGCAGGTCCAGAACGCGGACGACGTCGTCTTCGGGCTGCTGCCCATGTTCCACATCTTCGGTCTCAACGTGATGCTCGGGGTCTCGATGGCGGTCGGGGCGCGCGTGGTGCTGATCGAGCGGTTCGACCCGGTGTCCGCTCTCGAGACGGTCGTGCGGCACGGGGTCACGACGATGTCGGGACCTCCGACGATGTGGGCCGCGTTCGCCGGGCTCCCGGGCGTGGACGGCAGCGAGATGTCGACGGTGCGACGGGCGATCTCAGGGGCGGCGAAGTTGCCGGTCGAGGTCGCCCAGGCGATCGAGGACCGCTACGGGGTGCAGCTCCAGGAGGGCTACGGGCTGACCGAGGCATCGCCGGTGGTGGCCGCCCCGATCACAGGCGTCACGCCCAGCGGTTCGGTGGGGGTCCCGCTCCCCGGACTCGAGGTGCGCCTGGTCGACTCCGACGGCGACGACGTCCTGATCGGCGACCACGGCGAGCTGCTGGTCCGTGGACCGAACGTGTTCGCCGGCTACTGGGAGGACCAGGAGGCGACGGATCGGGTCCTCGTGGACGGATGGCTGCACACCGGCGACGTCGGCGTGGTCGACGACGACGGCAACCTGTACCTGGTGGACAGGGCGAAGGACCTGATCATCGTGTCGGGCTTCAACGTGTTCCCCGCCGAGGTCGAGGAGGTGCTGCTCGAGCACCCGGCGATCGACGAGTGCGCCGTGGTCGGGGTGCCGCATCCGCACACCGGTGAATCGGTCAAGGCCTACGTGAAGGGCCGTCCGGGCATGTCGATCGAGGAGGACGACGTGATCGACTTCTGCGGCGAGCGCCTACCCCACTACAAGTGCCCGAACAAGGTGTGGTTCGTCGACGAGATCCCCCGCGGCATGGGTGGCAAGGTCATCCGCCGCCTCCTGGGCTGAGTCGACCCGGCGCGACGTCGGCACTGCCGGTCGGGGTGCGCCCAGCGGTCGCGATCTCGTAGATCTCGTCCCAGTACGGGGAGCTGGGCCGGCGTGATCCGCTCGTCGCCGCGGCAGCCGTCGACCCCGGGTTCGACACCAGGAACCCGGCGAAGAGGATCGTGATGCCGGCGGCCAGCCAGATCCCGAAGTCGACCATCTGCTCACCGGTGCCGAACAGCGTCCCGCCGGTGCCGAGGACGACCGATCCGATCGCGATGAGCAGGTTCGTCAGCGCCAGACGACCAGGGGGGATCGGCATGCCGGCGGCGACCTCGGGGCGTCGCCGGAGCCTCACCAGCCGCACGGCGGACCACAGAGCGCCGGCGATGAGGACCGTCGCTCCGAGGCCCGATCCGACGGCGGCCATGATCCGGGGCCCGGCGCCGAACACCTCCTTGCCGGACGGGATGCCGGTGCCGTCGAGAGACCCCGAGATGGGGGCTGTCACGACGACCCCGGCGCAGAACGCGCTCGCCACCGTGAGCCACCACCGGGCCCTGTCGCCGCTGCGGACCCCGGCCAGCAGGTACACGGTGCCGAGAGCGAGCCACGGCACGTTCAGGATGGCGCCGAACAGGTAGAACGCCCTGAACACCGGGTCGCTCCACCCGATCGCCGCGGCGGTGAAGTAGGCGAACGATGCGAGGGCGAACATGGCGAGCGACACGGTCCACGCCAGCTCGTGCGGCTTGCTCCGGGTCATCCAGCGCTCGAGAGTCGACAGACCGAACGCGACCGACATCAGCGTGGCGAGTGCGCCCGCTGCTGCTGCGGCGCTCACTGGCTCGACCGGCCCGTGGGGCGGCGCAGGGTGGGACGCGCCGATCCGGGCCGTCGTTCGTGCATCGCGACCAGCTTGTCCCGTCGTGGCGGCCCCGAGCGAGACTTTGTGAAAGAACGCACGAGCGGGGTACCTTCGACGGATGGCTCCATCCGGTCGTGCGTCGATCCCCGCCGCGACCGTCGAGCGCCTGCCCCTCTACCACCGCTGCCTGCTGGACCTCCAGGTCGAAGGCCGTCGCACCGTGTCGTCGGAGCAGCTGGCCGACCTCGCCGGCGTCAACGCCGCCAAGGTCCGCAAGGACCTGTCTCACTTCGGCAGCTACGGCACCCGTGGCGTCGGCTACGACGTCGAGCACCTGCTGGTCGAGATCGGCGGCGAGCTCAACCTCGATCACGACTGGCCGTGCGTGATCGTCGGAGCGGGGAACCTGGGAGCGGCGCTGGCATCCTTCGCAGGGTTCACCAACCGAGGCTTCACCGTGGTGGGCGTCTTCGACGTCGACCCCGAGAAGATCGGTCGTCCCCTCGGACGGCTCGTCGTGCGCCACCAGGACGAGCTCGCGCGCCTCGTGGCGGACGAGCAGGTGGCGATCGGCATCGTGGCCGTGCCGCCCGCCGCAGCGCAGGAGGCAGCGGACCACCTGGTCGAGACCGGCATCACCTCGATACTGAACTTCGCACCGACCGTGCTCGACGTCCCGGACGGCGTCCAGGTCCGCGACGTCGATCTCGCTGTTGAGCTCCAGATCCTGGCCTTCCACGAGGACCGCACCCGCCGTCAACGCGACGCGGGCTGACGACCTTCCGGGAGCGGTCCGGGGCCCGACGCGGTTCCCGTCCCCGAGCGGTCGGACTGGCGGGGCGAGGCGTCGCGCAGCATGCTGGTGCGGTCCGATTCGACCGTGTCGGGGAGCGTCGCACCCCCTGGCCGGCCGACCTCAACCAGGAGCGCTACCGGCTCGTGTCCGTCGTCGTCGTAGGAGCAAACCACCGAACGACGCCGCTCGACCTGCTCGAGCGCATGGCGATCGCCCCGGATCGACTTCCCAAGCTGCTCCATTCGATCGACGGCGGGATCGACACCTCCGAGGTCGTGGTACTCGCGACATGCAACCGCACCGAGGTGTACGTGGTGGCGGAGCGCTTCCACGGTGCCTACGCGGAGGTGCGCGACTTCTTCTCCGACCTGACGTTCATGCCTCCCGAGCGCTTCGCCGACAGCCTGTACGTCCACTACGACGACCAGGCGATCCGGCACCTGTTCGAGGTGTCGGCCGGCCTGGACTCGGCCGTACCCGGTGAGCACGAGATCCTCGGTCAGGTCCGGTCCGCGTGGGAGGTCGCCCAGAGCGAGGGCACGGCGCGTCGCACGATGAACCTGCTGTTCCGGCACGCGCTGCGGGTCGGCAAGCGGGCCAGGACCGAGACCTCGATCGCCCGCCACGTCACGTCGGTCTCGCAGGCGGCGGTGATCCTCGCCGGGGAACGGCTCGCCGAGCTGCGCAACGTGGGACTGGCCGCCTCCGACGAGTGCACAGCGGCACGGGCCCGTGCCGGCCTCGCCGGGGCGCGGGCCGTCGTCGTCGGCGCCGGTGCGATGGGCCGCGGCGTGGTTTCGTTCCTCGCCGACGCCGGCGTGGCCGAGATGGTCGTCGTCAACCGCACGCTCGAGCGGGCCCGGGACCTGGTCGATCGGGAGACCGCCGCTCACGAGGGCCTCACGGCTCATGCGGCACGCCTCTCGGACCTGACGACGGTCCTCGACGGAGCGGACGTGGTGATCGCCACGACCGGGTCCCCTGACGTGGTCGTGGCCGCCGACCAGGTCGTGGCGGCACTGGCGGGTCGGACGACGCCGCTGATCGCGGTCGACATCGCCGTGCCGCGTGACATCGACCCCGGCATCGCCGGCCTCGACGGCGTCGAGCTGCTCGACATGGACGCGGTCGCCGCCTTCGCCGAGGCGGGCATCGCCGGTCGCCGTCGCGAGGTCGCCGCTGTGCGCGGCATCGTCGACGACGAGGTCGAGCGCTTCGCCACTTCGATCGACGTGCGCTCGGCGGCGCCTGTGATCACCGCGCTGCGTGGCCGGGCCGAGGAGCTGCGGTGCCGGGAGCTCGCAAGGACCGCATCATCCCTGGCGGATCTGACCGCGGAGCAACGGGCGGCGGTCGAGGCCATGACGAGGGGTCTGGTGTCCAAGCTGCTCCACGAGCCGACGGTGCGCCTGCGTGATGCCGCCGGATCGGGGCGTGGTGAGCGTCTGACCGAGTCGGTGCGGGAGCTGTTCGACCTCGAGCTCGACGCCGACGACCCTCCCGTCAGCCCCGATCCTGCCGACCGGGGCTGAGCCGGGCGTGCTGGTCCGGATCGCCACGCGGACCTCGCCGCTGGCCCGGTGGCAGGCCGACCACGTCGCATCGGCCATCCGCGCGACCGCGCCCGAGGTCGACGTCGAGATCGTCGGAGTGAGCACCGAGGGCGATCGCCGCACCGACCTTCCGCTGTCGGAGATCGGTGGCAAGGGCGTGTTCGCCACCGAGGTCCAGGCGGCGCTGCTCGACGGTCGGGCCGACGTTGCCGTCCACTCCGGCAAGGACCTGCCGGCCCGAACTCCCGACGGTCTGGTGATCGCCGCCGTACCCGAGCGGGGTGACCCTCGCGATGCCCTGGTCGGCAGCCGCCTGATCGACCTGCGGCCTGACGCGGTCGTGGCGACGGGCTCGGCCCGGCGACGCCTGCAGCTCGGTCACCTGCGACCGGACCTCCGCTTCGAGGACCTGCGGGGCAACATGGCCACGCGCCTCGAGAAGGCGTCACGCTTCGACGCCATCGTCGTGGCAGCGGTCGCTCTCGAGCGCCTCGGCGTGGCGGATCGCATCAGCGACGTCCTACCGGCGACCCTCGTCGTCCCGCAGGTCGCGCAGGGGGCTCTGGTCGTCGAGTGCCGCTCCGATGACGAGCGACTGCGGAGCTGCCTGACCCTGATCGAACACGCCCCGAGCCGCCGCACGGTCGACGCCGAGCGGGCGTTCCTGACCGAGCTCGGCGGCGACTGCTCGTTGCCTGCCGGCGCTCACGCTGTGGCCCTCGACGACGGGGTCCTGCGCATGCAGGGCGTGCTCGGACAGGTCGACGGGAGCGGATCGATGCAAATGCACCACAGGACGGAGGTCGGAGACGACCCCGAGTCGGTCGGCACGGCGTTGGCCCGACGCCTGCTCGCCGCCGCCGACGCCGGTCGGTCTGGTGCCGGGACGGGCGAGCGGACGTGACCGTCTACCTGGTCGGCGCAGGACCCGGTGACCCGGGCCTCATCACGGTCCGCGGAGCCGAGGTCCTCGCCCGGGCCGACGTGGTCGTCCACGACCGTCTGTCAGCTGCCGAGCTGCTGGAGCTGGCGCCGGTCGATGCCGAGCTCGTCGACGTCGGCAAGTCCCCGGACGGGCCGTCCACGCCGCAGGCCGAGATCGACGCGCTGCTCGTCGATCTCGGACGAACCGGCCGGAGCATCGTGCGCCTGAAGGGTGGCGACCCGTTCGTCTTCGCCCGAGGAGCGGAGGAGGCCGCAGCGCTCGACGCCGCGGGAGTGGACTACGAGGTCGTTCCCGGTGTGACCTCCGCCGTTGCGGTGCCTGCCTACGCGGGCATCCCGGTCACGCTCCGGTACTCGTCGACGAGCCTCACCGTCGTGACGGGTCACGAGGACCCGTCGAAGGGCCCGACCGACGTCGGCTGGGAGGCGCTCGCCCAGGTCGGTGGGACGATCGTCGTGCTGATGGGCGTGAAGAACCTGCCTGAGATCTCTGCCCGCCTCCAGGCCGGTGGTCTGTTGCCCGACACTCCGGCCGCCGCGATCCGGTGGGGGACCAGGGCGACCCAGGAGACGATCCGGGCGACGTTGGCGACGCTGGCGGATCACCCGCTGCGGCCGCCGTCGACCATCGTGATCGGCGAGGTCGCCGCCCAGCGCCTGGACTGGTTCGAGCGCCGCGCGCTGCTCGGTCGGTCCGTGGTGGTGACCAGGACGCGTGAGCAGTCGCCGGAGCTGTCGCGGGCGCTGCGCGACGCGGGAGCGGAGGTCGTGTCTGCCCCGACGATCCGGGTCGACGGTCCGACCGACGGGGGAGAGGCGCTGCGGCGAGCCGTCGCCGAGGTCGGCGACTACGACTGGGTGGTGCTGACGTCACCGAACGGCGCGGAGCGCTTCGCTGCCGAGCTGCGTGACGGCCGGGACCTCGCCGGGGTCCGCGTCGCCGTGATGGGTCCGGGGACCGCCGCAGCGCTGGCGTCCGCCAGGGTGGTGCCCGACCTGGTGCCCGAGCACTTCGTCGCGGAGTCGCTGCTCGATGCGTTCGAGGACCCGCCTGCGGGAGGCGGGAGGGTCCTGCTGGCGAGAGCGGCGGTCGCCAGGGACGTGCTGCCCGACGGGCTGCGTGCCCGGGGCTGGGACGTCGACGTGGTGGAGGCCTACAGGACCGTTTCCGTGGACTTCGACGAGCCGACCCGCGAACGGGTGCGCGCCGCCGATGCCGTGACCTTCACGTCGTCCTCGTCGGTGCGCAACTTCGTCGCAGCGATGGGCGGACCTGAGGCCGCCGTGGCCGGGGCCCCGGCGGTGGTCGCATGCATCGGGCCGGTGACGGCGGCAACCGCCCGGGAGCTGGGCCTGGATGTGACCGTCGAGGCCCAGGTCCACTCGATCGAGGGCCTCGTCGACGCGGTCGTCTCGGCTCTCTGAGCCCGGCGAACTCGGGTCGTCTGACGCCGACATGGGGCGC
>CAZNQK010000002.1:3269-5907 GCA_964575165.1 uncultured Aquihabitans sp. | reverse complement strand
CGCCGACATGGGGCGCGAGATGACCCGAGTTCGGCGAGCCCAGTCGGTAGCGGTGCCTCTGTAGCCTCCGACCCTGGATGTCGGATGCAGCGGTGACAGGAACGGGCGCCGGTCTGACATCCGACGAGGTCGCCGAACGGATCGCCGACGGCCGGGTCAACCACGTGCCGGAGGACCCGTCGCGCACCACGGCCCAGATCCTGCGGGCCAACGTCCTCACACCGGTGAACGGGATCGTCGGCACGCTGCTCGTCCTGATCGTCGTCGCCCAGGGGTTCAGCCCCGACATGCTCTTCGGGTTCGTCATCGTCGCGAACTCGGTCATAGGGACGGTCCAGGAGCTGCGGGCACGCGCCGCACTCGACCGGCTCGCGGTGCTCGACACGCCGCACGCCGTCGTCGTGCGCGATGGCGAGCAGAGCGAGATCCCGCTCGAACAGGTCGTGGCCGACGACCTGCTCGTCCTCGGCCCGGGCGCCCAGGTCGTCGTCGACGGTCGGGTCGAGTCCTCGGTCGGTCTCGAGCTCGACGAGGCCCTGCTCACGGGTGAGTCAGACCCGGTCGACAAGGCACCCGGAGACGAGGTGATGTCTGGCAGCTTCGTCGCCGTCGGCTCGGGGTCCTTCCGTGCGACCCGGATAGGCGACCAGTCCTACGCGGCATCGCTCGCTGGTGCGGCCAGGGAGTTCACCCTTGTGCACTCCGATCTGCGACGAGGGGTCGACCGGATCCTGAAGACCCTCATGCTGATCCTCCCACCGATCGCGCTGCTGCTCCTCTGGAGGCTGCTCGACACGAGCGAGGACTGGCGAGACGCGCTCTCCGGGACGGTGGCCGCTGCCGTGGCGATGGTGCCCGACGGGCTCGTCCTCCTCACCAGCATCGCCTTCATGGCCGGCGTCGTGAAGCTCGCGCGCCGGAACGCCCTGCTCCGTGAGCTGGCCTCGGTCGAGCTGCTGGCCCGGGTCGACATGCTGTGCCTGGACAAGACCGGCACGATCACGACGGGCGAGATCGTCGCCACCGGCATCGTGGTCCTGGACGGCGAGAACCGGGGCGGACGTCGCGATGCCATGTCGTTCGGCGGCGATGACCGGTCGTTCGGCGGCGATGACCCGTCGGTCGAGCAGCTCCTGGCCGCCCTCGCTGCGTCGGACCCGGAACCGAACGCCACGCTCGCTGCGATCGCCCGGGCCCACACCGACGACCCGCGCTGGACGCTCGACGCCACGGTGCCGTTCTCCTCGGCGCGCAAGTGGTCAGCGGCCTCGTTCGAGGATCACGGAGCGGTGTACCTCGGAGCCCCTGAGCTGATGGTGCCCGACGACGAGAGCGTCGCCGTCGCGGTCCGGGAGCAGGCCGAGGCCGGTCACCGGGTCGTGCTCCTCGCGACCGCCGCGGCGCTCACAGGTCACGACCTGCCCGTCGACATCCGGCCGCGTGCCCTCGTACTGTTCGAGGACGCGATCCGCGACGACGCCACCGAGACCCTCCGCTACCTCACTGGCCAGGGGATCTCCCTGAAGGTCATCTCCGGTGATCACCCTGCGACGGTCTCGGCCGTTGCCGCGAGAGCCGGCGTGCCCGACGCGGGCAAGGTGATGGACGCGAGGGACCTGCCCGACGGCGACGACGCGGCGCTGGCCGACGCCATCGACTCCCATGTGGTGTTCGGCCGGGTGCGTCCGCAGCAGAAGAGGGAGATGGTCCGCGCTCTCCAGTCGCGTGGCCACGTGGTCGGCATGACCGGTGACGGGGTCAACGACGTCCTCGCGCTCAAGGACGCCGACATGGGCATCGCGATGGGCGCCGGCAGCGCCGCGAGCAGGGCCGTGGCACAGCTCGTCCTCCTCGACAACCGCTTCTCGATCCTGCCCGGCGTGCTGGCCGAGGGCCGACGTGTGACCAACAGCGTGGAACGGGCCGCCAACCTGTTCATCTACGGGACCGTCTATTCGGTGTGCATGTCCTTGGTCATCGCGATCGTCGGCACCGACTACCCCTTCCTGCCCCGACACCTGACACTGGTGCGCTCCCTCAGCGTAGGCATCCCGGGCTTCTTCCTCGCTCTCGCCCCGGATCCGCGCCACGTCCGCGCCGGATTCGTGGGACGGGTGGTCCGCTTCGCCGTGCACGCCGGTGTGATCGCCGCCGTCGCCGCGTTGGCCGTCTACTTCTACGCACGTGAGGTGGCCGACACGAACCTGGTCGACGCGCGCTCATCGGCGACGATGACCCTGCTGGGCGTCGGACTGCTGCTGCTGTTGAGGCTCACCCGTACGCTGCCGCCGTGGCGTTGGGTCCTGGTCGGGTCGATGGCCGCCGCGGTCTTCGTGGTGCTCGCCATCCCCGGTCTCGCTCACTTCTTCGACCTCCAGTACCCACCGCCCGGGGTCTGGGGGGTGATGGCGCTCGTGGTCGGTCTGGCTGCGATCGCGGTGCAGTTCGTGCCGGTCACCGCCGACGGGGGCGAGGTTGCCGAGCACGGGGCGTGACCGCTCGAACGTCGTCGGTCGGGGAGTGCTGGCGGTCGATCGCTGTGGAGCGGGGTAGGTTGCGCCACGAGACAACGAACCGCTGATCCGAGAGGACGACCCATGGCATTCGAACTGCCCGCCCTGCCCTACGCCCAGGACGC
>CAZNQK010000002.1:0-3169 GCA_964575165.1 uncultured Aquihabitans sp. | reverse complement strand
CAGTTCGGCTCCGGCTGGGCCTGGCTCGTCGACAACGGCTCGGGCCTCGAGATCATGAAGACCGCGAACGCGGATCTGCCGATGAAGCACGGAGCGAAGGCCCTGCTCACCATCGACGTGTGGGAGCACGCCTACTACATCGATTTCCGCAACGCCCGCCCGAACTACATCACGACGTTCCTCGACAGCCTCGTGAACTGGGACTTCGTCAGCCAGAACCTGGGCTGACCCACGCTCGGCCAGCACGCTCGTCCCACCCGGCTTTGTTCCCGATGTGTGGCGGATATCCGCCACATATCAGGAACAAAGCGGGTGCTGCTGGTGCTGGTGGGGGTGGCCTGGTCAGCCGAACCGGAGGCGGTCCATCTCCCAGTAGGCCCTCAGCGCCGTGATCATCCCGTCGTCGTCGACCCTGTAGGTGAACACGCCATCGGTGTGCACGACGGTGCCGTCGCCCATGGTCGTGGTGATGGTGCCCACGTTGGCGACCTCGGACCCGCACGCCCAGCTCTGATCGATGCGGAAGCGCACCTCGTTCGGTCCGATCACCGAGTCGTAGAAGGCGCCGATCTCGGCCGGCCCGTGATGACCCCGTCCGTCAGGGCTGAACGGCGACGGGCCGATGGGATCCTCGACGACGGCCTCGGGAGCGAACAGCGCCAGCCACGCACCACGGTCACCGGCCTCGATCGCCCGCATCGACGCGAGGGACGCGTCACGGGCGGGATGCGGAGCGATGGGGTCCGGCAGCGTCGGCATGACGCGAGTCTGTCAGGCCGACGCCACCGCCCCGGAGGGATTCCGGGTCCGGACGGACAGCTCAGTCCGGGAGGACGCTGAGCAGGCGGGTGTACAGCTCGTCGAAGACGGCGACCACTCCCCGCGCCCTGTAGCCGAGGTCCTGGACCGGGCAGCGGTGCCCGACCGCCTCGTTCACCACCGTCCGCTGCGGGATGTAGGGCCGCCACAGGGTGTTGCGACCGAGGACACGCTCCAGCTCGGCGGCCTGGCGGTCGGCCTCCATCGACACCGGAGGTGCCCGGTTGACCACGGCGCCGAGGATGTCGAGGTCGGGTCGGTGCTCCTTGCCGACGTGCTCGACGGTGTCCATCACGGCCTCGACGCCACGGACCGACAGGGCCGACAGCTCGACCACCAGGAGCACGCCGTCCGACGCCGTCATCCCTGCCACCGTCGTCGGCCCGAGAGACGGGGCGCAGTCGATGAGCACAGTCCGGTAGTCGCCGACCACCGGATCGAGTGCACGACGGAGCCGGTCGACGGACTCCTCGGCCCAACCGTCCGCCTCGCGGTCGATCAGGTTCCGACTGGCCGGAAGGCAGTCGATGCCCTCACCCCACCCCGACATGACGATCGCCGCCTCGGCGACCTTCGGGTCACCGGTGCGCAGCACGTCGCCGACGGCCAGATGCTCGTCGTCGGCCTCGACTCCCATCGCCCAGCCGGCAGAGCCCTGCGGGTCGAGATCCACGACGAGGACCCGGTCCCCCCGCCTCTGCGCGGCGGCCGCGAGTCCGAGGGTGAGGGTGGTCTTGCCGACCCCTCCCTTCTGGTTGAGCACAGCAGCGGTCGCCATCGCCGGAGAATATGCCACCAACGGCGCGCCGCCTCCTCCCGCCTGTGACGCGCGGCTCCCGTCCTGGACGACCGTGCGGTCCGCCCCGACGGTGGCGTCGTGCCAACCTGAGTCGGTGAGCGACGCGGATCCTCCCCGACCGGCCCGGCGATCGGCCGGAGGCGCCTACCTGGTGCAACCGGAGGAGGGGCCCGGTCACGGAGTGCTCGTCCTGCACTCGTGGTGGGGTCTCACCAGGGGTGTGAAGGACGTCGTCGAGGCCCTGGCCGACGAGGGGTACACGGTCCTTGCACCCGACCTGCTCGGCGGCGCCCATCCGGCCGATGGCGACGAGGCCCGTGACGTGCTGGCGGACAGCAGCCCCGACGAGACCGCGGGGCTGGTCCTGTCGAGCATCGTGGCGTTGCGCGCGCACGCCGCTGACCACGACGCTCCGGTCGCGATCGTGGGTTACTCGATGGGAGCGTCGTGGGCGCTGTGGGCAGCGACGCGACAACCCGACTCGGTGGACGCGGTCGTCGCCTACTACGGGATCCAGAACATCGACTTCGTCGCCCTGGGCGCACCGGTGCTCGGCCACTTCGCAGAGGTCGATCCGCTGGTCACCGACGACGAGCTGGTCGAGATGCAGGCCCACCTCCTCCTGCTCGACAAGCACGTCGAGGTGCACCACTACCCCGGAACCGGGCACTGGTTCGCAGAATCGGACCGACCGGGCCGACCCGACCGTCTTCCGGCAGAGCTGGACGCCTCGGCGCTGGCCTGGTCCCGGACCCTCGCGTTCCTCGCCGAGCACACCCGGCGGTGAGCGGCCCGCCGTCCGGGTGCCTACCAGAGCTGGTCGGTGTAGGTGTCGGTCCCGGGGATCGTCGGGATCCACGGGGCGACGAGGCGGACCGTGGCGATGCCCGAGGCGTCGAGCGCCGCCGCGTAGGTCCGGATCCGGTCCCACGCGCCTCTCGGGTCCGACTGGAGGAACAGCAGCTGCATGCTGCGGGCTCGGGTGCCGGGGCCGGTGCCCAGGTCCATCGGTGCGTCGCCCTCGGAGCCCTTCGGGATGATCGGGCGCCAGTGCAGGACCTGGTCGATGGGCGACGGCGTCCCGTCGGCGTCGGGAGCGAACAGACCGTCGCTCGCCGATCCGGTGAACCACGAGGTGAACTCAGGGTGTGACACGTCGTCGGATCGGTCGAGGTGCACGCTGACCAGACCGGCGTACGGGTGATCGAGCGCCATGTGGGCGGGCACGCCGTCGGCGTCCCGGTGGTCGTCGCCGGTCGTGAAGTAGAGGACGGTGTGGGCGTGGTGGCGTTCGTCGAAACCCCGTCCGTTGGCGTAGAGCTCGAACACCTGGCGGTTCGACCACGCGAAGTGCTCGGCCTCGTGGCCCGCGTGGACGAAGTAGGTCGCCAGGTACGAACCGGCGTCGATCGGGTCCGCCACCGCTGCGTCGGTCGGGACGTCGAGAGGGAACCGGAGGTCCTTCAGCTCCCGGGTTGCGACCCAGCGACGTCCGGCGAACAGCCAGGGGCCGATCATGCAGCCGCCGTAGAAGTGGTCCCGCTCGTACCA
>CAZNQK010000001.1:72362-100124 GCA_964575165.1 uncultured Aquihabitans sp. | reverse complement strand
ACAAGCACAACGAGGCGAACGGCGAGGACAACCGCGACGGCACCGACGACAACCGCTCCACCAACTGCGGGGTCGAGGGCCCGACGGACGACCCGGTCGTCGCCGCGCACCGTGACCGCCTGCGACGCAACCTGATGGCGACGTTGATGCTCTCGCAGGGAGTGCCCATGCTGTCGCACGGCGACGAGATCGGTCGGACCCAGCACGGGAACAACAACGCGTACGCTCAGGACAACGAGGTGTCCTGGGTGGACTGGGAGTGTGCCGACTTCGAGTTCCTCGCCTGGTGTCGACGTCTCGTCGCCCTCCGACGACGCCATCCGGGTCTGCAACGTCGTCGCTTCCTGACCGGTCGACCGACGGGGTCCGATGACCTCCCCGATGTGGCCTGGTTCACGTCGTTGGGGACGCCGATGGAGTGGCACGACTGGGGTCCCGAGGCCAGGCAGGTGGCGATGTGGCTGAACGGTGACCTCGCCGAGACGGGTCGACGGGGCCAGCCCGTCACCGATGACACGCTGCTCGTGTGCGTCAACGCCGCCGACGTGCCCTCCTCCCAGGTGCTGCCGCCCGAGGAGTGGGCGCCGGCGTGGGCGCTGGTGCTGGACACGGCGTCGCCGGTCGATCCGCCGTCCACGCGGTACCCGGCTGGGTCCACTGTGCAGCTGGGACCTCGGACGATCCTCCTGCTGGAGCACCGGGCCGCCGTCGATGCCCTCGGAGCGATGGAGCTCGACGAGGTCTGAACGCCCCCTGGGGCAGCAGGTGCATTCTGCGCCTCATGGCAATCCAACTCAAGGGTGGCTCAGGCGCTGCCGACACACCATTGATGGACGTTGAGGGACGATGCTGACCACTCGCCTACAGCAACATCTCGCTCTGGCTGCCCTCTTCGTGGTCGTTGTGATGCTGGCCGGTTGCGTCCCTGCCCCTACCTACAGGGAAGATGGCGTCGCTCGTCGCATCGGGGCCCCCAGCACCGCCATTGGTGGCGCTTTGTCGCCCTCAGGACCCGTGGGTGACTTCCAACTTCGGTTCGCCGATGAGTTCGAAGGCACCGAACTAGGGGATTCCTGGTACCCCAACCGCTGGTTCGCGACTGAATGCTCAGCTGGCGCTGGGCCGAGCGAGTTGCAGTGGTACACCCGCCGAGCCGCCAACGTGGATGTGGCGGACGGCAACCTCCGATTGACCGCCCGCCAAGAGCCATACTCCTGCGCAGAGTGGGGTGGCACGAAGGGCTACACCTCCGGCTGGGTGCAGACCGGCGGGTCGCGTGACATCGGCGGTCAGGATGCCGCAGCAGGCTTTACTTGCACGATCGGCTGCTTCGCCGAAGCGCGCATCCGCATGCCCGCCGGCGGTCAGACATTCCCCGCCTTCTGGTTGATGCCCGTTGAGCGCAGCGAGGCGGGCAATCAGTACCCTTCGCGACCTGAGATCGACGCGGTGGAGTTCTACCGATCCTGGACGTCCTGGGAGCACCACCTCCACACCACATGCAGCGGCCCAGACCTCAGTACCGGACGGTCTGCTGTCGGACCCGACATCACTGCTGGCCATCACACCATCGGTGTGTGGTGGAGATCCGACAGGATCGACTGGTACGTGGACGGCCACCTGAGCTGGTCCTACACCGGCTGTGGCATCCCGACAGCTGAGGACGAGATGTACCTCATCCTCAACCACGCGATCGGCAACGCCGCCCCGGATCCGTCGCCGACCGAGCCCTTCCCCAAGGTGATGCTGGTCGACTACGTGCGGGTCTGGTCCAGCTGATCCGTCTGCGGGGTACGGTCCTGACCCTGCCTGACGGGTAGCGCCAGGCCCATGACTGTCACGAAGACTAGGAGCGCGAAGGCGACTGCTGGGTGCCACCATGAGGTGAGGGCCAGGATCTCTGCGACGAGGGCGCCTACCGCCACGCTGATCCCCACCCCGACCGCGAGGGTGTCCATCGCGTGCTCCATGCGGAGGTGCCGACTCCAGGCAGTCCCAGGACATACGAGGACGAACACCGACAACACGGTGGTCTGCATCCAACCGCCGGGTCCAATCACCACCAGCAGTGCTGCGAAGGCCGACCAGGCGCCGATGATCCGTTGCAGGTCGCCGTCGTTCATCGGTTCTCCTCAGGGGCAAGGTTGAACACCACGCCGTCCGCTGTCTCGTGTGCCAAACGGAAACGAGGGGACGCCCGCAGCGCGTCCTCGATCGAATCGAGTGCTGTCGCCGGAAGGGGGCCGTTGGCAGCCATGTCGTGCTTCATCCCCTTTGTGATCACCAGATACGAGGCTGGGTAGCGGGGGTTGTCCAGCCAATCCCCGAGACGATCCACAGGGTCCTCGACCACTCGCTCCCAGGATTCCGTTGGCTCTCTGGAGATCGTCACATAGGTGAAGCGCTCGTAGTTCAGGAACTGGTTCGGGTAGTTGCGACTGCCGTCGATGATCAGCGATCCTGGAGGAGCCGTCTCGAGAAGCCACTGAGAGGTGCTGATTTCTGCCTCCGAGAAGTAGTACTGCTGATCCTTGCCGTAGTAGGCGACCACGAAGCCCGAGAGCAGGCCGACCAGCACGGTCCCGGTCACCGCAGTGCGTGCGGGTGACCAGGCCGATCGCCGGGTTCCGGCGGTTCTCGCCGACCAGGCAGGCTGCTCCGGACTGGCCGGGTCCAGTGCGGCCGCGGCGAGCAGCGCCAGACCTGGCACGGCGAAGAGGAAGACTCGGAAGATGACCTCGCCGCCGAATTCGGTGAGTAGGGGCAGGGCAACGGGTGCAGCGACGATAATCAGCACGACTGGATCCACCCGTCGGGATCGCCACAGGCGGAACAGGCCGATCGCGGCGAGCAGGACCACAGCAACGACCGCGAGCCGCCCCACCTGGCTGACGAACTGCTGGGTCGGCGCGGAGTGGTGCGCCTTGTCCAGAGTCTCTTCTGCGTTGGACAGAGGGCGACCGATCGCTCCCAGGAGCGACGACATCTCGTCGTCCAGCACCCCACGTCCCACCGTCACCGCCCACACGACGGTCATGGCTGCGGCGGCCACCGGGAGGTACCAACCCCTAACCTGGCGGAACACGACGAGGCCGGTGAGAACCAGCACGGCGACGACCGGGGTGATCTGGTGCGACGATGCCATCGCTGCCAGGAGGAGGACTGCTACGGCCGCTGCCGACCTCGGCCCTATGGGCTGGGCCAGCGGAGGGGTGGTGGGCGTGGAGAGGCGATATCCGCGTAAGACCACTCCCAGGAGAACCAGGTAGAGGCAGAAGGCCATGGCCTGGGGCGAGAAGTAGTCCTGGCCAACCCAGTTGCTGATGAAGAAGATCCAGATGGCCAGCCACGCCAAACGACGCGTCACGCCCAGCGAACTGAACAGGAACCCCAGTGCGGTCAGGTTCGCAAGGTTGAACGCCAGTGGCGCCCACATGGCAATCCTGGTGACAGCGCGAGCGCCGACCAGCTCTGTCAACAGTGCGCTGAGCGCGAAGAACCCGGGCCAACTCTGGTAGATCGGCGAGTTCTGCAGCGTCGTGTCGACGGAGCCCGTTCGGGTGATGAACTCGACGATCCCGGTGTGCTTCCATGCCCAGGAGTACCGCAGCGTGCCGTACAGAACGGCGGGTGTTCCGTGGATGAGCGCCAGGAACACCACAACGTGCAGAGCCATGAGCCATCCGGGGCCATCGCGACGAAGCGCTGCCACGAACCCGCCGGTGAGGAGCAAGAGACCGAGCACCATCGGCGGGGAGAGCATGGAGACAAGCCCGAGATCCGTCATGTGAGCGGGATCCGCTCCCCGCAGGCCCGTCGCCCATGCAAGGGCGGCCAACGCCACCACTGCTACTCCGATCAGGTCTGCCCGATCCGGCTGACTCGGCCGAGTGGGCCGAGAAGGCTCTTCCCCGACCTCGAGCACCTCAGCTTCGGACATGCTGACCATCCTTCGTCAACTCCAGCGCGGCAGCGAGCACGCTCTTCACGTTCCGTCGGACCCAGATCGGGCTTGGCCGTGACGTTCGCCGAGCGCCGTCGGCTGCGTGGGTCAACCACGCCAGGACGAGCACCGCCCGTGCGGGCAGGTCGACAGCGCCAACCACGTCGGTGCCGTCGTCGAGCGTCCGAGTCTCCGGCCAGCGGCGAGGATGGCGCGCGGCGGAGATCAGGGCGCGGCCAATCTCGTCGGACTGCTCGGTCAACCACAGGTGGGCCATCTCGGCCTCTGCCAATCCATCGGTCTGACCGTTCTCCCAGTCGACGATGCCGGCCAACGAGGGGCCAGCGGATCCGGTCTGAGCCAGCAGGTTGCCGGCCCAGAGGTCGCCATGCACGCAGCACAGCTCGACCGTTCGTCCAGAGAGCTCGGAGTGCAGCCACAGCTGCATCCGATCAAGCTCTTCGCTGCAGCGTCGCAGGGTGCGGAGGGACCGTAGGGCGGACAGGGGTTCGTCGATGAGGGCTCGCAACCGATCCTGGTCCAGGACACTACGACGGGTAGTGAGCCGGTACAGCTCGTTCATCATCTCGGCGCCCTGGGCGACGACGGCAGCGCGTTCCATCGTCCCCATCTCGTCGGCCGCTCGGCCGGGCAATTGAGTCTCGATCACGAAGCGTCTGCCATCGACGGTCCCCGCGACGACGACTGGGGGCACGACCACCCGCCAAGTGTTCAGGCGTGGATCATCACATAGCCGGCGCGTCATCCTCTCGTGGCGCTGCACGGCCCGGTCGCCGACGTCGGAAGCTGCCAGCCGCACCACCACTTGTCTGTCTCCGAGGTGAGCGGCCGCAACGATCACGTCGCTGTTCGAGCGGAGCATCGTGTGGACCGGCTCCTGTTCACCGGCAGCGCGCAGCACCTCGGGCACCAGGTCAATCGCTGCGGCGGCCCGTCGGCGTTGGCGAAAGCCCAGATGCAGTGATCCACCCCGCCGGACCACGCCGTCGACGCAGGCACGGCCGAGGTCCGGGCGCAGCACAGTCGGTCCCAACACCACGGCCAGGATTGTCTGTGTGACCAACCACAACCATCCCAGCTGGCCCAGTCCGTCGCTCGCAAACAGGACGGCGCCGGTGAACAGCGATGCTGCGGTTACGGCGTACACGATGATGACCAGGCGGATGTGACGATGTAAGCGCGCTCGTCCGAGCGACAGTCCGACGATCAGCTGAGGGATGGCGGACAGCAACAGCAGGCGAAGCAGGGTGACGCCGTTGTCCCGGTACTCCTCGCCGAGCACCGTCAACAGCCAAGGCGCCAGGGCTGCCCCGGCGACGGCGGCCGGCACGACCAGACGTACGGCCTGCACCAGAGCAGTGTGGAGCAGTGCCTCCTCACGGTCGGGATGCGAGGCCGCCTCGACCACGAAAGCGCTCGAGATGTTGCTGGTCACCAGGTATAGCGAATAGGCGATGGTGAAGGACAGGAAGTACACGGCGCTGGCATCGGCACCGGAGTGGGCGAGCACCACCAGCGGGATCAGCTCGGTGGTTGCCAACCAGAGGAAGGCCGAGGCGTGATCGCCGACGGCGAATCGCACAACGTGGCCGATGACGATCCCGTCGCCACGCGGGGGCCCGCTGTCGCGCCGCGAGCGGAGACGTCGCACGATGAGGACGTTGACCGGCACCAAGAGAACAAGAGCGGGCACGGACCAGGCGACGAAGATGCCCCAGGTAGGCAGGGACACCAGGGCGATCAGCAGGAGGAGTTTGGCGACAGCGAACGCTGTGTTCTCGATCGGGACCCACGGAGCCAGCCGTAGTCCCGTTAGCGCGCTGTCCTGCAACACGAAGACGGTCCACGCCGCCGTTGCCACAACGAAGTTGACCACCGGCCACAGTCCTTCCCGGAGCAGGTTGAGCTCGTCGGCCCACAGCGGTTGGCCCAGGATGAAGACGACAGCGGCGATGGTCGCCATCCCGGCTGCGAGGACGTAGCCGTTGCGGATGAAGCGCCCTGCCTCGCCGTCAGCGGTGGGCAGGAACCGGATGAACCCATTGCGCAGGCCGAGGGTGGACGCGTTGGAGAGGAAGCCCATCGCGGCGATCAGCGTGCCGGATACCCCGACGAGGGAGGGACTGTAGAGGCGGGCTGCCAGCACCCAGAAGGCCATGCCCAGAAGGGAGGTCACCGCTGAACCGAGCACCAGCGAGTAGCCGTTGCGTCGGAGCGGGTCCGCCAGATGGGCTCGGGCGCGGTCCGACATCGATGGCCGGGTCGAGCCGGCCGCGCCATGGCGGTGCGTTTGGGTCAGCTCGGTCGTTGCCACATCCTCACCCGGTCGATCTCGAATTGAGCGGGAAACTTCGTGTCGTCGTTCGGAGCGCCGGGGTAGACCCCACCCACCGCCAGGTTGGCCACCAGGTACATCGGCTCATCGGGGACCATGTCTCCCTCGACGGTCCAGACGTTGGTTCCATCGACGAACCAGCGCACGACACCGGGTTCCCAGTCGATTGCGATGTCGTGCCACCCGCGGGTGAGCGAGTCGTCGTTCATTCGGTGGTCGGGACTGTCCTGGTCCCGGTCCATCGGGTGCAGGTGGAAGAGGAGCTCGCCGGGGTTGTTCCCGAGCGCTTCCATGATGTCGATCTCCGGGCGTGAGTCGGTGTCCGACGGCAGCATCCACAGCGCCGACCACAGGCCCGTTCCGGTGGGGGTGCGGACACGGGCCTCGACGCGGCCGTAGGTGATCTCGACACGTGCGCTCCGGCCATCCTCGTGTGGGCCGGTGGTGACCATGCCGGAGACGTATTCGTACCGCCGGCCGTCGGAACCCCTGACACTGCGCTCGTCGGCGGTGAGCATCAGGTGTCCGTCCGATACCGACACCTGGTCGGGCTGGTACCACTGGAGCTCGTCGTTGGAGGCGATCGTGCAGCCGTCCGGGCCCCACCAGTGGCAGGTGTTCCATATGTCAGTATCCAAGACGTCGCTGTCGAAGTCGTCGTCGAGCACGAGCTTCCACTTCCCGACGGCGTGCCGCCCACCGTCCGCAGGTCCGTGATCGCGGTCCGACGCCAGGACGGCAGTCACCGTGCCCACCACCAGAACCACGACCGTTGCGCCGGCAAGGAGTGCTCGTCGTCTGGTCCGACGCCGGTGACGTGCACGAACCTCACGCATCCTTGAAACCGATGGTCCGTTTGATGGCGGCTCGCATCCCCCGGTCAACTCTCGTGATCGGCAGTCGTTCGAACCGGTACTCGGCGTAGTGGTGCCCAACCGCCCCGAAGCCTTCCTTGAACTTCGCCAGCGACGAGGACGTTCCCGATTCGCCCATGTGGAACCGGGTGCAGCCCTCTTGAACGGCATAGCGGATGGCAGTTGCATCCAGGAGTTGGCCCGCAGCCACCGGCGCAACCAGTTCCCGGTGCATGGCCCCGCGCGTGACGTGGGCGGTGCTCCCCGGACTCAGGAGCACGATGGCCGAGGCGACGTGGCGTCCCTCGTGGTAGGCGACGAAGTGGCAGAAGCCCTCGCCGAGGTGGTCGGCCATGGTCTGCAGCTTGGACAGAGGATCCCGACGACGGGCCCGCCACCGGGCAAGCGCCAGCGGCTCGTGCTGACGCTCCGACCAGCGTTCCACGGAGCGCATGTACATCTCGTAGTGAACAGGGAGCAGAGCACCGCTGTGGTCGAGTTCGACTGTCACACCCCGGCGCACCGCCTTGTTGATGTTCTTGTGGGTGCTCTTGGTAAAGCGTGACTCGACAGCCTCGATGCCGCCTTCCAAATCGATGACGTGAGCGAACCTGGGGATCGTGATCATTCCCGGGCCCGAGAGGTGCGTCCACAGGGGTGCGGTTACCGGGTCGGGCCGGATCCCGATCCGCAACGCTCCCAGACTCCGAAGGTCTGTCATGATCATGTCGATCACGCCTCTGTCCACACCGTGACCTATCGGTCCGCCCATTCCCCACGCCTCGGGTGGCGAGAGCACGCGGCCCCCCAGCCCGGCGGCGCCGCGACACCTGACAAGGGGCATGACGATCTGACGCCCGTCTGCCATCTCGTAGAGTCGGCTGACGTCCTCGTGGCGGCCCTCGGCGCAGATGGCGTCGACCCACTCGGGGCTCTGGTCGGTGAGGGCCATGGGGTCCGACCGATGGATCGAGCGCCACAGGTCACGGGGGACGGGGGTGAGGACCTCGGTCATGTGGACGCCCTCCGTACCGGGGAGATCCTGTCCAGGTCCTCGTAGCGGCATCGACGGATCACACGGTGAGCCTTCGTACGTAGACGTTCCCGGCGACCGACGCGACGCACGCCTACGCCGGCCAGCGCCCGGGCCAGCGCCTCGGAGTCCCAACTTGAGGTCACTGTCAGGCGTGCGAGTGCGAAACGGTCGTCGGTCGGGTGGCTCAGGGCGTTCTTCACCGCGGCGGCCGACTCGAATCCAGCGTCGATGACCAGCCCGCGGGTGCATCGGTCGTGGTGGCCGTGAGGGTAGGCGAATGACGCGATCGGGTGGTCGAGCAGCTCCTCGAGGTGCTGGCGGCTCTCCACGATCTCAGTCCGGGCCCGGTCCTCCTGAAGGCAGTCGAGCTCAGGGTGGGTCACTGTGTGCGCCCCGATCTCACAGCCCTCCCGGTCGAGCCGCTGCACCGCGTCGGTCGTGAGCATCGGCCGGCGACCGGAGCGCTCGTGCTGGGTCCACAAGCCGGACATTCGCAGGGGTCCGGTGGTGATGTAAACGGTGGCGGGCAGGTCGCGGTTCTGCAGCTGCGGCCAGGCGGTGGTGGCAGTGTCGGCGAACCCATCGTCGAAGGTGATGACCACGGGCCGGGGCGGCAACGGGGCACCGCTGGCTGTGAGACGGACAAGTTCACTGACTGTGAGAGCCGTACGGTTCTCGGCCTGGATCACGTCGAGGTGATCCCCGAACCGGCTCGGTGGAATCGTCCAGCGGGCGAACGGATCGTCGGACGTGTCGGCGATGGAGTGGTACAGCAGGATGGGTACGTCGTCGTGGCTCATGACGCCAGTCCGATAGGGTCGGCCCCGCTGAATCCACTCTCGTCGTGACGGGTTTGGGCAGTCACCCGTCGGCTTCGCGAGTACCGCACGGGACCCGAGAGCATTCCCAGCACGCTGGACGTGGTCACCGACGGCGTTGCGATACCGGCCGTTCGGCCGGGATGGGAGGTGGTGCGGCCCGGTCGGACGATCTTGATCGCTCGTCGCAGTCCCTTCGGCGTTCGACGCAGCATCTCGAGAAGCGTCCGGGGATCGTCAAGCAGACAACGGGTGAGATGCGCTGAGAGTCCCGCCCCGTAGCCGTAGGCTTGGCGCTGCAGCCCTTCGAAGTCGCGGTGGTGTCGATGGGAGACGATCGCTGCCGGCTCGTAGACCAGCTGATGGCCGCTGACGATCACGTCGTAGAAGGCAGCCAGGTCGTCGCCCCCGAGAGCGGCGGTTCCCGCCCCCAGTGCTTCGTCGAAACCGCCGGCGTCGCGGAGGTAGGCCGTCGTGAACCCCATGTTCGCTCCGGATCCGAGCGTGCCGGCAGCCCACGGGAACAGCGGGTCGTCGGGCCGGTTGAGGTCGAGGTCGAACACCCTGCGCTCAGACCCCTTGTTCAGACCCGTGTGCTGTTCGATGGCGAACTGGGTCGGTGTGTCCAACTCGAGTGGGACGATCATGCCCGTCACGCATGTCACTCGAGCACCGGAGTCCAATGCCTGGCTCATACGTGCCACCCACCATGGATGGGCGACGACGTCGTCGTCGGTGAAGAGGACCTTCGCGGTGTCGATGTGGGGAAGGGAGGCGTTGTGGGCGATCGCCAGCCCTGGACGATCCTCGCGAACGTAGTGGAGTGAAGGCTCCGTCGCGGCCATCATGCGGACCAGGTCCTCGGAGGTGGAGGTCGACGGTGCGTTGTCGACCACGACCACACGAGCCGGAACGACCACGCCGTCCAGGATCGAGCGCAGGCACACCTCGAGCTGTTCTGGACGGTCGCGTGTGGCGATCACCACCGTCGTGTCGGCATCGATCGGATCAGGCATCGCCCCTCCGTCGAACTCGTCGAGAGGCAGCTCTGTGTGAGTCAGACCCGATGCGATCAGGGCATCGCCGATCGACCCGCCGAGTTCGGCAAGGAGCTGTTCGCTCAACCGCCCTGGCGAGACGCCCTCAGGTTCGAGCGGGAACTCAGCGACCCCCAGCGGGTCACCTCGGTGGACGACCAGGCAGCGCGCTCTAGTTGCCCCGTTGTCGATGGGCGGGATCAGAGGCAGAGGCTCCGACAGATCGACGATGACGGGCAGGATCGGTTGGAATCCGTTGGAGTGGTCGGTCGGGACCTCGTAGGTGGGTGTGGGTTCGCCGGCGGGGCGGCGTCGCAGCTCCGTGATGTACGAGGTGGTCGTGTATGCGAAGCCGGCCACGATGGCAGCTGAACGGGTCAGACCGGATCGGTCGCCGTGGAAGGCGTCAGCGAGTCCTCGCAACACGCCCGCCGGTAGGACCTTCAGTGCGTGGGCTCGTTCGGAGGACAGGGCGGCGTTCTGACCGGCTCGACGGGTGACCCAGGCCTTGGACACTCCCTCTGAGCGGCACCGGTCACGGAAGTAGGACCAGCGGGTGCGATCGAGGCGAACACGGTGATGCACGACGGCGGCCGGGTCCGCGATGAAATGGCAACCGGGGAAGCGTTCAGCGGCCCGGATGCACAAGTCGGTCTCCTCGCAGCCGAGCGGACGGTCGGAGGTGCGACCGAGCCCGGTGTCGAATCCGCCGACCGCCTCGAGCACGTCGCGGCGCACGGACATGTTGCACCCGATGAGGTTGCGCACTGGGGCTGCGACTTCTGGAAGGCCCCGGTAGCTGCAGCCCACCACCCACAGGAACTCGTCGGGCAGCCAGGCGGGCTGGGCGTCATCCCATGCAGGGACGGCGCGACCCCCGACGCCGAGTACGTCGGGTGAGGAGTATGGGTCGAGTAGGGCGTCGGCCCAGCCCGCCTCGGCCACGGCATCGTCATCCAGGAATGCCACGACCTGGCCTGCGGCGGTCCGCCATCCAGTGTTTCGGGCCCCCGAGAGTCCCTTCGGCTCGTCGTTCGCGATCACAACCGCCCTCGGGAAAGCGGCGCGGGCTCGGCGGAGGAGACCGTCGTTGTGGTCGATGACCACGATCACCTCGTCGGCCGGGAGGGTCTGCTTCGCTGCGGATTCCACTGCGTCCTGAAGGTCGTCCCAACGATCTTCGGTGTACGCGCAGATGACGACGCTGAGGCGGTCGAGCTTCATCTGAGCGACAGGTCCGATGAGGTCAGGGCGGACTTCTCCGCTGAGTTCACCGACGATGCCCGTCGCTGAGCCATCGCGCCCTGGGTGAGGTCGATGACCTGAGTGGATTCGACGAAATCCCTGGGATCGATCGCCACCTCAGCGACCACTGGAATGGGTCGGGGCACCCCCTGTCCCCACTTGGCTCGGCTGACGTGCCTGCGCTCCCGCGCGATCGTGAGGAGAACCCGCCAACCGTCACGGAAGGTGTTGAGGTTGCTCTCGCCCGACATTCGGTCGCGCTCGAAGCTCGGTACCTCGGCCACCCGGAGACCGGCAGCCAGGGCGCGGACGTTCATGAAGGTCTCGACCTCGAAGCCGTCGGCGTCACCTTCGAAAGCGGGCAGGACATGGCGCCAGAACGCCATGTAGCCGTAGCAGAGGTCCGAATAGCGACCGCCGAAGAGGGAGCGAACCAGCAGTCGCAATGAGTTGTTGCCGACCCGCCGGAGAAGGCTCATGTCATCGGTGCCCGCTCCCTGTAGGAATCGGGAACCCTTGACCACGTCGGCTCCGCTCACGAGAACGGCAATCATCGCGGGCATCTCGGTGGGGTCCCTCGAACCATCCGCGTCGATGGTGACGTTGATGGCGCCTGTCGACTTCTCGAAGCCGGTTCGTAGGGCCCGGCCCTTACCTCGTCTTCGGTCCACGACGATCCGAGTCTCGGGCCGGACTCTGCGGACGACATCGAGGGTCTCATCGGTGGATCCACCGTCGACGACCACCACCTCATCGACCAACGTGGGAAGCGCCGTCAGGACAGTGCCGACGTTCGCTCCTTCGTTGAGCGTCGGGACGACGACACTCACTCGGACGCGGCTTGGATCCGCATCCCTGCTTCCCTCCATTTGAACTCCCCAGTCGCTCGTCACGTCCGTCTGTGTAAAGAGAGACGTTTGAACAGTCAATAGCACTGGGTATTATGCCTATTCAGCTCCATCCCGACCATATCGGGAGCCATTACAGATGTGAGCTATTCACGTCGGGAGCATTCAAAGAGCCTCGGAGATGGTGGAGCTGTTGGAGCGAACCGGCCGAAACTTGCGCCACGCCGGTGCATGCCATCGGCTTCAGTCGTCCAGAGAGCCTCGTGTCGGTCTGACGCGTGACTCAGGCCCGTCGGGCGCTGAACCGACCGCCGTCTCGAGCGACGGCGAGCGGGATGCCGAACGTGTCGGACAGGACCTCACTCGTGAGCACCTCGTCGATCGGGCCCTGCGCGACGACGTGGCCGTCGGCGAGAGCGAGCAGGTGGGTGAACCCGGGTGGGATCTCCTCGACGTGGTGGGTGACCAGCACGACCGGTGCGCTCGACGGGTCCACAGCGATGGCGTGGAGCCGGTCGATGAGCTCCTCGCGTCCGCGCAGGTCGAGCCCCGCCGTCGGCTCGTCGAGCAGGACCAGCCCGGGTTCGTTCATCAGCGCTCTGGCGAGCAGCGTGCGCTGACGCTCACCCGACGACAGCGTCGAGAAGGGGTGCGCCGCCACGTGGTCGATGCCCTGCGCGGCTAGCAGGTCGACGGCCCGCCGGCGGTCGTCGGCCGTGTAGGTGTGCCACCAGGGTTCGAGCGCGCCGTGGCGTCCGCACATCACGACCTCGACGGTCGCGAGCTGAGGACGCATCAGGTCGGCCATCGAGGATCCGACGGTCGACACCCGGGTCCGCAGGGTCCGGACGTCGGTCCGGCCGAGTCGTTCGCCGAGGACCGTGATCGTTCCGCGACTGGGGTGCTCGTAGAGGCCGGCGATGCGGATGAGGGTCGTCTTCCCGCATCCGTTGCGACCGAGGACGACCCAGTCGGTGCCGGCATCGACGGTCCAGTCGATGCCGTCGATCAGGTCCCGTCCCCCTCGCGTGAAGCCGACGTCGTGCATCACCAGCGGGTCGACCGTGGCAGCGGCAGCGGTCACCTCGGGGTGCCGAAGTGCTCGATCATGTAGTCGTCCATGGCCTCGTTTAGGAGGTCCAGTCCGTCGAGAGCCCGCTCGGCGCCGTCGGGTCCGAGCCGTGCGAGAAGTGCGGACAGCCGCTCGGCGATGGCCTCGTCGGCGTCGGTCACGCGTCGGCGGCCCTCCGACGTGATCGAGAGGAGCACGCGCCGACCGTCGGCCGGATCCGAACGGCGCTCGACGAGGTCACGTGAGCACAATCCGTCGACCACCGCGGTGAGGGTGGAGGGGCTGACCCCGAGGAGTCGTGCCACCTCGGTCGCTGCACGGTCGGTGCCGTCGACGAAGACCAGCACCCGGTACTGGGCCAGGGTCAGGTCGACCTCGGCGACGGCGTTCGCCGCCACCCGGGCGACGCGGGCAGCGGCGCGGGCACCGTCGGCGAACCGGGAGCTACGGGTGAGCTCGTCGGGGTTGGGCACAGGAGAACTGTAGGGGTTGACGGAGAGGCCCCCTGTTGCGGGCCGAGATGGTCCCGCTGGGCGGCATGCGTGGCGCCGGTAGTGTCGGGACGTGCCGTCCCCCGTGCTCCTGCGCGCACCGTGAGCGTCGCGCTCGGACTCGGAGCCGTCGTCGCTCTGATCCTCGCCAACGGCCTGTTCGTCGCGGCCGAGTTCGCCCTCGTCGCGGTCGACCGTTCCCAGGTGGCGCTCGAGGTCGAGCGCGGGTCCCGGTCCGCACGCGCGGTGGCCGCGATCCACCGTCGACTGTCGTTCTCGCTGTCGGGGGCGCAGCTCGGGATCACGTTGTGCAGCCTTGGGCTCGGCGTGCTGTCCGAGCCCGTCGTGGCGCCGCTCCTGGAGCCGTTGTTCGGCCCGCTCGACGAGCGCAGCGCCGTGACGTGGTCGGTGGTGGCGGCGCTGCTCATGACGACGATCGTGCAGATGGTGATCGGCGAGCTGATCCCCAAGGGCGTCGCTGTCGCACGGCCGCTCTCGACAGCGATGGCCATGGCTCCGCCGTTCCGGTTCTTCGTCACGGTCTTCCGGCCGGTCATCACGGTGTGCGACGCCGCTGCCGACGGTCTCTTGCGCCTGGTCGGGATGGAATCGGCCGAGGAGCTCTCCTCGGTGCGCAGCCGTGAGGAGCTGCACCGACTCGTGCGGAGCTCTCATGCGGGCGGCACGCTCGTGATGCAGACGGCGGACCTGCTCGACCGCAGCTTCCGGTTCCGCGAGAAGACCGCTGCCGACGCACTCACGCCGCGACCGGCGATCGTCGCCGTGGGGATCGACGATGACACCGGGACGCTGCTCGACGCGTCGGAGTCGAGCGGGCTGTCGAGGTTCCCGGTCATCGAGAGCGACCTGGACGACATCGTCGGCGTGGTGCACATCAAGGACGTGCTGGGCATCGATCCCGACCGTCGCCGCACCACTCCGCTGCGGGATCTGCTCCGACCAGTGGTGATGGTGCCCGAGTCGATCGAGCTGGGTGAGCTCCTCGTGCGCCTCCAGGACGAGAGCGGGCAGTTCGCCGTCGTCCTCGACGAATACGGGGCGACTGCCGGGATCATCACGCTCGAGGACCTCGTCGAGGAGATCGTCGGGGACATCTCCGACGAGCACGACCCCGTCTCGACCGAACCGAGGGTGCGTCGATGGGCCGGTGCCCACCTGCTGTCAGGGCGACTCCACCCCGACGAGGTGGCCGAGGCCTGCGGTCTGTCGATCCCCGACGGGCCGTACGAGACCCTCGCCGGGTTCGCTCTCGACCGCCTCGGTCGGATCCCCGAGGTCGGTGACGGCTTCGAGGAGAGGGGGTGGGAGATCGGTGTGTCGGAGATGGACGGCAACCGGATCGCCGTGCTGCGTCTCGTCGCCCCCGCTCCCGGCCTGCTGTCCGGGGACGGATCGTGACCTGGTACGCGGTCACCGGGGTCGCCGCCGCCCTGATCATCGGCAACGCGTTCTTCGTCGCTGTCGAGTTCGCCCTCCTGGCGGCCCGACGCGGCCGCATCGAGGAGTGGGCGGAACAGGGTCGGTTCGGGGCGGGGCCAGCCCTTCGTCAGATGCGGTCGCTGAACCTCCAGTTGGCGACGTGCCAGCTGGGGATCACCGTCCTGTCGTTGCTCCTGGGCTGGTTGATCGAACCCGCCGTGGGGTCGGTGATCGAGGAGTGGATCTCGTACACGCCGCTGCCGCACACGACCTCGAGGGTGATCGGTGTCGTGGTAGCGCTGCTGATCGTCGCCTTCCTGCACATGGTGCTCGGCGAGATGGTCCCCAAGTCGATCGCCCTCACCGCTCCCGAGCGCTCAGCGGTCCTGCTCGCGCCGCTCCAGGCGGCGATCACGTTCGTGGTGCTGCCGTTCGTGTGGGTGCTCGACCGGTTGTCCCGGTGGGGGACCCGGCTGTTGCGGGTCGAGCCGGCCGACGAGCTGACCCAGGCGCACACCGCCGGCGAGCTGGCGCTGATGGTCGAGGAGTCGGTGGCGTCGGGGGAGCTCGAAGCCACCGAGCACGTCCTGTTGGCGGGGGCGCTCGGGTTCCTCGACCGTCGTGTCTCCGAGGTGATGGCGCCGGCCGCGCACCTGGTCACCGTGCCGACGACGGCGACGGTTGCCGCGGCCGAGGACCTGGTGCACCGATCGGGCCACTCCCGCGTCCTGGTCGTCGGGTCCTCGCTCGACGACGTCGTGGGCTTCCTGCACGCCAAGGACCTCCTCCGCATCCCCGACGACCACCGGGACGGTCTGCTCCCCTCTGGCCTCGTGAGGGTCGCTTTGCGCGTCCGACCCGACGACCGGTTGAGCGACCTCCTGCCCCGCATGCGAAGGGCCCGCCGACACGTCGCTGTCGTGACGCTCCCGGCGACCGGACCGGACTCCTCGGGGAGGGCCACGACCGGTGCGGGTGCCGAGGTCGTGGGCCTCGTGACTCTTGAGGACGTGCTGGAGGCGATCGTGGGTGACATCCGCGACGAGACCGACCGCGATCAGGCGCACCGGGGTCGACGCCCCCGGGAGGAGGGGTCGACGACATGAACGATGACGCGACGATGGCGCAGACGCTCGGGCGTCTTCTCGGCGAGCAGGCCGGCGAGGAGCTCGAGGTGGCGGACCTGGTCCGCCTGTCGGGTGGCGCGTCCCGGGAGACGTGGTCGTTCACAGCGCGGGGCACCAGAGGTGAACGGGCGCTCGTGCTCCAGCGTGAGCGCGTCGGCGGGAACGTCGCCAGCGGGGGGATGTCGTCGGAGGGCCTCCTGTTGCGGGCGGCGGCGGACGCCGGCGTCCCGGTTCCGGCGGTCGTCATCTCCGGTGCCGGAACGGATCTCGGTGCGTCGTTCGTCGTGACCGAGCGGGTCGACGGCGAGACGATCCCTCGTCGCATCCTGCGGGACGACACGTTCGCCTCGGCACGGCCGGTCCTCGCTCGGCAGGCCGGTGCCGCGCTCGCCGCAGTGCACCAGATAGACGTCGAGCGGGTGCCCGCCCTGCCGGGTGAGGACCAGGTCGCGCAGTTCCGTGCGATCCTCGACCTGCTCGGCGAACCGCATCCGGCCTTCGAGCTGGGGCTGAGGTGGCTGGACGAGAACCGTCCCGACGGAGCGGCGCACACCGTCGTGCACGGCGACTTCCGGCTGGGCAACCTGATCGTCGGTCCCGAGGGTCTGCGGGCGGTGCTCGACTGGGAGCTCGCGCACCTCGGCGACCCGATCGAGGACCTGGGCTGGTTCTGCGTGAGGGCATGGCGGTTCGGATCGCCGTTGCGTGCCGGCGGCGTCGGGACCGTCGAGGATCTGCTCGACGGCTACGAGGCGGCCGGAGGTGCACCGGTCTCGCCGGACGCGCTCAGGTGGTGGGAGACGATGGGGACGCTCAAGTGGGGCGTCATGTGCATCGTGCAGGCGGCGACGCACCTGAGCGGGGCGAGCCGCTCGGTGGAGCTGGCGGCGATCGGTCGACGCACCGCCGAGAACGAGGAGGACGTCCTGGCGCTGATCCACGGCCCGTCGCGCTACGAACCGACCGCGGCCTCGTTGCCGTCGTCGCAGGTGTCGTCGGGGATAGCGGACCGTCCGAGCACTGCCGAGCTCCTCGACGCGCTCGGTGGGTACATGGACGAGGTGCGCGATGGCGTCACGGGGCGGCTGGGGTTCCACGCGCGGGTCGCGGGGAACGTGGTGGCGATGCTGCGGCGGGAGATCGAGCTCGGACAGGCGCAGGCAGCCGCTCACGCCGAGAGGTTGGCGTCGGTCGGGATCGGCGCGACCGGCGCCGGGGGAGAGGCCGAACTGGCGTCGGCCATCCGTTCCGGAGCCTTCGACGGACGGCACGACGAGGTCGTCGACGTGGTTCGGGCAACGGTCAGGGATCGTCTGGCCATCTCGAACCCGGGCTACTGGGAGGGCTCCGGCGCATGAGCCGGGTCTGTCGGGTCACGGTCGTCTCGCCGCACTTCGACGACGCGCCGCTCTCGCTCGGCCAGAGCATGCTCGACGGCTCGCTGTCCAGGTGCCGCGTCCGCGTCGAGGTGCTGTTCGGCCGCACCAACTACACGCGTTGGGTGCATCCGACGCGGGCGAGGGCCCGCGCGATCAGCCTCTGGCGTCGTGGGGAGGAGGCTCTCGCGCAGGCGCGATTCGGGTACCGGGTGCACAGCCACGACCTCGAGGAGGCCGTCCTACGCACCGGTGAGCTCGATCCCGACGTGATCCGTGACGCCGGGACCGATCCTGTCGGAGACCCGACCTTCGGCGATGTCGTCGCGCGACTCCGCCGTCTCCGGGGCGCCGGTGGGCTGTTCCTGGTTCCCGTCGGGCTCGGCGATCACCTGGACCACCGCATCGTGGCCGAGGCGGGACGTCGCCTCGCTCGTGAGCACGACGACGGGATCGGCTTCTACGAGGACCGTCCGTACGCGAGCGTCCTCCAGCCCGACGAGATCGCGGATCAGGTCGCCCGACTCGGCCTCGACCTGGAGCCGGTGACCGTGTCCGGGCCGATCTCGGCATCCATGCACCGCTGGTTGCGGCGCTGCTATCCGAGCCAGATCGACGACCGGTTCGCCGAGTGGCTCGACCGTGACAGTGCCGAGGGAGCGGTCGAACGGGTGTGGCTCCCCGCCGGACAGGTCCCCGGGTGGTTGCGATTCGACTGACGCCGCTAGCACACTGCCCGCATGCAGATCGGCGTCCTCGGTGGTACTGGTCCGGCCGGCAGCGGCCTGGCGGTGAGGCTGGCCTCGGTCGGCTTCGACGTCGTGGTCGGGTCGCGGTCGAAGTACAGGGCGATGGAGGTCGCCGACAAGCTCCACGCCAAGTGGCCGGACCGCGAGCTGTCGATCGACGCTGGCGACAACCACGTCGCGTCGTCCGCTGACGTCGTGTTCGTCGCCACTCCGTGGGACGCGGCGGCGGCCACGGTCAAGGACTGCGAGCGCGAGCTCAAGGGCAAGGTCGTCATCTCGATGGCGAACGCGCTGGCTCGGGTCGGCCACGAGTTCCAGCCGCTGGTTCCGCCCCGCGGATCTGTGGCGGCGTCAGTGCAGGCGGCGATCCCCAGGTCGCTGGTGGCGGCGAGCATGCACCACGTGCCCGCCGCCGAGCTCGGTGACATCGCGCACCCCGTCGAGTCCGACGTGCTCGTCTGCTCGGACCACCCGTCGGCTACGGCGACCACGATCGACATCGTGTCGAGGATCCCGGACCTGCGCGCGGTCGACGCGGGGGAGTTGTCGAACGCCGCGCCGATCGAGGCGTTCGCAGCGGTCCTGTTGCAGGTGAACGTGAAGTACAAGACCCGCGTCGCGGTCCGGTTCACCGGCCTCCCGGCCTGAGCGCCATCTTGCGTTTTGGTTTTGTGTGCATCTCACGTCGTCCGACGACGTGAGATGCACACAGAACGCGAAGGGTGGAGGGCCCCGGTGGGTCACACCTGGGGGATGTCGCGGTGCCGGAACGCTGCGACGCCCAGGACGGCGAACACGCAGCCGACGATCGCCACGGCGCTGAACGACGAGGGGTCGAACGCGTCGGCGGGGACCTTCGCGAGGTGCTCGAGGGGAGAGACGGCTCGGAACCATTCGGGAAGACGCAGGGCGTCGCCGAGGAGGGCGACGACCGCGACGATGGTCAGCGCACCCCAGGAGAGCGCCGTGAACCTGGGGGCGGCACCGACGAGCAGGGTCGTGAGCCCGCCGAGAGCCAAGGGAACCGGCAGCGATGCCAACGAGGCGCCGGTGAGTCGCACGACCTGGTCGGTGTCACCGCCCGAGAGCGCCACGCCCGCACCCGTCGCCACGCCGGACGCGATCAACATGACGAGCGCGACCCCTGAGGCAACGAGGAGGTGCTGGCCCAACCACCGCGGGCGGGAGATCCGGTGCGCGAGGACGAGCTCGAGGCGACCCCCGGTCTCGTCGTGGCGGATCCGCATGATCGACGCGATCACCGCGCTGCTGACGAGCAACGTGCCGATCGCCAGCGTGTACGCGAGATAGGTGTCGGCGGCCGATCGGCCCTGGGTCGGCATGAACCGGGCTAGATCGGGGTTGTCGGCGAAGACCGCCTCGATGTCGTTCGCGACCCCGCCGTACGCCACGCCCAGGATGCCCACGGCGATGGTCCATCCCAGCGTCGACCCCCGGTGGGTCCTCACGAGCAGGCCGAGCGGTCGCTCGCCGAAGGCCGTGGCGTTCCGAGGTCCCCGTCGTTGCGGGAGCATCCCGGAACCCAGGTCACGGTGATCGGACAACCCGAGTGCGAGGGCCGATCCCAGGACCACGGTGAGCAGCGACAACGACAGGACCCACCACCGCTCTCCCGCGAACGGCCGAACGCGGTGCACCCACCCCAACGGCGACAGCCACGACAACCGACCGTCGCCGACGTCGCCGATCGCGCGCAGCAGGAACGCGGACCCGAAGGCGGCGAGGCCGATTCCGACAGCGGCCCGGCCGGTCGACACGATCTGGGCGCCGATCGCAGTGAGCACGGAGAAGACGCACCCAGCGGCGAAGAAGGCGAGCACCAGTGCCGTCGACCCAGTCGTGTCGTAGCCCAGAAGCACCAGCCCGAGGAGCACGATCGCAGCGGCGATCGCCTCGAGGAGCAGCACCAGCAGTGCGGCTGCGCCGAGCGGAGCGTGGCGACCGATCGACTGCGATCGGACCAGGTCGAGCTGACCTGCTTCCTCGGCCGCCCGGGTGTGACGGGCCGTCAGGAAGATCGCCATGAGCGAGAAGGCGACGCTTCCCCAGAGTGCGACCTCGTTGACGAGCACGACTCCGGGGTTCGGGTGCTCGAACCCGAGCCCCGGACCGTTGAACGCACGGTTCACGCTCTCCATCGCCCGGCTGGTGGTCAGCATCGACGCGTAGCGGGCGATCTCGTCCGGTGTCGAGTACAGGTTCCGGACGCTCCACGTCGAGGTGAGGACCAATCCGACGATGCCGAGCACCCACACGGATCCCCGGATGCGGTCCACGCGAAGGTTCAACCGGAGGAGCCGTCCGGTGCCGTGGAAGGTGTCGAGCACCCTCATGGGCGGGGTCGGCGCCACGACCGGTGGACGACATCGTTGCGGTCGACGCCGGCGTGGTGGAGCTCATCGCCGTAGTGGCGCAGGAACATCTCCTCGAGCGTCGGGGGGTGGCTGGTGAGCGACACGATCCCGGACGAGGTGAGCAGCCGGATCGCGGGGTCGAGCTGGTTGCTGTCGACGTCGAAGCGCACCTTGTCATCTCGTGTCTCCAGACCGTGGACACCGGTCATGTCGGCGAGGCCGTCGACGGCTCGCTCGGTGACCGCTGTGACCGACGTGCGTGTCAGGTGACGCAGCTCGTCGAGCGTGCCGGTCTGCACGGTCCGGCCCTTGCGGATGATCGTCACCCTGTCGCAGAGCTGCTCGACCTGGGCGAGGATGTGGCTGGACAGCAGGACGGTGCGGCCCTCCGCCGTGAGCTCCGCGACGCACTCCTGGAAGACCGACTCCATCAGGGGGTCGAGTCCCGAGGTCGGTTCGTCCAAGAGGAGGAGCTCTGCGTCCGTCGCGAGCGCAGCGACGAGGGCGACCTTCTGTCGGTTGCCCTTCGAGTACGCGTGGGTCCGGCGGCGGACGTCGAGGTCGAAGCGGTCGATCAGCTCGTCGCGACGTCGTGGGTCGATCCCGCCGTGCAGGTGGCCGAGCAGGTCGATGACCTCTCCGCCGCTCAACTGGGGCCACAGCTGCACCTCGCCGGGAACGTACGCGATGCGCCGGTGCAGGTCGACCGCGTCGCGCCAGGGATCTCCGTCGAGTAGCTCGACGTGCCCTGCATCGGCGCGGAGCAGTCCGAGGATGATGCGCATCGTGACGGTCTTGCCGGCGCCGTTCGGTCCGAGGAAGCCGTGTGCCTCGCCCCGGGGGACCACGAGGTCGAGCCCGTCGAGCGCCCTCGTCGAACCGAAGGACTTGACGACGCCGTGAGCTGAGATCGCGGGTGTTCCGGGTTCGCTCGTCATCGCCCGTGAGTCTCGCGCCGAGCTCCCACCCCGCCGTCCCTTCGCGTTCTGTGTGCATCTCACGTCGTCAGACGACGTGAGATGCACACAGAACGCCGGGTTCCTGCTCGGAGTTCCGGGTGTGGACCCGGCGCGCTTGTAGTCTGCGGCCCCGATGCGCCTGTACGACACCGCGAGGGAGGCGATCGTCCCGTTCGAGCCGTCCGACCGGGTCGTCACCATGTACACGTGCGGGATCACACCGTACGACTCGACGCACCTCGGGCACGCGGCGACGTACCTGACCTACGACGTTCTCCAACGTCGGCTGCGGGACCTCGGCCACGAGACGCGGTGTGTGCGCAACATCACCGACGTCGACGACAGCATCCTCCCCAAGGCCCGCGAGCTCGGCGTCCACTACCTCGACCTCGCTGCGGCGGAGCTGGCGCGCTTCGATGCCGACATGGAGCGCCTGGACATGCTGCCGGCGTGGTCGGAGCCACGGGCCACCTCGGCGATCCCCGACATCCGCGGCTTCATCGGGATGGTCCTCGACAGGGGCTTCGCCTACCAGGCGGGTGGGGCCGTGTACTTCGAGGTCGCGAACTTCCCGAAGTTCGGCGAGATCAGCCACTACAGCCGTGACGAGATGCTGTCCTTGGCCGCCGAGCGCGGTGGCAACGTCGACGATCCGCACAAGCGGGACCCGCTCGACTTCGTGCTCTGGCAGCCGTCGCTCCCCGACGAGCCATCCTGGGACTCTCTGTGGGGCCCGGGCAGACCCGGATGGCACATCGAGTGCTCGGCGCTGTGCCTGCGGGAGCTGGGCACCACGATCGATCTGCACGGCGGTGGCACCGACCTGATCTTCCCCCATCACGAGTGCGAGGCGGCGCAGTCCGAGGCGGCGACGGGTGACCCTCTCGTGCGGCACTGGATGCACCAGGCGATGGTCCGCATGGACGGCGAGAAGATGTCCAAGTCGCTCGGCAACCTGGTGTTCGTCTCGGACCTGGCACGGAGCTGGGACCCACGGGCGATCCGCCTCGCGTGCATCGCTCACCACTACCGGGACAGCTGGGAGTGGCGTGAGGGGCTGATGGAGGACGCGACCGAGCGGCTGTCGTCCTGGGTTGCGGCGGGGGACGGGACAGGGGCCCTCGACGAGGTGCGTTCCGCGCTCGACGCAGACCTCGACACGCCGGGTGCGATCGCAGCGATCGATGCGGCGGCCGACCGAGGTGTCGGGGTGTCGGAGGCGGCGGCGCTGCTCGGAGTCCGGACCGTCCGTCCCGTATCCCGGCCGCCTGCCTGACGCCATCCCGGACAGCAATCCCGATGGCCTCGCCGGGCCGGCCGCCCGACCCCGCTCACCGTCGGGACGAACCGCGTTCACCGACCGCTCCTGAGGGATCAATCGGTTTTCACCCGGTAAGTCGGGTTCGGTGGCCGGACGTTCTGGATAGGATCAGGCCGTTGCCCACTGGTCAGCGAAGCGACGTCGACGACCGGATGTCATCGACCGGGAGAACCTGGCAACCCGAGGGGGATAGCACCGTGGCCGCCGATCGCAAGCGAGATGCCGGACAGATCCAGTCCGTGGCGCGCCTGGTGTTGACACCCCCGTTCCGGTTCCTCTGGAAGGTGACGACCGAGGGCCTCGAGAACATCCCGACCGAAGGCGGAGCGATCGTCGCTCCCAACCACGTGTCGGTGCTCGACTCGTTCTTCGTGCCGCTGGTGCTGCCGCGGCGGATCACCTACGTGGGCAAGGCCGAGTACATGGACGACTGGAAGACCAAGTGGGTCTTCCCGGCCATCGGGATGATCCCGATCGACCGCTCGGGGGGCGACGCTGCCCAGGCCGCGCTCGACGCCGCGGCGAGGTGCCTGGAGGCCGGCGAGCTGTTCGGCATCTACCCCGAGGGGACGCGGGCCCGTGACGGCAAGCTGCACAAGGGTCACACCGGTGTCGCCCGACTGGCGCTGCGCACCGGCGTCCCGATCGTTCCCGTCGGCATCATCGGGTCCGACACGGTGCAGCCGGCCGACTCGAGGTTCCCGCTCCCGTTCCGTCGGGTGCATCTGCGCTTCGGTCGGCCCGTGAGCGTCGAGCGCTACGCCGAGCGAGCCGATGACCGACTGGTCCTGCGCCAGATCGTCGACGAGGTGATGTACGAGATCCGGAACCTGTCGGGTCAGACCTACGTCGACACCTACGCCACCAAGCCGAAGCCGGTCGCTGTCCCGGCGGCCGAGCCGACCGTCGAGGAGGGACCGGTCGCTCCGGTCATCCCGATCGACCGGCCGACCGCACGCCCGGCCGAGCCTGCGGTCGCTGCCGCCGCCGATGGGCGGAGGTCCAGATTGGTGGTGGCGTCCGCCGCTGCGGGGCCGACGGACCTGGAGTTCGGTTCCGACGGCGTCGAACGTCGCTCGTCGAGCGCCGTGCTGCGGTCGCGACCGCTGGTGCTCGACGACGACCTGGCTCTCACCGGCGCCTGACCGCGCGCTGCACGGAGCGGGCGATCTCGCTCACAGAATCGGTTTCCGGAGCGCCGCGGACCCACCGGTAGCCTGCGATCCATGTCCGACATCGCCATCAAGCTGCCCGACGGTTCCGAACGCTCCCTCTCCGAGGGTGCGACCGGCACCGACCTGGCGGCGTCGATCGGCAAGAGGCTGGCCAAGGACGCCCTCGTCGTCGAGGTGAACGGCGAACCTGTCGATCTGGCGGCTCCGCTGCGCGACGGCGACGCGGTCAGGATCATCACGGTCAAGGACGACGCCGCGCTCGAGCACCTGCGCCACTCGACGGCTCACGTGCTGGCGCAGGCGGTGCTGGATCTGTGGCCGGGAGCCACGTTCGCCGGAGGACCTGCGATCTCCGACGGCTTCTACTACGACTTCGAGCTGCCCGACGGTGCGACGTTCTCCGACGACGACCTGGAGCGGATCGACGCCAGGATGCGCGAGATCGTCGGTGCGGACCAGCCGTTCGAGAGGATCGAGCTGCCGCTCGACGACGCCCGTCAGCTGATGGCCGACCACCCCTACAAGCGCACGTTCATGGACCTGGCCGCTGCGGCCGGGTCGGGCGACGCGGTCGCCGACGAGCTGGCGGCGGACGTGGTCGGCGGCTCGACGATCAGCTTCTACCGCAACACACCGCAGTTCGTGGACATGTGCCGTGGCCCGCACGTCCCGTCGACGGGTCGCCTCGGGCACTTCAAGCTGATGCGCGTCGCCGGCGCGTACTTCCGCGGCGACGAGAAGAACCCGATGCTCCAGCGCATCTACGGCACTGCGTGGTCGACCAAGGCCCAGCTCGACGAGCACCTGCACCGACTGGAGGAGGCGCAGAAGCGCGACCACCGTCGCCTCGGTCTCGAGCTCGACCTGTTCAGCTTCCCCGACGAGGTCGGCTCCGGACTCGCGGTGTTCCACCCGAAGGGCGGTCTGGTCCGCCGGCTCATGGAGGACTACTCCAGGGAGCGCCACGAGCAGGCCGGCTACGAGTTCGTCTACTCGCCGCACATCACCAAGGGCGAGCTGTTCCAGACCTCCGGGCACCTCGAGTGGTACGCCGACGGCATGTACCCGCCGATGGAGCTCGATCCGGGCGCCGGCGGGACGGGCACCGAGTACTACCTCAAGCCCATGAACTGCCCGTTCCACATCCTCATCTACCGGTCGCGGACCCGGTCGTACCGCGACCTGCCGCTGCGGATGTTCGAGTTCGGGACCGTCTACCGGTACGAGAAGTCCGGCGTGGTGCACGGCCTGACCAGGGCCAGGGGCTTCGCCCAGGACGACTCGCACATCTTCACGACGCGTGAGCAGATGGGCGCCGAGATCTCGTCGCTTCTCGACTTCGTGCTGGACCTGCTGCGGGACTACGGGCTCGACGACTTCTACCTGGAGCTGTCGACCAAGCCGGAGCAGAAGGCGATCGGCTCCGACGAGGAGTGGGAGGAGGCGACCGAGGCGCTTCGGGTCGCGGCGTCGACCAAGGACCTGGAGCTCGTGCTCGACCCCGGCGGCGGAGCGTTCTACGCGCCCAAGATCTCGGTGCAGGCCCGTGACGCTATCGGTCGGTCGTGGCAGATGTCGACGATCCAGGTCGACCTGATGCTGCCGCAGCGGTTCGACCTCAGCTACATCGGCCCCGACGGCGACAAGCACCGTCCGGTGATGATCCACCGTGCCCTCTTCGGTTCGGTCGAGCGGTTCTTCGCCGTGCTCCTCGAGCACTACGCAGGAGCGTTCCCGGCGTGGCTGGCTCCGGTGCAGGTGAAGGTGCTCCCGGTGGCCGACGCCCACGGTCCGTACGCGGACCAGGTCGCGGCGCAGCTGCGCGGTGGCGGGTTCCGCGTCGAGGTGGTCGGCGCCGACGAGACGCTGGGCAACCGCATCCGCCGGTCCAAGGGCGAGAAGGTGCCCTACGTGCTGGTCGTCGGCGATGACGACGTCGCGCACGGGACGGTCGGGGTGAACCCCCGCGGTCAGGACGGCCAGCGCGCCGAGGTCGAGCGGGACGTCACAGTGGGCTCGTTCGTGCAGCGGCTCACGGCGGACGTGGCCTCCAAGCGATGACCGCCGGTGCCTGTCGCTCTCGTTCTGTTGTGCAGAACGGGAAGGATCCTTCCCGTTCTGCACAACAGAACGGGGTAGGGGAGGGGTAGCGCGTCGTGTCGCTCGATCACCTGTGGGCCACCTGGCGCTCTGCCTACATCGCCGGCGTCAGCGAAGGACGTGCGACGTCGTCGCCGACTGTCCCAGACGGCGACGGCTCGCTCTTCGAGCGCATCCTCGCTGCTCCGGGATCCGATGACGACAAGCAGATCGTGCACCGCGGCGACGGGTGCTTCGTCATCCTCAACCGCTATCCCTACACCGTCGGGCACCTCATGGTTCTGCCCAACCGGGCGGTGGCCGAACTCGAGGACCTCGACCCCGACGAGTTCGACGAGCTGTGGGAGCTGGTACGTGACTCGGTCGTGGCCCTTAAGACCGGCCTCGGGAGCGAGGCGGTGAACGTCGGTATCAACCTCGGCTCCGCGGCCGGGGGCTCGCTGGCCGAGCACTTGCACGTGCACTGCGTGCCGCGTTGGATCGGTGACGCCAACTTCATGACGGTCGCCGGTCAGACCCGTGTGCTGCCGCTGTCGCTCGACGAGGCCCGAGAGCGAATCCAGTCGAGTTGGCCGATCGGTCGGTGAGCCGCTTCGGCGGTCCGGCGGGTCGGCAACTACGGTCGCGACGGTGACAGAGCACGACGACGTCCCGACGGAGGACGACCTCGACGACGACTACGTCGACGAGCTCCCCGAGGACCTCCAGCCGACCGAGTTCGTCGGGCCGTACACGTTCCCGAACAACAACCGGCGCCGCATCCCGGCTGTTATCTACCTGGCGATCGGGGTGTTGTGCGTCGTGGTGTTCGCCGTGACCGACACCGACACCGTGCTGGTCAACGCGGGGATCCTGTGGGCCGGAGTCGGTCTGATCCTGTTCGGCGCCTACGGCCTGGTGGCAGGTTGGACGCTCACCGTCGAGGAGTCCGATGCGCTGGTGGCTGCGGCCTCGCGGGTCGGCTTCCCCGTGGGGCACGCCGCGGCGCAGATGGTGTGGCGCGGCTGGCTGTCACGGCCGACGTGGCGGGTGCTCTGCTACTCCGCCGAGGACCCACCACGCCAGCGGGGGATCGTGCTCGTCGACGGCGTGTCGGGCGAGGTCGTCGAGTGGTTCGCCGAGGACAACCCCGAGGACTGGTCCAAACTCGACGGGTCGCTCACCGCCTGATCCGCCCGATGGGGCAGCGGGTCAGCCTCATCACCCTGGGTGTGAGGGACCTTGCCCGTTCCCGCCGCTTCCACGAGGGGCTGGGCTGGCTGGGGCAACAAGTCCAGGAGACGGTCTTCTTCCAGGCCGGTGGGCTGGTCGTCGTGCTCTGGCGTCGGGATGAGCCTCTGTCACACGCGAGGCCGCCGAGACGCTCTACGGGGGCCACGCGGGGTGCTTCCGGGATCCCGACGGCCATGTCTGGGAGATCGCGTTCAACCCGGCCATCGC
>CAZNQK010000001.1:25795-72262 GCA_964575165.1 uncultured Aquihabitans sp. | reverse complement strand
GCTTCCGGGATCCCGACGGCCATGTCTGGGAGATCGCGTTCAACCCGGCCATCGCCGTCAGAGGAGGTGCCGATGCCGCCATCGGGGCGGCTGATCACGTGATCGACGGGCCCACCGCCGGCGGCCGGGCGAAGCGTTCCCGCGGGAACGCTTTCGACCACTTTCCGAGGTCCTGACCCATGATCTCGTCACGGACCGTGGGAACTGGGTCTGTCGCCCGGCGGAGACGTTCCCGCAGGAACGTTCCCGCGGGAACGTCCGGCACCCGCACAGGAGCGGCGTTCAGGTCGTGACGGCGAAGATCTGCCAGGACGGCTGGTCGCCGTCACCCAGGAGTTCGACGACGCTGCCGTCCTCGAGGCGCGACACCCAGTTCACCGTGACCCGTGCCGGAGCCGTCGCCGGACCGGTGGCAACGGCCAGGATGCACCGGTGCTCGTTGAACAGGACGAGCGGGTCGCCGTTCAGACGGCACAGGTCCGATCTGTCGAGCGTCTCGGTGAAGCGCTCCGGATCGGTGACGGCCACGGTCACGGCGTCCCCCGAGTCCGCTATGAGACGGACCGATGCGGAACCGGCCTCGGTGGTCGCGAGCACCCCCGGACGGGCCGGATGCTCGGGGTCGCCGCCGAGGGCGCGCCTCACCTGCTCGTGGTGCAGCACAGCGGGCGGGGACTTCGTTGGACGTGACATGGTTCCTCCTCATCGAAACCGGCGGGGGCACCGTCCCTCTCGGGGGTTGCCAGGCCGTCGTCGAGCCGGTTCTCTCGGGCCTTCTGAATGAGACGTCCACACCGTAACGGCAGGGTCTGACGATCGGTCACAGAAGTTGGGCCGCTCGGTCGAACACGGCTCCTGCACGACAAGGGAGTCTCGCCAGGCGGACGCTCACGCGGCCGGGCGGCATCGACTCCACGTCGGACAGTTGGATGCTGGCGGGGGACGCATCGTGATGTGCCGATGCTAAGATGTTGGTGATGCGGACGACGATCGACCTCCCGGACGATCTCCACGAGTTGGCGCGTCAGCTCGCCCACGATTCCGGCCGCTCGTTGAGCGACGTCGTCTCCGACCTGATCCGGGGCGGTCTCACCCGCTCCACGCCGCCGCAGGAGCGCAGCCGCAGAGGTATGCCCGTGGTGTCCGTTGGTCGACCGGTCACCTCCGAGGACGTGCGGTCGCTCGATGACGGGTGATGCGACGGCGGGTGACACGACGGCGGGTGGGCGACCCGACATCAGCGCCTACCTCGCCGACGGCAACGTCCTTGTGGCGCTGACGGTCATCGACCACGTCCACCACCTGGCGGCCGTCGAGTGGTTCGAGAGCGGCGAGGCGGAGTTGGCGACCTGCCCGATCACCCAGGGCACCCTGCTGCGCTTCCTCATCAGAGAAGGTGTTCCGTCCTCTGCCGCAGCCGGGACTCTGGCGGCGGTGACCGACCGGCCGTGGCATCGCTTCTGGCCGGATGACATCGGCTACCGGAGGGATCACCTCGTCGGCGTGATCGGTCACCGCCAGGTCACAGACGCGTACCTCGTGGCCCTGGCGCAACGCCACGGGGGACGAGTCGTGACGTTCGACCGTGGCCTCGCCGCTCTGAACGGCGATGACGTGCTCCTGCTGTCCATGTGACAGGGCCGACGGACGTCGGGCCGTGCGGAGGCGGCGATCGAGCTCACCCGGCCCGTCGGCGCCTCAACCCGACGACGACGGCGTCCACGACCAGCAGCGCCACGGCGGCGAGGGTCCAGGCGTGGGTGATCTCGAACTGGTTCATCCAGTAGAAGTCGGCGACCAACCGCTCGCGCCACTGCGTGAACAGCACGTAGCCCGCCGATGCGGCGAACGATCCGATTCCGACGACGCGCAGCACGATGCCGCCTCGTCGGGTGAGCAGGGCGAGGGCGGTCAGCGACGCCACGACCACTCCGACCGCCCACCCCGCGAGGATCCAGGTGAGCAGTCCGATGCCGGCTGCCGCTGCCATGCCGATGCGTCCTTGCAAGGACTCTCCATCGACGTGGAGAGGGCCGACGCCCCGCGGGTCAATGTCGGTGCTCTCGGTATCAGTGCTGTCGGTATCGGTGCTGTTCGTCTGCTCGGTTCTCGACCGCTGTGGCGGCCAGAAGAGGAGCACGATGCACAGCACCACGCCGAGCAGCGAGAGTGCGAGGCCCACCCACACGACCCTCTGCGGGGTCCAGCGGATGGTGATTGTGGTGTCGGAGCCCACCTCCGACGGATCCACCCGCCAACCGTTCGCGTAGCCGTTGATGAGCTCCGGCGGGCCGAGGTCGGTGCCGTCGGAGGTGGTGGCGCGGAACCCGGAGCTGAGCGACTGGCCCAGCACGACCCAGTAAGGCGAGGTGGCGCCGCTCACCTTCGCCGTCCACTCGAGGCGGGAGGGGTTGGAGGTCGCAGTGGCCGGCGGGGCCTCGACCGGTTCGGGCCCGCTCGTCTGGGTGTCTGCTCCGGCCCCGCCGCCGGCCGCGGAAGCGAGGTTGAGCCGGTCCACGTCGATGCCGGTCGCGGCGCCCGGTCGGGTCTCGAGCAGCGTGCGACCTGCCGGCAGGCTCGTCGTGGCGCACGCCGCCAGCGGCACGAGCGAGCCGTCGAGGGCGTCGCCGACCGTGCCCGCCAGGCGAACCGGCACCGGATTGCCTCCTGTCGTGATCAGGTCGTCGCGACACTGGTCCGGGAGCGGGGTCGTAGCGTCGGGGACCGTCACCGTGGGACCGATGCCCAGTTCGGCGATCCCCACCGGCAGCACCTGTCGGTATTGGTTGCCGGCGGCGTCGATGGCGTCGATCGTCACCCGGACGGTCCGGCCGGTCGTCGAGGGGAGCGGCACCGACACCTGCCGCAGCGTGCCGCGGGCGATCGAGCGGTCGCCGGTGCCCTCGGCCGCCACTTCGACCTGATGGGCAGGGCCGCCGTCCACCTGCACCGACAGCTTCGTGGGCACCGAGTGCCGCCCGTCCCGCACGAGTTGCAGGTCGAGGCGATCGACCGTGAAGGGCGCGGGAGCCGTCACCTCCACCGTTTGGCCCACGGAGTCGTTGATCGGGGTCTGCCAGGCAGTCGCCGGGTCCCCGTCGACAGCAGACGTGCCGCGTGAGCGGAGGTCGCCGGGGAGACGAGCGCTGCTGGTCACGCTGAGTCCACCGTGTGCGGCGTCGGGAACTCCGAGCACTGCGTCGATGGTCGCCTCGGGGGAGAGGGAGGACACGGTGGCCTTGCCGAACACCGTGAACGTCCGAGCCGTCGGCCCCTCCACCCAGCGAAGGAGCTGCGCCTCCTCGTCGCCACTGGAGGTGTCAGCAGGGTTGACCCGACTACGGCTGAACACGTAGGTGAGCGGATGGTCGATGGAGTCAGATCCGGCGGCGTCGAGCAGGTCTGTCGGCGGTCGGATCACCTCGCTGACCGGGTCGACACCCGGGATCGTCACCTCGGCCATGCCGACGTCGGACTGGGCCTGGTTGCTGGAGAGCCGTCCGACGTTGAGGTCGGCGATCGTGATGCGCAGGGTGCGGAAGGTCTGCGACGGGAACCGCAGCTCCTCGCCCGGCATTGACAGGGAGGAGTCGCCCAGGCTCCTGCGGATCGGTGGACCGCCATCGAAGCTGAGCTCCACCGCTGTGATCCAGCGGTTGCCGCGTCGCAGGCTCTGCAGGAGCGTGAGGTGGTCGGTGGTCACGGGACGGTCGGCTCGGATCTGGAGGAACTGGCCCCGGGGCTCACCGAAGGCCCCGACCCTCCAGGCGGTGCCCGGGTTGCCGTCCATCGCCAGCGCCGCACGGTCGGCCGGGGTGTACGACACGGGGTTGCCGTAGCTCGACGCCCTCACGGTGGCGTCCCCGATCTGCTCGCTCACCGTGTACGCGTCGTCACCCGCCCCTGGGAACACGTCGAGGCGGTTGTCGGACGGGTCGGAGACGAGGGCCTCCTCGCCGGCGGTCTCGGTGTAGCCCTGGTTGTCGCGCAACGATCCCCAGCGGCGTGCCGCGCGTCGGTTGGTGTCGGTAACCAGGAGCTGGGCGCCGGGGGTCGACACGAGCTCGTCGAGCCCGCTCCGGTCGTCTGCGTAGGAGGCGGAGTACAGGATCGCCCGGTCGGGATCCAGGGCGCCGGTGCCGGCCCAGCTGACGATCCCGGCGCCGTCGCCCGCCATCACCGTCGGTGTCGACTGCGTGACCGACCGCAACACCGGCCTCGGGTCCTTCACCGGGAACAGCGAGACCGCCGGGGCGTCCGGCCACGACGCGGGTGTGCCGTAGGCGGCCTCGTCGTCGAGCGGATGGGTGCTCGGCGCCTCGTTCGGCACGCCGACGCCGAAGCTCTCGGGAGTGTCGAGTCCCGGAGCGTGCAAGAGCATCTCCCACACGTTGCGGGGTCGGGGGGTGTGGAACCGCTCGTACTGGAGGTCCGCCCGATGCAGGATCGTGCCGACGCCCAGCAGTTGGGCCAGGGGTTGCAGCGTCGCCGGGTCGAAGTCGCCCTGTTGCAGCGGCTCGTCCCACGAGTTGAGGAGGTCGGCCGACGGCGGCGTGCCGTAGGGGATGAGCTCGCGGGCTGCGAAGGGTCGGTCCATGAGCCCGGGGGCGACGGGGTCCACCGTGTTGCCCCAGCGATACGCCGCGTAGTCGCTCCCGGGCAACGCGTACACCCGTGTGTCGCGGGGGCCGGTTCCGGCCCCCGCCTGCAGCGCCGCGGCGGCCTCGTGCCAGTACTCGGGGATCTCCTCGTCGCGGCCGAGGTTGCGGTCGACCAGCTGCCCGTTGAACAGCGACCACTGGTTGGCACACACGACGACGAGGGCCAGTCCCGCGACCGGGAGGTGCCACGCCGGACGGGCCGCGCTGATCGCCGCCACACCGGCACCGAGCATCACCGCCAGGCCGAGCGCCACCAGCGGGACGGCCCGGGGCGTGGAGCGGAACGCCATGCCGGACTCGGTGGTCGTCCAGGCCTTGAACGCAGCGCCGGCAGGGGAGGAATCGCTCCACGGATGCGCCCCCACAGCCAGGACCAGGCCGGTGGCGACGAGGAGGGCGAAGTAGCCGCGGTTGCGGAACCTCGTGAGGAACCCGGATACGAGCGCCAGGCCCGGAACCGTGAACGAGAGCACCAACGCGGGCAGCGACTGCATCATGCGCCCGGCGGGGGCGATCCAGGTCCCGAGGGCGTCGCTGCCGTAGAAGAACCAGTTGCCGAGTCCCCGCAACAGCTCGGTGGACAGCGCTGCGTGGGCCACCATGGCGTAGGTCTCGGTGTAGCGCAGGATCGGGATCCCGTAGGTGCCCTGCATGGTGAGGCCGGCCATCCACCAGAGCGACGTGATCAACGTGAGCGCGCTGATGCGCAGCCCGGCGCCGAATGCCCGGCCGATGCGGACCTCCCGGGTGACGAAGGTGGCGTGGACGAACCAGAGCAGCGGTCCCGCCATGACCAGCAGAAGCGAGGTCGCGTTGACCCCGCCGACGGTCAGGGTGACCAACGCGAACGCTGCCGGCCATCGCCAACCACCGAGGCGAAGGGACTTCGACGCCATCCCGATCAGCCACGGCAAACCGGCGAACGGCAGGAGGATCACCGATATCCGTGATGCGTACGGCAGGAGGTAGGGGCTGAGGGCGTACGCGAACGCTGCCACCGTGACGCCCGCCCCTCGCCAGCGGAGCTCCTTCAGCATGAACCGCACGCCGATGCCGGCGGCGAAGATGATCGAGCCCAGCCACAGCCTCTGCGCCACCCAGTCGGGGAGGCCGATCGCGTCGAACAGCCAGTAGAAGGGACCCATCGGCCACAGGTAGCCGATGTTCTGGTGGGTGACCGTCCCGAAGGCGACGCCGGGATCCCACAGCCACATCGCCCGCTCCATCAGACGACCTGGGTCCAGGTACAGGTACGTCTTGGTGTCGGCCCCCACGGTGCCCGGCTGGGTGAGGAGCAGCGGCAGATAGGCCACGACCGCGAGAAGGACGGTGCCGATGGCCGGACGGTGCCACCGGCGCGGAACTGCTCGGGCCGGGTCGGGCGAAGGCGCGGCGTTGGTCATCGGCGCTCGGGAATATAGTGCCGGCCCCCTCCGGGCCGACGATGGCCGATGCCGCTCTGCGGGCGGTCGATCACCCGATCCGCGGCCACGAGGTCGTCTCGTCGGTCCAACGGTCACCGTGGTGGGTACTTCCAATTCCGAACGAATCGGGTTACGGTGTGCTAACTCCAGTTAGCACCCGATGGTCCCCCGCCCGGGTTCAGATCGAAGAGGAACGATGTTCGACGGCAACTTCCGCACCCAGGTCGACGCCGCGGTGAAGCCCATAGGTCAGAGCATCAAGCGGCTCGGCCTGACCGCCGACATGATCACCGCCGCCGGCATCGTGTTCGCCGTCGGCGCGGCTGTCGCCATCGGGGCAGGGGCGTTCAACCTCGGCCTGCTGCTGCTGGTGCTGACCGGCGTCCCTGACCTGGTCGACGGCGCGGTCGCCAAGGCCTGGGGAACCTCGTCGCAGCGGGGGGCGTTCTTCGACTCCGTCTCGGACCGACTCACCGACGGTCTCCTCTTCGGCGGCGTCACCTGGTACCTCGTGGTCAGCGACGGTCGTCCATGGGTCGTCCTGCTCCCCGTCGCCTGCTACGTGTCGGCGTCGCTCGTCTCCTACATCCGGGCCAAGGCGGACGCCCTCGGACTCGACGGCAGCGGCGGGATCGTCGAGCGGGCCGAGCGGTTCATCCTGCTGGCCATCGGGCTCCTGTTCCCCGTTCTCCTGCTCCCGGTTCTCGCCGTGATCGTCGTCCTGAACCTTGTCACCGCAGGCCAGAGGTTCGTGAAGGTGTGGCGCCAGGCCGACGCGCCGCCCAAGGCGCTGTCGGACCGCCGACGTTCCCGGGCCCGCCGCACCGGTCGGACCTCCGGATCCCGTTGGGCGGAGCGTCGTGCAGCGCGCACACCCCGCCGTCCTCGCTCCTGAGTCGACCCCGTTACGCTCGGGCGTCGATGATCGTCCGGCGAGCCTGATCCCGCCCTTCGATGGTGGAGCTGTCCGTCCCCGCGCTGCGCGCCGCGTCCGGACTCGTGCGCGTCGTGCCGCGACCCGTCGGGTCGGCGATGGCTCGACTGCTCGGTCGTGCCGCCGTACCGATCTCGGGTGATCAGCGACTGATCGCCGAGCGCAACCTCCGGCGGGTGCTCGGTCCCGACGCGACCGACGCCGAGATCAGGCGAGGGGTCGCCGCCGTGTTCGAGAGCTATGCCCGCTACTGGTTCGACACGCTGCGCCTGCCGTCGCTGTCGCCCGAACAGGTCGCCGCCGGTTTCACCATCGAGGGCCTGGAGCACGTAGTGGCGGCCAAGGATGCCGGCCTGGCCCCGATCCTCGCGCTCCCGCACGTCGGCGGCTGGGAGTGGGCAGGCCGCTGGCTGAACTCCGAGCAGGGCTGGAACGTCACGGCGGTCGCCGAGCGGCTCGAGCCGCCCGAGCTCTACGAGTGGTTCCTGGAGCTGCGAGCGGGACTCGGCATGCGCATCATCCCACTCGGCCCGTCCGCCGGTTCCGAGACCGCCGCCGCGCTCGCGGACGGCGACATCATGTGCCTGCTGTGCGACCGCGACATCGGCGGCAACGGCATCGAGGTCGACTTCTTCGGCGAGCGCACCACGTTGCCCGGTGGGCCTGCGGTCATGGCGTTGCGCTCCGGTTCGCCCCTTCTGCCGACCGCCGTGTACTTCCGAGACGACCGCTGCCACGGGGTGATCGGTAGTCCGCTCGACACCGAGCGTCGGGGGCGCCTGCGAGAGGACGTCGAGCGGGTGACGCAGGACCTGGCACACGAGTTGGAGCGACTCATCAGGATCGCCCCGGACCAGTGGCACCTGCTCCAGCCCAACTGGCCGAGCGACGTGGCCGCGCTCGCTGGCGAGGACGGCCTCGTGGCTGGTGGCGGCTCCGAGGTGGAGGACGGCTCCGTCGGCGACCAGGCTGGCGGCGGCGTCGACGACTCCGGTTAGGGTGCCGCGGTGCGCATCGGAGTGGTCTGCCCCTACAGCCTGACCATGCCCGGTGGTGTCCAGGGCCAGGCGCTCGCTTTGGCGCGTTCCATGCGTCGACGGGGATACGAGACCAGGGTCCTGGCGCCCTGCGACGGTCCGCCGCCCGAGCTGTTCGTCACGCCGCTCGGCAACAGCCTGCCGACAGCGTCGAACGGTTCGGTCGCCCCCGTCGCGCCCGACCCTGCCGCTCAGTTCCGCACCATCCGGGCGCTGTGGGATGAGGGCTTCGACGTCGTGCACCTCCACGAACCGCTGGCCCCCGGCCCGACCATCACGGCCTTGATGCTGAAGCCGGCCCCGCTCGTCGGCACCTTCCACGCAGCCGGCTCCCAACCCGCCTACACGGTGGCGGCGCCGGCGGTCCGTTGGGGAGCCGACCGACTCGACGTGCGCATCGCCGTGTCCGACGATGCCCGTGAGCTCGCCCAGCGTCACCTCGGTGGTGAGTACCGGCTGCTGTTCAACGGGATCGAGATCGAGCGGTTCGCCGAGGCCGAGCCGTGGCCGACCGAGGGTCCGACGGTGCTCTTCGTCGGTCGTCACGAACCCCGCAAGGGGTTGGACGTCCTCCTCGACGCCGTTCCTCTCCTCCCCGACGACGCCCGCATCTGGGTCGCGGGGACCGGACCGGACACCGAGCGGCTGCGCTCGATCCACACCGACGAGCGGATCGAGTGGTTGGGACGCATCGACGACGTCGAGAGGGACCGGCGTCTGGCCGGGGCGGACGTCTTCTGCGCCCCGTCGCTCGGTGGTGAGTCGTTCGGCGTGATCCTCCTCGAGTCGATGGCTGCAGGCACCCCCGTCGTGGCCAGCTCCATCCCCGGCTACGCGAAGGTCGCCACCGCCCCGGCCCCCGACGGCTCGGTGCCCGAGGACCCCGCCGCTGTCCTGGTCCCGCCAGGCGACAGCGCCGCTCTGGGCGAGGCGCTGTCACGGCTGCTGAGCCGTTCCGAAGAGTCGGAGCACCAACGCCGGATCGGACGGGCACGCGTGCGGCCCTTCGACATGGATCTGCTCGCAGAGCACTACCTCGAGCAGTACCGGGCCCTCCTGTCCTGAGGATGCCGGCGTGTCGTGGTGACGCTGTCCTGGTCGAGCCTCTGTTGGGTCGAGCCATTGCGGTCGAGTCTCTGTTGGGTCGAGCTCCTGTTGGGTCGTGTTCCTGTTGGGTCGAGCCATTGCGGTCGAGGGGCCCCGCCGGCGGAGCCGGTAGCCTTGACGGCCGTGTCAAGCACCGCGACCCCCGGCCAGAGCACCGACGCCCCTCCGTACCACCACCGGGCGACGATGCTGGTGCGATCGCTGTCGCTGTTCGGGATCATGCCAGGGATGGTGGTCGCCGTCGTCGTGGCCGTCCTCGTCGCTCCGCTGTTCGGGCTCCTCGCCCTCGTCGTGGTCGCTGGGGCGTGGGCCGGCTACGTGCACCTCCGGGCCCGCTCGTCGCTCGACCGCGTGCTGAGCACCGTCGGCGCCACACGCTTCGATCCTGACCGCTCCCCCCGATGGGCCAACGTCGTCGACGGACTCGGAGTCACCAGCGGCGTGGCGGAGGTCGAGCTGTGGCGCTGCGAAGGCCCGGCGGCGAACGCGCTGGCGGCGGCCGGGCCCGGGCGTTCGGTCGTCGTGGTGACCGATGCCCTGGTGGAGCAGCTCCCCGTCGTCGAGCTCGAAGGGGTCGCGGCCAACCTGCTCGGACGGATCAAGGACGGATCCGCCCACTACGCCACGTTGACCTTCGGCCTGCTCGGCGGCTTCCTGGCATCGATCGACTCCGCCGACCGCCTGGTGGCCGACGGCCTAGGTGAGCAGCGCGCCGTCCACTCCGACTACACCGCCGTTGGAATCACCAGGTACCCGCCGGGCCTCGCCGACGCCCTGGAGCACCTCGAGGCCATCGGAACCGAGATCGACGGCGTCGCACCCGCCACAGCGCACCTGTGGATCGCCCCGGCCGTCCGTGGCGATGTCGGGGTGGCTCCGCCCATCGCTGAGACCGTCTCGCAAACGCTCGGCTATCGAGCCGCGGTCCTCCGCGAGCTCTGACTCGCCGCTCCCGCCCTTCCCGGCTTTGTTCCCGTTTCGTGGCCGATTTCGGCCACGAAACGGGAACAGAGCTGGTGGTCTTTCCCGCTTCGGGTCAGCGGCGGGAGGGTCAGTAGACTCCGGGCATGCCGCAGTCCGACTCCAACTCCCTCTCTGACGCATCGCACCGGACCGGTTCGCAGCTCGTGAAGCGCGGTCTCGCCGAGATGTTCAAGGGCGGCGTGATCATGGACGTCGTCACCCCCGAGCAGGCCCGGATCGCCGAGGACGCCGGCGCCTGCGCCGTCATGGCACTCGAGAGGGTTCCGGCCGACATCCGGGTCGACGGCGGCGTCGCCCGCATGAGCGACCCGGCGATGATCGAGGGCATCCAGGCCGCGGTGACCATCCCGGTCATGGCCAAGGCCCGCATCGGCCACTTCGTCGAGGCGCAGATCCTCCAGTCGCTCGGCGTCGACTACATCGACGAGTCGGAGGTCCTCTCTCCGGCCGACGAGACCCTCCACATCGACAAGTGGGCCTTCACCGTGCCGTTCGTGTGCGGTGCCACGAACCTAGGCGAGGCGCTCCGACGCATCTCCGAGGGTGCGTGCATGATCCGCTCCAAGGGCGAGGCCGGAACCGGCAACATCGTCGAGGCGGTCCGGCACCTGCGGTCGATCACCGGCGACATCCGCAAGCTCACGCAGGCCGACTCGGCCGAGCTCTTCGAGTGGGCGAAGCAGCTGCGGGCGCCCCTGTCGCTGGTGCAGGAGGTGGCCGAGGTCGGTGAGCTGCCCGTTCCGCTGTTCTGCGCCGGGGGGATCGCCACACCCGCCGATGCCGCTCTCGCCATGCAGCTCGGCGCCCAGGCGGTGTTCGTCGGGTCCGGGATCTTCAAGTCCGACGACCCGGCGCCGCGGGCCAAGGCGATCGTCGAGGCAACCACGCACTTCACCGACGCCGACATCCTCGCCAAGGTCAGCCGCGGGCTCGGTGCGCCCATGACCGGCATCGGCATGGACGACCTCGACGTGACCTTCGCCGACCGCGGCTGGTGACGGACTCCCACCCCGACTGCTCGTCCGGGCCCGAGGCAGCGCTGTCAGAGCCATCGCTGTCAGGAACCTCGTGAAGGTCGGTGTCCTCGCTCTCCAGGGCGCGTTCGGCCTGCACGTCCAGGTTCTGCGGTACCTCGGCGTCGACGCGGTCGAGGTGCGGCGACCCGGCCAGCTCGACGACCTGGACCGACTCGTCATCCCCGGGGGCGAGTCGACGACCATGTCGATGCTCGCCGAGCGCGGGGGCCTGCTCGAGCCGTTGGCCGAGTACTGCGCGTCGGGTCGTCCGGTGTTCGGAACGTGCGCCGGGGCCATCCTTCTCGGTTCGGCGATCGTCGACGGCCGTGAGGATCAGCACTGCCTCTCGGCGATCGACGTGACGGTCCGGCGCAACGGCTTCGGTCGTCAGGTCGACAGCTTCGAGATCGATCTCGACGTGCCCGCTCTCGACGCCGCCGGGCTCGGAGACCAGCCGTTCCACGCCGTGTGCATCCGCGCGCCGGTGATCGACGACGTCGGTCCCGGGGTCGAGGTGATGGCCGAGATCGACGGGACTCCCGCTCTGGTGCGTGACGGCGCGATCATGGTCGCCACCTTCCATCCGGAGCTCGCCGGCGACCGTCGCCTGCACGAGCTCTTCATCCGCTGAGCAGCCGCCGCGTCGCTCGCCGGATGGCCAGAGAACAGGAGCGGCATGTCCGGACATTCCAAGTGGGCGACGATCAAGCACAAGAAGGGCGCCGCCGATGCCAAGCGCGGCAAGCTCTTCGCGAAGCTGATCCGCCAGGTCGAGGTCGCGGCCCGCAACGGCGGCGGCGACCCCGACATGAACCCGACGTTGCGGACGATGTACCAGAAGGCCCGCGACGCGTCGGTTCCGCTCGACACGATCGACAGGGCCATCAAGCGGGGAACGGGCGAGCTCGAGGGAGTCACCTACGAGGAGGTCACCTACGAGGGCTATGCCCCGCACGGCGTCGCGATCTACATCGAGGCCTTGACCGACAACCGGAACCGGACCGGCCCCGAGGTGCGGTCGATCTTCTCGAAGCAGGGCGGCTCGATCGCCGAGCCGGGCGCGGTGGCGTGGCAGTTCGAGCGCAAGGGTCTGGTGATGGTCCCGGGCTCGGTCGACGAGGACGAGTTGATGATGGCGGCCATCGATGCCGGAGCGGACGACGTGTCGGGCGACGGTGAGCTGTGGCAGGTCACCTGCGAGGCCCAGCTGACCGCCGCGGTCCGCACAGGGATCGAAGAGGCCGGCATCGCCGTCGAGTCCTCGGACCTCACGATGCTGCCGCAGTCGACCGTCGAGCTCGACTCCACCGAGGCCGCCAAGGCCGTGCTGCGGCTGGTCGACGCATTGGAGGACCACGACGACGTCCAGCACGTCTACGCCAACATGGACATCCCCGACGACGTCCTCGCGGCGCTCGACGCCTGAAGCGGTCGGGAGCCAGCGTGTCGGATCCCGGGTCGCCCATGCCCCCTCTGTCGCCGGTGCGGGTGGGGGAGCCGGCACCGGCGTTCCGTCTCCCGGGGGTCGACGGCCGGACCGGCGATGCGGTCGACGTGGAGCTCGGTTCGTTGCGCGGCAGGCCGGTGGTGCTCGCCTTCTACCCGGCCGACGACTCACCGGTCTGCACAGCCCAGCTCAGCGAGTACACCGAGACGATCGGGGCGTTCGCCCGCCTCGACGCCGAGGTGCTGGCGATCTCACCGCAGTCGCCCGAGTCGCACCGGGCGTTCTCCGAGGCGAACGGCCGCTTCGGTTTCCCGCTCCTGAGCGACGAAGACCTCACGGTCGGCCGCTCCTACGGCGTGGTCGGCCTGCTCGACCTGTACCGGCGCTCCACGTTCGTCATCGACGCCGAGGGCACGGTGCGGTACCTGCACAGGTTCGTCGGACCCGCTGCTGGCCCGGGCTACCGGACGGCCACGACGCTGCTGGAGATCCTCGACGCGATCTGACCGGTCACCCAGCGCCCCGCACAGTCCTGGTGCGGCTCGTGCCCGTGGCGGGCGTTCCCCGCACCAGAACGGCGGGAGCAGGACCTCGACGTCGTCCGCGGGAGCTACTGGGCGACGCCGAGGAGGCGGAGCCGGGTCACCGAGCGGACTCCCCGGTGGAGGCTGAACGCTGCGACGAGCCATGCGAACGCACCGAGGATCCATGCGGTCGCGGAGGAACCGCCCAGCAGCGTGCCGGTCGACTGGCTGTACGCGATGCCGATCAACGGCAACGTGATCAGCCCCGATGCCTGTTGGGCGGCCGCCGTCGAGCGGACCTTCGCCGACAGCCGCAGCACGAGAGACAGGGTCAGCAACAGGAAGGGCGGGATGATCCACAGCATCATCACCCACCACTGGGCCGTCGGGAAGAACCAACCACCGACGTCGGGGCCGACCACCACGTTCACGACCAGCGAGTACATGCCGAACCCGACGAGGGTCGTCAGGTAGCCGGGAACGAAGCTGGCGAACAGCTTGCCCAGGTAGATCTCACGGACCGATGCGGGGGAGTGTGCGAGGAACTCTCCGGTCCCACGCTCCCGCTCGCCCACCAGCGTGGCCGCGCCCACCGCTGTCGAGATCGTCAGCGGCACCACGACCGCCACCGGGGCGAACAGGTACACGGCCAGGGCGAACGCTGTCCGTCCCTGCGGGGTGTCGCCCTGGATCTGGGCCTGGGCCGAGGGTGGCAGGATCTGGAGCGCCTGTGATGCCTGCTCGACGACGTTGATGTCGCCGATGCGGGTGATCGTCAGCAGCAGTGCGGTGGGGATGATGAAGAAGAACAGCGAGCCCAACGCCACCATCGGGATCCAGTAGTCCTTCGACTGGACGAGCTGGCGCAGGTCGGTGCGTGCCACGACCCACATGCGGTGGCGGTCGAAGTCCCGGGCGGCGCGGGTCCGTCGGGAGTGCCGTGCGGTGCGGGCAGGACCACGGTCGGGGCACGCGTGTGTGCCGGGGTGCTCGATGGTGCTCATCGCGTCGCCTTCGCGGTCGTGTCGGGTGTCGTGTCGGGTGTCGGATCGGGTGTCGTGTCGGGTGTCGCCGGCGCGTCGAACAGCGCCCGTGCGGCGGGGGGCAGGTCGAACAGCGGCTGAGGTGGCATGGGTGCGTCGAACAGCGCCCGAGGTCGCGGTGGTGCGTCGAACAGCGCCTGGGGTGCACGGAGCAGGTCGGACAGCTCAGGCGGGAGCGGGGGCGGGTCGGAGAGAGCCGGCGGGAGCGGGGGCGGGGTGCCGTGGCCGCCGGGCACAGGTGCGAGTCCGTGGCCTGTCGACGGGATGGGCCCCGCGATCCCGGCCTGGCGGCGGATCGTGAAGTACAGGTCCTCCAAAGAGGGGACGTGAGGGTCGACCCTCGTGATGCGAACTCCGTCCGCGACCAGGGATGCGACGATGTCGGGAACCCGGCCGAGGTCGTCGACCTCGAGGCGGGCACCACCCGGATCGCGCCGGTACCCGGCGACGCCCGGGAACGCAGCGGCCCTGTCGAGCAGCCGGGGGTCCTCCGCTGCCAGCCCGACGATCGGGTTGGGCCAGTAGCGATCGGTCAGCTCCTGCGGCGACCCCGACACGAGGTCGGTCCCGGCCTCCATCACCACGACGTGGTCGGCCAGGCCCTCGGCCTCGGCGAGGAGGTGCGTGCACATGACCACCGTGTGTCCGTACGAGGTCATCTCGCGGATCAGCTCCAGCACCGCGTAGCTCGATTCGGGATCGAGCCCCGAGGTCGGCTCGTCGAACAGCAGCAGCTCCGGGTCGTGCAGCACGGAGCGGGCCAGAGCGAGCCGGGTCTTCATCCCGGTCGAGTAGCCGCCGACCAGCAGATCGAGTGCGTCGGCGATGCCGAACCGCGCAGCGGCGTCCTCGATGCGATCGGATGCGTCCCCGCTCTTGCGGCGTCCCCGGTCCACGCCGTACAGCCGGGCGGCGTAGGCGAGGTTGTCCCTGCCGCTCAACCGGTCGTACAGGGCCGGCTTCGCGGACACGACGCCGCACCGGGGTCGCACCAGGTGACCGTCGTCGTCGGGGTCCAGTCCGAAGGTCCGGACCGTCCCCCACATGGGAGCGATGGCGCCGGTGACGGCGCGAATCGCCGTCGTCTTGCCGGCCCCGTTCGGGCCGAGCAGGACGGTGATCCGTCCGGTCGGCACCACGAACGACAGGTTCGACAGAGCGTCGACCGTGCCGAAGCGGTGACCGACGGCGTCGAGCACCACGACGGGGGACGGGGGCGGCTGCTGGGTCGGAGCCGTCGTCAAGCGGCGCTCGGGCGTGACGGCGGTGACGGTCGGGGGGTGGTCATCGGGAGGGCGGTTCTCCATCCGTGGTGGTATCGGCCCACCCGAGGGGACCTGTAGATATGGCGGCAAGGCCGGTTCCGGTTCGGGTCCACCGCCGCCGTCGCCGGTCTGGCTACGATCGAACCTGTGTTCGTCCTCGGAGTGGATCCGGGTCTGTCCCGTTGCGGATACTGCGTCCTCAGGACGGAGGGCAACCGGGCACGCGCCGTGGCCATGGGGGTGCTTCGCACAGCGGCGGACGCTCCGACTCCATCCCGTCTGGCCGAGCTCCGTGACGACTTCCGGTCCCTGCTCGACGAGTTCCAGCCGTGGGCGGTCGCCGTGGAGCGGGTGCTGTTCCAGGTGAACGTCCGCACCGCCATGGGCGTCGGTCAGGCCTCGGGGGTTCTGATGGCCGAGGCCGCTTCACGGTCGATCGAGGTCGTCGAGTACTCCCCGAACCAGGTGAAGGACGCCGTCGCCGGCCACGGCGACGCCGACAAGCAGCAGGTGCAGCGAATGGTGCAGATCCTCCTCGACCTACCGACCCCTCCGCATCCGCCCGATGCGGCCGACGCCGCGGCGATCGCCCTCACGCACGTCGCCATGAGCGGGGTGCCCCGATGATCGGGTCGTTGCGGGGCACGTTGCTCGACCGCGACGGCGTCGAGCTGCTCGTCGAGGTCGGCGGCATCGGCTACCGGGTCCAGGTCACCCCGGCGACGTCGGCCGGCGCCGGGGAGCTGGGAGGCGAGGCGTTCCTCCACGTCCACCAGCAGGTGCGCGAGGACGCTCAGACGCTCTACGGGTTCTCCACCATCGAGGACCGCCGGGTGTTCGAGGTGCTGATCGGGACCCACGGGGTCGGGCCGTCGCTCGGGTTGGCCATCCTGTCGGTGTACTCGCCAGCCGAGCTGCGCCGCATCCTCGCCTCCGACGACGTCGCCGCGCTCTGCCTCGTCCCCGGCGTCGGGCGCAAGACCGCCGCCCGTCTGCTCGTCGAGCTCAAGTCCCGGCTCCAGGCGGGCGAGGTCGACCCTGTCGCCGCGGCCGCAGCCGTCGGTGGCGCGAACCCGGGCGGCACCCGTGCCGACGTCAGAGACGCGCTCGCCGAGCTCGGCTACGGGGTCGACGAGATCGGCCGGGTGCTCGTCGACCTGCCCGACGAGGGCGACACGTCGGTGCTGCTCCGTGAGGCGCTCCAGCGTCTGGCGGCGGCCTGATGGCGCGCGAGGAGCTGCTAGACCCGTCGGCCAGCGACGACGACGTCGAGGCGGAACGGGCTGTTCCCGTCGACGACGTCGTGGCGGTCCCCGGCGCCGATCCGATCGCGACCCTCCGGCCACGAACGCTCGACGAGTTCGTCGGACAGAGCGAGCTCAAGCGTCGCCTGTCGGTGATCCTCGAGGCCGCACGTCGCCGCGGTCAGGCAGCGGACCACTTCTTGTTCGCCGGCCCGCCCGGTCTCGGCAAGACCTCGCTCGCCGGCATCGTCGCCGCCGAGATGGGCGTGACCATGCACGTCACATCGGGTCCCGCGCTCGAACGTCCCGGCGACCTCGCCGCCATCCTGACCAAGCTCGGTGAGAGCGACGTCCTGTTCATCGACGAGATCCACCGGCTGTCACGGTCGATCGAAGAGGTTCTCTACCCGGCGATGGAGGACTTCCAGCTCGACATCGTGCTGGGCAAGGGCCCGGCTGCGCGCTCGATCCGGCTCGACCTGCCTCGCTTCTGCCTCGTCGGGGCGACCACCCGGACGGGGCTGATCACGGGGCCGCTGCGGGACCGCTTCGGCCTGGTCGCGCGGCTCGACTACTACGAGCCGGAGGACCTGCGGGCCATCGTGGTCCGCGCCGCGAGCATCCTCGGCGCCGACATCGATGGGGCCGGCGCCGAGGAGATCGCCGGCAGGTCGCGGGGAACTCCCCGCATCGCCAACCGCCTGCTGCGGCGGGTGCGTGACGTCGCCGAGGTCGAGGGCGACGGCCGGATCGACGCCGCGACCGCCCGGGCCGGCCTGGAGATGTTCGGCATCGACGAGATGGGGCTCGACAAGGTCGACCGCTCGATCCTGACGGCGCTGTGCAGCCACTTCGGGGGCGGGCCGATCGGGCTGTCGACGCTCGCCATCGCCGTCGCCGAACCACCCGAGACGGTCGAGGACGTGTACGAGCCCTACCTGATCCAGCAGGGTCTGCTGATCCGCACGCCGAGAGGTCGTGTCGCCACCGCCGCGGCATGGCAGCACCTCGGGCTCGTGCCGCCGCCGTCGGCCATGCCAGGCGCCGCCGACCCGTCGCTCTTCGACTGACCCATCACCGACACCTCAACCAGTCGGTGTCGTGACCGCCACCGGAACCCGCCCCGACCCCGGCCGGGAACATGACAGCCAGTTCGGGTCGCGGTCGGGGTCGGGGTGCTGTCGGTCATCTGGTACGGGCGGGCGCGGCGGGGGAGACTGTTGCAACGCATCCGGCGCACCTGCCGGTCGCGGACGAACCCCACCCAGCAGAGGACAGATCCCGTGCAGCGCACCCAGTTCACCGACGAGCACCAGATGTTCCGCGACGCGTTCCGGACGTTCCTCGAGCGGGAGATGGTCCCTCACCGTGAGGAGTGGACCGAGTCCGAGATCGTGGACCGTTCCGTGTTCTCCAAGGCTGGAGCGTCGGGCTTCCTGGCCATGGCCGTTCCCGAGGAGTACGGCGGAGCCGGTGTGGACGACTTCCGCTACAGCCAGGTGATCGTCGAGGAGCTGACGAAGGCTGACCTGTTCCCGCACGGCCTGGGGATGACGCTGCACAGCGACGTCTGCCTGCCCTACTTCCTCGACTACACGAGCGACGAGCAGAAGGCCCGCTGGCTGCCGGGGATCGCGTCCGGCGAGCTCATCACGGCAGTGGCGATGACCGAGCCCGGCATCGGTTCGGACCTGGCGTCGATGACGACGACGGCGATCCGGGACGGCGACACCTACGTCCTCAACGGGTCCAAGACGTTCATCACCAACGGCATCAACGCCGACCTGGTCCTCGTCGCGTGCAAGACGGATCCATCCCAGCGTCACAAGGGGATGTCGATCATCGTGGTCGAACGCGGGATGGACGGCTTCGAGCGCGGACGCAACCTGGACAAGGTCGGGATGCACGCCCAGGACACCGCCGAGCTCTTCTTCACCGACGTGCGGGTGCCAGTCGAGAACCTGCTCGGCGAGGAGGGACAGGGCTTCATGCTGCTGGTCAAGAACCTCCCGCAGGAGCGCCTGTCGATCGCCGTCGCCGCCGTCGCCCACTGTCGGGCGATGCTGGACTGGACGATCGAGTACGTGCGTGAGCGGACGGCCTTCGGTCAGCCGGTCGGCACCTTCCAGAACAGTCGTTTCCGCCTCGCGGAGATGGAGACCGAGATCACCATCGCCGAGACCTTCGTCGACCACGCCGTGGATCTGCTGAACGCGGGGGCCTTGACCGCCGAGGAGGCGGCGATGGCCAAGTGGTGGACGACCGAGCTCCAGAAGCGCGTCGCCGACACGGGCATGCAGCTCCACGGGGGCTACGGCTACATGAACGAGTACCCGATCGCCCGCGCCTGGACCGACGCCCGCATCACGTCGATCTACGGCGGCACGACCGAGATCATGAAGGAGATCATCGGCCGGTCCATGGGGTTCTGACCGGGCGCCACGCCGGACCCCATGCGCACCGACGAGCTCGACTACGACCTGCCGGCGGCGGCGATCGCCCAGACGCCGGTCGAACCACGCGACTCGGCCCGCCTGCTGGTCGACCGTGGACCCGGCCACCGTCCCGGTCATCGGCACGTGAGGGATCTGCCCGATCTGCTGTGCGCCGGCGACCTGCTGGTCGTGAACGACACCCGGGTGCTGCCGGCGCGGGTGGCGGTTCTGCGACCGGGAGGCGGCACCGGTGAGGTGCTGCTCCTCGAGGAGCGCGACGACGGCTGGTGGGAGGTCCTGTGCCGACCGGCGCGCAAGCTGCGACACGGCGATGTGGTCACCGCCGTCCGTGGCGCAATGCGCTTCGAGATCGGAGACGACGTCGGCGAGGGCCGCAAGCTGGTCCGACCCGAGTTCGACGGGACTCTCCTGGCCGCGCTCGAGCTGTCGGGCGAGATGCCGCTCCCGCCGTACGTGACCGAGACGCTCGATGATGCCGAGCGCTACCAGACCGTGTTCTCGCATCGACCTTCGTCGGCAGCTGCGCCGACCGCGGGCCTCCACCTCACCGGCGAGGTGCTGGGGACGCTCGCCCGACGGGGGATCGGAACGGCCCGGGTCGAGCTCGTCGTCGGCCTGGACACGTTCCGACCGCTCTCCACCGACCTCGTCGAGGATCACGAGATCCACACGGAGCACTACGAGGTGTCGGACGCGACGTGGAGCGAGGTCGAGCGGACCAGAGCCGAGGGCGGTCGCGTGGTCGCCGTCGGTACGACCTCGGTGCGCGCACTCGAGTCGAGGGCGTCGAGGGGTGACGAGAGGGGCCGCACCGACCTGTTCATCAGGCCGGGCTTCGAGTTCAGCGTCGTCGACTCGATGGTCACGAACTTCCACATGCCCCGCACGTCGTTGCTTGCCCTCGTGCAGGCGTTCATAGGGCCACGCTGGCGCGGCCTCTACGCCGACGCGCTCGACGGCGGCTACCGGTTCCTCTCGTTCGGCGATGCGATGCTCCTCCATCGCTCGGAGACGGCCCGGACGGTGGAGCGGTGAAGCTGACGATCGACATCGGGTCCAGGGACGGTTCGGCCCGTTCGGGCACGGTCGTCACCGCCCGAGGCACCTTCCGCACACCCGTGTTCATGCCGGTCGGCACCCGTGGCAGCATCCGGGCGCTGATGACCCACGAGCTGGCGGGCCTCTCCGCCGCCGACGGCACGGCGGCCGAGGTCCTGCTCGCCAACACCTACCACCTGATGCTGCGACCCGGATCCGACGTGGTCGCCGAGCTCGGTGGTCTGCACCGATTCTCGGGCTGGAACGGGCTGATGCTCACGGACTCGGGCGGATACCAGGTGTTCTCGCTCGGACCGAAGCTGCACGACGGTGGTGCCGAGTTCCGCTCCACCTACGACGGCAGCACCCACCTGCTCACGCCCGAGGGGGCAGTCGCCGAGCAGGAGCGCCTGGGTGCCGACATCCAGATGGTGCTCGACGTCTGCGCCCCGCTGCCGTCGTCGAGGCAGGCGCTGCGTGACGCCGTCGAGCGGACGGCGGACTGGGCGGCCAGGGCGCGGGCTGCTCACCGCCGACGGCAGGACCAGGCTCTTTTCGGGATCGTGCAGGGCGGGACCGACACCGACCTTCGGCGCGAGTCGGCGGAACGGACGATCGCTCTGGACTTCGACGGCTACGCAGTGGGCGGGCTCTCGGTCGGCGAGACCCGCGACGAGATGCTCCCGGCGTTGGCCGCGGCGTTGGAGAACCTGCCGGACGAACAGCCCCGCTACCTCATGGGCGTCGGTGACCCGGTGTCGATGGTCGAGGCGGTGGCGCTCGGCGTCGACATGTTCGACTGCGTCCTGCCGACCCGTCTGGCGCGCCACGGCACGCTCCTCACCGACCGCGGACGGCTCAACATCAAGCGCTCCGAGTTCGCCCGCTCCGACGACGCGGTCGACCCCGGGTGTCCGTGCGCGACCTGTCGTCTCTACCCCAGCGGCTACCTGCGCCACCTCCTCGCTGTGGGCGAGCCGTCTGCGGCGTCGTTGTGCACCGTGCACAACCTGACCTGGATGCTGACTCTGGTCGGGCGGATCCGCGACGCCATCGCTGCGGGCACCTTCGATCGGCTCAGGTCGGAGATCGAAGCGGTGTGGCAGGGGACCGCTCCCGGAGGGAGCGCGTGATGCCGCTCCCGGAGGGAGCGCGTGATGCAGCTCCAGCAGCAGGTGGGTGATTGCCGCAGCAGGCGGTCCGGGACCTAGCATCTGTCCACTGTGAACTCCCTCGCCAACCTCCTGGCCGCCGAGCAGCAGAGCAACCCGCTCGGCATCCTCATCCTCATCGTCCCGTTCGGCCTGCTCATCTGGCTCATGGTCGTCCCCCAGCGCAAGCAGAAGGCCCGTCAGCAGCAGCTGATGGCCGACCTGGCGGTGGGCGACGAGGTGATGACGTCCGGCGGGATCGTCGGTCAGATCACCCACATCGAGGACGGTGTGGTGCACCTGGAGGTCGACCACGACGTCGTCATCCGGGTGGCCAAGGGCTCGATCGCCCGCTCGATGGCGGAACCCGATCCCGACTCCGCACCTTCCCGCAGTCGCGGCGGCCTCCTCGGCGGTCTGATGGGTGGGGGTGCCTCGGGTGACGACGCCGACGCCGTCGACGTCCGTTCCGAACGCTCGTCCAAGAGCGGGACCGGGGTCGGAGCGGCCCGGAGCTCATCGGCGAAGGGCTCGACCAAGGCGGCTTCCCGCAAGAAGTGATCCGGCAACGTCCGGTGGGCCGTCCCGACCCGCCGGGCATCCGTCGGCGAACGGGTTCGATGCCGATACCCTGACCCGGCCCGTCGACGAGGACGTCCATGACCAAGCATCCCCTGCGAATCCTGATCGCGACCTCGGTGGTCGCCTACGGCCTGTTGGCCGTGACGATCTTCATGGGCAAGTCCCCGACTCTGGGCCTCGATCTCCAGGGTGGGATCTCGGTCAACCTCCAGCCGGTGAAGGACGGCAAGGTCGACACCTCGGTGTCGCCCGAGCAGCTCGACCAGGCCATCGGCATCATCCGCAAGCGGGTGGATGCGCTGGGCGTCGCCGAACCCGAGGTGTCACGCCAGGGCAACACGATCCTGGTCCAGCTCCCGGGCGCCACGGACCAGCAGCAGGTGCTCGACACGGTCGGCAAGACCGCCGAGCTGCGGTTCCGTCCGGTCCTCGAGGACGTCGGTCAGGTTCCCACGGGTTCGGCGCGCAAGAAGGCCGAGAAGGACGTCGTGCGGCTGCGCAAGGAGCTCGCGATACCCGAGGGCGTCACCGCCAGGCAGGTCGCCGAGGACGAGCAGGCCAGGATCACCGCTGCGAACCCACAGACGACTGTTCCGACGCCGCCGCCGAGCACGACGGTCGCGCCGCCGCCGACCCCTACGACGAATGCGGCACCGGCGACCACGTCGAAGCCTGCCACGACGCTCGACCCAACCGATCCTGGCGGCGGCAACCGGAGCCGACGTGGAGTGTCGCAGAAGACCACCACCACCACGACGCCACCGACCACCACGACGGCACCGCCGACCACGACCACGACGACGCCCACGCCGCTCAACCAGTGGGGCGTGAACGTATACGACTCCAAGTACCAGCAGCTGGCCCAGCTCGAGGCCCAGCTGGCCGCCGAGACCACGCCCCCCGAGGACGACAAGGCCGACTCCGAGGTCACCCTCGCCAACTCCGACGGACTCGTCCAGAAGCTCGGGCCGACGGTGCTGACCGGTCGGGCCGTCGAGACAGCGACCGCTGCGATCGGACAGGACGGTCGTTGGACCGTGAACCCGGTCCTGCGAGGCGGGGCGAAGGGGATCGACAAGTTCAACGAGATCGCCGCCAAGTGCTACTCGGGTGACCCGATCTGCCCGGCCGTCGGTGGGGCTCAGCGCGGTCGGCTGGCGATCGTCCTCGACGGCGAGATCCTGTCCGCCCCGTCGATCGACACGCCCAGCTTCGAGCGCGACAAGATCCAGATCTCGGGCTCCTTCAAGGAAGACGACGCCAAGGCACTGGCGGTGGCCCTGCGTTTCGGGTCGCTCCCGATCGAGCTCCAGGCCCAGCAGGCCGAGACCGTCTCGGCGACCCTCGGTGAGGACGCACTCCAGGCGGGGATCATCGCCGGTGCGATCGGCCTGTTCCTCGTCTGCGCCTACCTCGTCGTCTACTACCGGCTCCTCGGTCTGGCGACGGTCGGCAGCCTCACCATCTCGGCGTCGGTGCTGTGGGTGATCATGTGCTGGATCAACGCCACGGTCACCCTCGCCGGTGTCGTCGGCATCGTGGTGTCGATCGGCATCTCGCTCGACTCCTCGATCGTCTTCTTCGAGACGATCAAGGAGGACGTCCACAACGGCGCGGGGTTGAGACCGTCGGTCGACAAGGCGTTCGGCGCCGCGTACTCCACCATCCTGAAGGCCGACATGAGCTCGTTGATCGGTGCGGGAGTCCTCTACTGGCTGTCGGTGGGTCCGGTCCGGGGATTCGCCTTCTACCTGGGCGTCGCGACCATCCTCGACCTGGTCTCGGCGTTCTTCTTCCTGAGGCCGGCAGCGCTGGTCCTCGCCCGGTCCCGCCAGGGCGAGCACCCGAAGCGCTTCGGGATCCCATCACCCGACCGGGCCGCCGCCCGCGGATCGGTGGATCCGACTGACGTCGAGGCCGCGACCGACTCCATGATCGTCGCCGAGGGGGTCTGAGATGGGAGTGATGAGCGACCTCTACCGAGGCAACACGGACTTCGACTTCCCGAAGCTGTGGACGCGCGTCGGCATCGTGTCGATCGTGCTGATCGTGATCTCGATCGGTTCGATGGTCACCCGTGGCGTGAACCTGGCGATCGACTTCGAGGGCGGATCGGTCTGGGAGATCCCCTCGGCCGACTTCACCGAGGCACAGGCACGTGAGGCCCTTGCCCCGTACGGCGCCGACATCGTCGAGCGCTTCCAGGAGGCGACCACCACCGAGGGCGGTCGGGTGGTGCGTGTGTCGGGTCGCGTCAACAACGTGAAGGAAGGCGCCGAGGCAGCCGACGCGCTCGCCGAGGCGGCCGGACTCCAGAAGGGCGAGGTCAAGGTCAACACCGTCGGTCCGTCGTGGGGCAGCGACATCACCGGACAGGCCCGCCTGTCGCTCATCGTGTTCATGGTGCTGGTGGCCGCCTACATCGCGTGGCGCCTGGAGACCCGCATGGCGATCGCCGCGCTGCTGGCGGTGATCCACGACATCATCATCACCGTCGGCGTCTACTCGGTCTTCCAGATCGAGGTCACCCCTGCGACGGTGATCTCGTTCCTGACGATCCTCGGCTTCTCGTTGTACGACACGATCGTCGTGTACGACCGCGTCCAGGAGAACGCGACGCGCTTCTCACGCAGCGGTCAGTACACCTACACGGCCATCATGCGGCGCTCCCTCAACCAGGTCTTCATGCGGTCGGTGAACACCACGATGGTGACGATCATCCCGGTGCTGTCGATCCTGATCGTCGGTCAGTTCCTGTTCGGCCAGGAGACCTTGGGCGACTTCTCGCTCGCGCTCCTGATCGGCCTGATCTCCGGGACCTACTCGTCGTTGTTCGTGGCCCCGCCGCTCACCGCGTGGCTCAAGGAGCGCGAGTCCCGTTGGCGTCAGATCCGGGAGCGGCTGGTGGCCAAGGGCGTCGACGTGTCCGACACCGCCTGGCACGGCGTGAGCACGCCTTCCGGTGGCGGGCGCGCCGTCCCTGCGCGTCCCAGCCGCGCTGCGGCGCGTGGGACCTCTCCGTCGAAGTCCGCCCAGCCGAAGTCGGGCCGGACCGCCGTGCTCGATCCCGATGCGGACGCCTCCGGGAACGAGACGACCGTGGGTGAAGGCCCTGCTGACGCGAGCCCTGCTGACACGAGCCCGGCCGACGAGAGCCCGTCCGGGACGTCGTCGCCGCCGGCGCCGCGCAACCCCTACGGCTCGGCGCACCCGCCCCGGCCGCGCAAGACCAAGAAGAAGCGCTGAGTCCACGCGTCGCCGGAGGGGCTCCGGCGTCGATACCTTGGAGAGATGCGCCAAGGGACGACCCCACCACGGGTCGCGTCGAGCAGGACACGATCGTGCCGACGGTGACGCGCGTCCTGCCCTGGCGCCGACACACCCAACCTCCCGCGATGGAGGTCCAGGAGATCGTCGAGCACTACCGGCGCTCCCATCCGAAGCTGTCGACCGATGGGATCACCGAGGCGTACCGCGCCGCGGCCGGTTCGCACGACGGGCAGCTCCGCCGCTCCGGCGAGCCCTACATCACCCACCCGCTCGCCGTCGCCGGCATCGTCGCCCGCTACGGGATGGACGACGTCACGATCATCGCAGCGCTGCTCCACGACGCGGTCGAGGACACGGTCATGACCCTTGACGAGGTCGAGGAGGGCTTCGGCCTCGAGGTGCGGGCGATCGTCGACGGTGTCACCAAGCTCGAGAGGGTCCACTTCGACTCGAAGGAGGCGCAGCAGGCCGCCACCATGCGGAAGATGCTGGTGGCGATGGCCAAGGACCTGAGGGTCCTGGTCATCAAGCTCGCCGACAGGCTCCACAACATGCGGACGATCGCCGCCATGCCGGCGTGGAAGCAGGAGCGCACCGCGCAGGAGACCCTCGACATCTACGCCCCGCTCGCTCACCGTCTCGGCATGCAGGAGGTCAAGCAGCAGCTCGAGGACCTGTGCTTCGCCTCCCTGCACCCGAAGCGCTTCGCCGAGATCGACCACATGGTCGCGATGCGGACCCCGGAGCGGGACCGGTACCTGGTCGAGGTGCACGCCGAGGTCGAACGACGCCTCGCCGAGGTCAACATCGTCGCCGAGGTCACCGGACGGCCGAAGCACCTGTGGTCCATCTACGAGAAGATGGTCGTCAAGGGCAAGGCGTTCGACGAGATCTTCGACCTGGTGGGCATCCGGGTCATCGTCGACTCGGCTAAGGACTGCTATGCAGCGCTGGGGTCCATCCACGCCCTGTGGACGCCTGTGCCGGGGCGGTTCAAGGACTACATCGCCATGCCCAAGTTCAACCTCTACCAGTCGCTGCACACGACGGTGATCGGACCGGGCGGACGACCACTCGAGGTGCAGATACGCACTCCCGAGATGCACAACCGCGCCGAGTGGGGGGTGGCGGCGCACTTCTCGTACAAGGAGGGCCACTCCGAGGACGTGGCGTGGCTGACCCGGATCGTCGACTGGCAGCAGGAGACGACCGACCCGGGCGAGTTCATGGCCAACCTCAAGACGGACCTCGACCAGGACGAGGTCTTCATCTTCACTCCTCAGGGCGACGTGATCACGCTGCCGGTCGGGGCGACGCCGGTCGACTTCGCGTACGCGATCCACACCGAGGTCGGCCACCGCTGCATCGGCGCACGCGTCGGTGGGCGGCTCGTGCCACTCGACCGCCCTCTGACCTCGGGCGACACGGTGGAGATCTTCACCTCCAAGGTCGCGGGTGCCGGACCGAGCAGGGACTGGCTCGACTTCGTCGCGACCCGCTCGGCGGCCAACAAGATCCGTCAGTGGTTCTCCCGTGAACGCAGGGAGGACGCCCTCGAATCGGGTCGCGACGCCCTGATCAAGGCGATGCGGCGTGAACGACTCCCGATCCAGAAGGTGCTGGGTGGAACGGCGGTCGCCGACATCTCCAAGCAGCTCCGATTCCTCTCCGTCGACGCCATGTACACGGCGATCGGCGAGCACCATCTGTCGGCCGAATCGGTCGCCGGTCGGATCGCGAAGCTGATCAGGACGGCGGAGGGCGAGCGCGAGGAGGTCGTCTCGACCCCGGTCGACCACGCGGGCCGGCGGCGCTCCCGACCGGCGGGGGTCCACGTCGAGGGCTTCGACACGGTCCTGGTTCGCATGGCCCGGTGCTGCACGCCGGTGCCCGGCGACGAGATCATGGGCTTCGTGACCCGTGGCCGGGGAGTGTCGGTGCACCGGGTGGATTGCGCGAACGCGGCGTCGCTGGCCGAGGGTCAGCGCGAGCGTGTCATCGATGTCGACTGGGACGTCGAGACAGCGGGAGAGTTCGTGGCTCTCGTCGAGGTCAAGGCGCTCGACCGCCCGCGTCTCCTCCAGGACGTGACGGCGACGCTCAGCGAGCACCACGTGAACATCCTGAGCTCCTCGAGCCACGCCGGCGGCGACAGGGTCGCCAGAATGCGCTTCGAGTTCGAGCTCACCGAGCCGTCGCACCTCGACACCGTCCTCGCACGCCTCCACGGGGTCGAGAGCGTCTACGACGCCTATCGGGTGGTGCCCGGCGGCGGGACCTGAGCAACTCGCCGGGGTCGGGGCGTCTCGCAGGAGCGTTCAGGGTCCGCGGGGAGCAGAATGGCACCGTGACTCCACGCCCAGAACGCTCCAAGCCCGACCTGCAACTCGTCAGCGGCGTCGACCCTGCCGTCGGGGAGCACCCGTCGGGGTCGAGCCGAGCCGCATCCGCGGGGTCGGCAGGACCGGTGTCGTCCTCTGCGGTCGACGAGGCGAGAGCCGTCCTCGCTGGAGCGGATCCCGTCCAGTACTACAAGGCGCTGTCGAGCCTCGCCCGCACCGGACACAACTCCCTCCTGGAGCCGCTCGCCTACAACGCCGGGCTCGAGTTCCACGACCCGAGCTGCGTGGTGATCGAGCCCCGACCAGCGGGAACCGAGACGATCGAGCTCTACGCCAACGCCGCCTATCCCGACTTCCCGTGGCTGCTGGAGCGCTTCCGGGATCCGATCGTCGCGGAACGGCTCGACGCCGTGTACCAGCTCACGTTCAACGAGGGCTCCAACGTGGCGGTGGTGACGAACCACGGTCAGATCATCGACATCGCTCTCGTCGGAGGGGCGATGATCGACGCCATGTGCTCGGAGGGTCGGACCTACGGCGTGCTCGGAGAGTCCATCGAGGTCGACGATCTGGCGTCGCGCTTCAACGCGCTCATCAGCCGGATGGTGACCACCCGCCAGGCGTTCAACATCCCGGCGATGCAGGTGCTCCAGTGCGGCGCCCGGACCTTCCTCAGCGTCCCGCAGACCCACACTCGCCGTCGGGCGAAGCTCGATCCCGCAGTCGTGCGGGCGAACAACCAGGTGATGCTCCACGAGCTCGACCAACGGATGTCGGAGGGCGGCCAGATCCTCGCCATGGCCGCGAGCGGCAGCCAGGACCTGTCGGTCGCGGTCGAGATGGCTCAGAAGATCAAGGCCCAGTGGCGGCAGATGCGCGGAGTCGAGCCCGAGGGCGAGACCGTGCACCTCCAGCCGCTCTACGACGGGACGATCAACCTCATGCTGGGTTGCCGGTTCGTGTTGCCGGTCGCTGTGTCGCTCGACCCATCGCACCCGGCGCTCGAGGTCGGCGCCCTGACCCGGGTGCGAGGCAAGGACGACTGCCACCGCGTCATGGAGTGGATCGCCGACGCGCACCAGGAGGCCACGGGTCTGCCGACGATCTACCACCGTCAGGAGGACGACCTGCTGGCGCAGGTCCGTTCGGTGGTCAAGAACTGACGGCTCGGACCTCGGGCCACGCTCCAGGCGGCGGCAGTTCCCCGTTCGGGACGTCGGTGGCGCTCCGGTAGCGTGGCGAGCCGTGACCGGACCGCCACAGCACGCCTTCCGCTCCCTCACCGGAATGCGAGACGTGCTGGCACCCGAGTCCTCGCGTCGCCGGCACCTCGTCGGGACCTTCTCCGAGGTCGTCGAGTCCGCCGGCTACCGCGAGCTCACACTCCCGCTGCTGGAGGACCTCGGCGTGTTCAGGCGCGTCGGCGAGGCGACGGATGTCGTCACCAAGGAGATGTACGACTTCGTCGACAAGGACGGCACCCGCATCGCCCTTCGTCCCGAGATGACCGCCGGAACCGTGAGGGCGTTCGTCCAGCACTCGCCCCAGGTTCCGTGGAAGGTGTGGTACTCGGGTGCGAACTTCCGTCACGAGCGTCCGCAGAAGGGCCGCTACCGCAGCTTCGAGCAGGTCGGCGTAGAGGTGCTCGGCGTCGACGACGCGGACCTCGACGTCGAGGTGATCGCCCTCGGCTGGCGGTTCTACCAACTGCTGGGCCTGCGTCGGGTGCGGCTCCTGGTCAACAGCCTCGGTGAGCACTCCGACCGTGAGCGCTACACCGAGGCCGTGAGGTTGCATCTCGAGGCCCGTCGGGGGGAGCTGTCGGAGAAGGCGCAGGAGACGCTGGATCGGAACCCGCTCCGGGTCCTCGACTCCAAGCGGCCCGAGGACCGCTCCGCCCTCCTCGACGCGCCGAAGGTGGCCGAGCACCTGTCCGACGACGCGGCCGCGCACTTCGGACGGGTCCTGGCCGGACTCGACGCGCTCGGCATCCCCTACGAAGTCGAGGACCGGCTCGTGAGGGGCCTCGACTACTACCGGCGCACGACCTTCGAGTACGTCGCCGACGGGCTCGACGCTGCCCAGAACGCCGTCGGTGGTGGAGGCCGCTACGACCGCCTCGCCGAGGACCTGGGCGGTGCGCCGACCGACGGCATCGGTTTCGCTCTCGGCGTCGACCGCATCCTCCTGGCCTGCGACGCCGAGGAGGTGTTCCCGGCACCCGAGACCCACATGGACGCGTTCGTCGTCGACCTCGTCGGTGGCGACGCCGCCCGAGACATCACCCACGAGCTGCGTGCCGTCGGGCTCGCCGCCGACAGGCGGTTCGGCGGCGGGTCGATGAAGGCGCAGATGCGCGCCGCTGACCGTTCCGGCGCACGCTTCGCGCTGCTCGTCGGTGGCGACGAGCTCGCCGACGGCGTGGTGACGGTGCGTGACCTGCGCGCAGGCGGCGAGCAGCGCCGAGTCCCCCGAACGAACCTCGCCGACGACCTGAGGAACCACCTGTGAGCGACGACCACCCCAGCGCATCCAGCGTCCCCGACGACCGACCGGACGCCGTTTCGGGCGTTGTCTCAGCCGATGGCGCAGCGACCGCCCTGCGGACCCACAGCTGTGGCGAGCTGCGCACAGCCCACGTCGGTTCCACCGTGTCGGTATGCGGATGGGTCGCCCGCCGCCGCGAGCACGGCGAGCATCTGGCCTTCGTCGATCTGCGGGACCACACCGGGATCGTCCAGTGCGTGGTCGACGGTGCTCACGACCTCCGCAGCGAGTTCGTGCTGAAGGTGACCGGAACGGTCCGTCGCCGACCCGAGGGCACCGTCAACGACGCCCTCGGCACGGGTGAGGTCGAGATCGGCGACTGCGCCGTCGAGGTCCTGTCGGCCGCTGAGCCTCCGCCGTTCCCACTCGACGATCGTGCCGCCGACGGCGATGAGACCGTCCGGCTCCGGCACCGCTACATCGACCGGCGGCGGGACGCGATGCAGACGAACCTCCGGGCCCGGGCCCGGGTTAACTCGGCGATCCGTGCAGCGATGGACGGCCAGGGGTTCGTAGAGGTCGAGACGCCGATGCTGATCGCGTCGACTCCGGAAGGTGCACGCGACTTCGTCGTCCCGTCGCGGCAGCGGCCGGGCACCTTCTACGCGCTGCCGCAGAGTCCGCAGCTGTTCAAGCAGCTCTGCATGGTCGGTGGGGTCGACCGCTACTACCAGATCGCTCGCTGCTTCCGGGACGAGGACCTGCGGGCGGACCGGCAGTTCGAGTTCACCCAGCTCGACGCCGAGATGAGCTTCGCCGCTCAGGATGACGTGCTCGCCGTCATCACCTCGGCAATCTCGGCCGCGGCCGAGGCTGTCACAGGGGAGCCGATCGGTGAGATCCCGAGGATCTCCTGGCGCGACGCCATGGATTGCTACGGTTCCGACAAGCCGGACGTGCGCTTCGGCATGGAGCTCGTCGAGCTCACCGAGGTGTTCGTCGACACCGGCTTCAACGCGTTCAAGGCGTCGTCGATCAAGGGGATCCGCCTGGTCGGCGGCTCCGCTGGAACGACGCGCAGCCGTCTGGACGACCTGACCGACATGGCGAAGCGGTGGGGCGCCAAGGGCTTGGTGTGGATGCGGGTCGAGGACGGTGACGGGGGAGCCGCCACCCTCAACTCGCCCATCGCCAAGTTCCTCTCCGAAGCAGAGCAGTCGGGGATCATCGAGCGGTTCGGGGCGGAGACGGGCGATCTGCTGTTCCTCGTCGCCGACGAGTGGGCGTCGACGTGTCACGTGCTCGGCCTGTTGCGTCTCGAGCTCGGCCGCCCGCCGGTGAACGAGGGTGGTCTGCGGTTCCTGTGGGTGGTCGACTTCCCGCTGTTCGAGTCCGTCGACGAGGCGACGGGTCGTCCGGTGCCGGCGCACCACCCGTTCACGATGCCGCACGACGACGACATCCACCTGCTCGACGAGGCCTCGGCAGCGGGTGACACGTCGGCGGTGGGAGCGGGGCCCTCGGCGCTCCTGGCCGTGCGATCTCAGGCGTACGACCTGGTCCTCAACGGATGGGAGCTGGGTTCCGGCAGCGTCCGGATCCACCGCCCCGATGTGCAGCAGCGCGTCTTCGATCTGCTCGGCGTCGGCGAGGACGAGGCGCAGCTGAAGTTCGGCTTCCTGCTCGACGCGTTCCGCTACGGGGCCCCGCCGCACGCCGGCTTCGCGTTCGGCATCGACCGGCTGGTCGCGCTGCTCGTCGGCGAGGAGAACATCCGGGAGGTGATCGCGTTCCCGAAGACCCAGTCGGGCACCGATCCGCTCACCAAGGCACCGACGGCCATCGACCCGGTCCAGCTCGACGAGCTCGGTCTACGACTCCTGCCACCCCCCGCGTCCTGAACGAGGCGGGCCGTGCTCCGGAACTGGACGACCGGTCGGCGAGCTCGGCTATGGTGCCCGCACTCGACGTCGTTCGGGGGAAGCCGGTCGGAATCCGGCACTGTCCCGCAACCGTGGGTGGAGGTCTCCGGGCCTCCACGAGTCGGAACGCCCGACGACGTCACGCTCAGAAGGACCCGTCGTGGACTGCGGGACGAGCGTCGGTCGAGCGTGATGACCGGCATCGCTCCGTGTTCCCGGCGTGCAACACGAGGAGTCGATGGCGATGGCACACACGACGGCAGGATCCGAGCTCCGGCGATCGGGGAAGCGCCCGCACCGATGCTCGAGGACCGCCGCTGGGGTGGCGTCGCTCGTGCTTCTCGTCGGAGCGGCCCTCGCATGTGCCCCACCGACCGGTGGACCGACGTTCAACGAGGGCCGCTGCGCCGGCGCCGAGGGCGTGACCGTCGTGGTGGACTTCGTGTCGATGCAGGACCGCGTCGTCGTCCGTTGTGCGCTCGGCCCGCAGGCGAGCGGATTCGCGGCGTTGACGGCGGTCGGCCTCGCCCACGACCCCGGCCAGGTCCCGGGCGGGATCTGCCAGATCGACGGTCTGCCGACCCAGGGCTATCCGTACTGCTGGACCACCGGTGGCTACTGGTCGTACTGGAAGGCGTCGTCCGCCGGTGCCCCCTGGACCTACAGCAGCGCCGGCGCGACCACGAGCGCCCTTCCCCCCGGAGCCGTGGAGGGATGGCGGTTCGCCCCGTTCGCCGCCGGGTCCGCCGAGCCGCCCCGGGTCGGGACATCCGGACCGATCGCCCCCGCGTGATCCGACCCGTTGCATCTCCCCGACGACAGCGCTCCGGACGACAGCTCTCCGGACGACAGCTCTCCCATGCCGATCCCGACAGACAGGAACCCACATGAACACCAACCGCTCTCGAACGATGCGCCGCTGGGGTGCCGTGACCGTCGCTGCGGTCGCGCTGGTCCTGGCGTCATGCGCTCCTGGGCCGGCGACGCCGAACCAGGCCGCGTTGCAGTCGGCAGGTACGTGGCTCGACTCGCAGTTCACGGCCCAGAACTGGTTCCCTGGCTTCAACCCGGCCAACCCCGACGCTGTCAACGCTGCACAGGCGGTGGCCAACCTGGCGGCGCTCGGAATCGGCCCCCAGTCGCAGTCGGCACGCCTGAGCCGACTGGCCGACGACATGACGACCGCCATGAACGACGGCACCGCCGACGTGCCGGGCACCATCGCCCGGTACATCCTGGCGATCGTCGCCACGGGTGGGAACCCACGGAGCGTCGGCGGGGCAGATCTGGTCGACCGCCTCGAGGCCACGATCCAGCCCGACGGCCGCTTCGGCGCCCAGTACCCCGGATTCGACGGCGCCTACCGCCAGGGCGTGTCGCTGGCGGCGCTGTCCGTCGTCTCGCCCCGACCGGTCAGCATCACCCCCGGTCCGGGTCAGACCATCGCCGACCTTCCGGCCGTGGCCTGGCTGCTCGACCAGCAGTGCATCGACGGATCCTGGATGGCGTTCCGCTCCGACACCGAGGCGCCGTGCGTCGAGGACCCCGACACGTGGACCTACAAGGACTCCAACGGCTCGGCCATGGCCGTGCTGGGGCTGTCGGCCGTCGGCGCAACGGCACCGGCAGACCCGGCGAACTGGTTCGACTCGGTCCGCGGGGACGACGGGGGCTGGGGAGCGTTCCCCGCCGGTCCGACCACGGTCTCGGATGCCGACTCGACCGGACTGGTGATCGCCGCCCTCGAATCCCTCGGAGACGCTCCGGACGAGAGCGCGTACACCGCGCTGCGCTCCTTCCAGTTGGGCTCTTCCGCCCCCGCAGCGGATCAGGGGGCGTTCACGTGGCAGTTGGCAGCACCGGCCCCGAACGCCTACGCGACCCTCGACGCCATGGCAGCGCTGTTCGACGAGACCTGGCCCCAGTCGCTGGTCCCTGCGTCCTGACAGGGAACCGGGTGACGGTGGCCGGACGGACAGGATCCGTCCGGCCGCCGCTGCCTCGATGAAGCTGCCTCGATGAAGGAGCCGGGTCACCGCGATCCGGCTTGGAGGACCCGCAGGTCGTCGATTCGACCACCGGGTAGCGTGCGGTCATGGCTGCGGACGACCTCTTCGCCGCTGCCGCCGAGGAACGACTGGCCGCCAGGGGTCCGCTGGCGGACCGACTCCGGCCGCGCACCCTCGATGAGGTCGTGGGTCAGGAGCAGCTCCTCGGCCCCGGACGACCGCTGCGGGCGCTGGTCGACGCCGACCGGTTGTCGTCGGTCGTGCTGTGGGGGCCGCCCGGCACCGGGAAGACGACCGTCGCCCGCCTGATCGCCAAGGCCTCCTCCAAGGCGTTCGTGCCCCTCTCCGCGGTGACCGCGACGGTCAAGGACATCCGCGAGGTGGCTGCGGCAGCGGAACACCGCCTGGGAGCGAACGGGCAGGGGACGATCCTGTTCCTCGACGAGATCCACCGCTTCACCAAGTCGCAGCAGGACGCCCTGCTGCCGTCGGTGGAGACCGGTCTGCTCGTGCTCATCGGGGCGACGACGGAGAACCCGCATTTCGAGGTCAACCCGCCGCTGATGAGCCGTTCGACGCTGTTCCGGCTCAAACCGCTCGACGTGGCAGCGCTCACCGAACTGGCCCGGCGTGGTCTGGCCGCCGAAGACGCCACCGCTGACGACGACGCCGTCGAGCACCTCGTCGAACGCTGCGGTGGTGACGGCCGGCACCTCCTGACCAGCCTCGAGGTGGCACTAGCGCTGGCCGCGGCCCGCAACGGCTCGGAGGGGGGAGGCGGGATGCACCTGACGCTCACGGATTCGGAGGGAGCGCTCGGTGCCTCCCCGGTCCGCTATGGCCGGGATGACCACTACGACGTCGTCTCCGCGTTCATCAAGTCCATCAGGGGATCCGATCCGGACGGAGCACTTCACTGGCTGGCCCGGATGCTCGAGGCCGGCGAGGACGCCCGGTTCATCGCCCGTCGACTGGTGATCTCGGCTTCCGAGGACGTGGGCATGGCCGACCCTCTCGCTGTGGTGATCGCGGACGCCGCTGCCCGTGCGGTCGAGTTCGTCGGACTGCCCGAGGCGCGGATCAACCTCGCTCAGGCAACGGTTCACCTGGCTCTGGCGCCCAAGTCCAACACCGCCTACATGGGTCTGAACCGGGCGTCGGCCGACGTGAGGAGCCGTCCGGTCGGCGAGGTGCCGGCTCATCTGCGCGACGCCTCGTACTCCTCGGCCGCGTCCCTCGGACACGGGTCCGGCTACCTGTACCCACATGACCACCAGAGCGGATGGGTGGCCCAGGAGTACCTGCCGGAAGCGCTCGAAGGTGTCACCTACTACCAGCCCGGATCGAACGGTGCCGAAGGACGACTCGTGGCCCGGTGGCGTGAACGACGAGGTGAGGTCACGGACGGCGATGCCGTCGGCGGACAGACTGGTGCTCCATGAGCGCTCTGGACCTGGTCGTCGTCCTCCTCGGCGTGGTCGCGCTCGGCGCAGCGGTCACCCTGACGGTGCTCGCACTCAGGTTGCGTCGCCTCGCCGCCGAGGTCGAGATCTCGTTGCAGGAGCTCGACACCGAGCGTCGTGAGCTCGTCGACCTCCGCGAGGCCTTCGCGACCGATGCAACCGCTGCCTTCGCCGAGCTGACCGAAACCGTGGAGCGGGCCGGGCGTCAGGTCGACGAGGTCGAGGCGCTGGTCGACGTCGCCAACGCGATCGGCGGGCGGGTCGACTCCGCGACAGAGGCGACCTACCGGGCTCTGACCTCGCCGGTGATCAAGACGGTCGCGCTGGCGTCGGGGACCCGCCGCGCCGCCAGGCGACTGCGCCCGGGTCGACACGACGACCGCTGAGCCCGCTCGCGGCACCGATGCACGAACTCGCGGCCGACTCACCGTTCCCGATCATTCCCATCCCGTTTCGCGCTGCTGTACGACACGACGAATCGTCAGTACGCGATCGGAAGGGGTTGGAGGGGCATGATGGTGGGGTGTTCAAACGACTGACGTGGTTCGGCATCGGCGCCGCGGCCGGCGCATCGGGCGTGGTCTGGGCCCAGCAGAAGGTGCGCCGACAGCTTGACGCGCTCGGTCCGGATCACATCGTGGTCACCGCCGGCAACCACGCCCGCAAGGTGACGCGCCAGGTGGGAAGGACCGTCACCGGCGCGGTCAACGAGGGTCGTTCCGCGATGCGCGAGCGCGAGGACGAGCTGACTGCACGCCGCGACGGTCGACAGGGAACGGTCCGGGACCACAGGCCACAGGCGGCGCGTCCCACCCGTCCGGCCCGCTGGTAGCCCTGACGGGGCCCGCCGCTCCCGCCGGTACGCTGAGCGGACCATGAGCGACCAGCCAGTGCCGTCCAGTCCCGTCACGACCCCTGACGGTCTGCGCCGCGCCTGGCTCGACTTCTTCGCCGCACGGGATCACACGATCGTCCCCTCGGCCGGGCTGATCCCCACCCACCCGTCGGCGCCGATGTTCACGAACTCGGGGATGATGCCGTTCGTCCCGTTCTTCCTCGGCGAGGAGCCGGTGCCGTACTCGCCTCCCCGGGCGGTCTCGATCCAGCGCTGCGTCCGTGCGGGCGGCAAGCACAACGACCTCGACGCCATCGGCCGCTCCGCACGCCACGTGTCGTTCTTCGAGATGCTCGGGAACTTCAGCTTCGGTGACTACTTCAAGTCCGACGCCATCCGCTGGGCGTGGGAGTTCGTGACCGAGGTCCTGGGCGTCGACGGCGACCGCATCTGGGTCACCTGTCACGTCGACGACGACGAGGCGCAGGAGATCTGGATCGACGAGGTCGGCTTCCCCTCCGAGCGGGTCCAGCGGATGGACGCGGACAACTTCTGGGAGATGGGCGAGACGGGACCGTGCGGCCCGAGCTCCGAGATCTTCTTCGACCACGGGCCCCTTCTCGGCCCCGACGGTGGACCGCTCAACCCCGAGGCCGAGAACCGCTACGTCGAGGTGTGGAACCTGGTCTTCCAGCAGTACTTCCGCGGTGCGGACGGATCGTTGAGCGACCTCCCGACCCGCAACATCGACACCGGGGCGGGGTTCGAGCGGATCCTGGCGGTCCTCGGCGGGTCCTCGTCGGTGTACGACGTCGGCGTCCTCGCCGAACTGGTAGCGGAGGCCCAGTCGGTCACCGGTCAGCGTCTCGGGGTCGACGAGCTCTCCGACATCGCCCTTCGCCTCCTGGCGGACCACACGCGGACAGCCACGTTCCTCGTCGCCGACGGGGTCGTCCCCTCGAACGAGGACCGGGGCTACGTCCTTCGCCGCATCATCCGGCGTGCGGTCCGGTTCGCCTACATGCTCGGTGTCGAACGGACGGTCATGGCCCCGATGGCTCGGCGCTGCACCGAGATCATGGGTGGGGCGTACCCCGAGCTCGTCGAGGGGCGCGACCGGATCGTCGACATGATCGACCGCGAAGAGGACGGCTTCCGGAGGACGCTGGCTCGCGGATCTGTGCTCCTCGACTCGGCGCTCGACTCCCTCCCCGACGGAGAGACCCTCGCCGGCACGGTGGCGTTCGAGCTCCACGACACCTATGGGTTCCCCCTCGAAGTGACCCAGGAGATGGCCGAGCTGCGAGGCCACGATGTCGACCTGGAGGGCTTCGAGACCGACATGGCGGCCCAGCGCGAGCGCTCGCGGGCATCGTCACGTCGTGGCTCGGTGGCGACGGGGGAGCATGCCGACGCGGAGCGGGCGCTGCTCGCCGAGTCGGGCCCGACCTCGTTCACCGGTCGCGAGGAGGACCGCACCGAAGCCGTCGTCGTGGCGGTCATCGGAGATGCCGTCTACCTCGATCGGAGCCCGTTCTACGCGGAGTCGGGCGGTCAGGTCGGTGACACCGGCACCATCACGACGGCGACGGGCTCGGTCCGTGTGATCGACACGACCTACGCGCTGCCGGGTCTGCACCGTCACACCGTCGAGCCGATCGACGGCACGATCGATGCCGGTCAGGAGGCCACCGCCTCGATCGACGTGGAGAGACGTGCCGCCATCCGCCGCAACCACACCGGGACCCACATCCTCCACTGGGCGTTGCGCGAGGTGCTCGGCGACCACGTCAAGCAGCAGGGCTCCTGGGTCGGGCCGGACCGCCTGCGGTTCGACTTCGCGCACCACAGCGCGCTCGACGCGGATGAGATCCGTCGCATCGAGGATCTCGCCAACAGCGAGATCCTGTCGAACACGTCGGTCCGGCACTACGAGACGACCATGGACGAGGCCCGTCGACTCGGCGCGCTCATGTTCTTCGGTGACAAGTACGGAGAGGTCGTGCGGGTCTTGGAGGCCGGTCGTCACTCCACGGAGCTCTGCGGCGGCACCCACGTGTCGGCCCTGGGTGACATCGGACCGCTGAAGGTCGTGTCGGAGACGTCCATCGGGTCGAACGTCCGGCGCATCGAGGCGATCACCGGTACCGGCCCGATCGAACGGCTGCGGACGGAGGAGGATCGGTTGCGCGCTGCTGCCGACCTGCTCGGAGTGCCGCCCGAGGACCTCCAGGGCGGGATCGAGAAGCGGCTCGCGGAGCTCCGCAGCACGCGGGAGGAGCTCAAGGCGCTGCGCCGGCAGGTGGCCGGCGGTCAGGCCGACCTTCTCGCCGCGTCCGCCGTCGAGGGTGTCGTGGTCGCGTCGGTCGAGGCCGAGAGCCGTGACGAGGTCCGGGACCTCGCCGTCGAGCTGCGGGACCGTCCCGGCATCCGGGCCGTCGTGCTCGGCGCGTCGCCGGGAGGCAAGGGCGTCGCCCTGGTCGCTGCGGTCACGCCCGACAGCGGCCTCAACGCGGCTGAGCTGATCGCCGATGCCGCTCGGACCGTCGGCGGTGGAGGCGGCAAGGGGCAGGATCTGGCCGCGGCCGGAGGCCGCCACCCGGAGAAGCTCGACGACGCCCTCTCCCAGGCCCGGGTCGCTGCCGGCATCGACGGCTGACTCCGGATGTCGTCGACGGCAAGGCCGCTGCGGAGCAGGTGACGTGCGAGCCATCGGGTTGGACCTGGGATCGAAGCGGATCGGGGTCGCTCTCTCGGACTCGGACGGCCGACTCGCCCTCCCGTACGAGGTGGTGAACCGCAGCGGCGACCGCGACCGGGACCACGGGCGCATCGCCGAGCTGGTCGCCGAGACGGCCGCCGAGGTGGTCGTCGTCGGGCTCCCGTTGTCGCTCGACGGCGGCGTCGGCCCAGCGGCCCGTCGGTACCTGGCCGAGGCCCGCCGCCTGCGCGCCACCCTCGGAGTTCCGGTGGAGACCTACGATGAGCGGCTGACGACGGTCACCGCCGAGCGGTCCCTCAGGGAGACCGACCTTCCCGGCCGGGCACGACGCAAGGTCGTGGACAAGGTGGCCGCATCCGTGATGTTGCAGAGCTGGCTCGACCAACGGGCCCGAGGTGAGGACCCCCCGCTTGACTGATCCGCAGGACCCGCGTGGTTTCCGAGCTCAGGACGATCGTCGGACCGATGCGGCGGACCGCGACGACATCGGTCCGTCGGACGACAGGGCTCCGGTGCGTCGCCGCCGTCCCGTGGCGGACGACGGTGGACCCATCGACGACGAGGAGTACGTGCGACTCCCGCCGGCGACGAGGGGAGGTCCACGGCTGCTCGCCGTGTTCGTCGGCGCGGTCGTGGTCGTGGCCATCGGGGTGATCGCCGGCATCTTCTGGGGGACACGTCAGATCGACCCGTCGGGTGACCAGGGCGCCGTCGTGCCCGACGTCGTCGTCCCGACCGGATCGAGCACCGACGCCATCGCCAAGCTCCTCGAGGACGCGGGGGTCATCTCCAACGCCCGCATGTTCCGCTGGTACACGAGCTGGAAGTCCGCGGGACCCTGGGACGCCGGCCGTTACGTGAAGTTCAGGGAGAACTCGTCGTTCGACGAGGCCATCGAGGTGCTCGACGACGGTCCGGTCCCGGTCGATGCGGTGACGGTCCGCATCCCCGAGGGCCGCCGACTCGTCGACGCCCTCGCCGACATCAACGGGGCCTTCCCCGACATCGGTGTCGACGAGCTGCAAGCGACCTTGGACTCCGGGGCGGTCCTCTCGAAGTACAAGCCGCAGGACGTCCGGAACTGGGAGGGCTTCCTCTTCCCCGACACCTACGAGTTCCTCGACGACGCCACTGCCCAGGAGATCCTCCAGACGATGGCCACCAAGATGGACGACGTCCTCGACGAGCTCGGCTACGACAAGGCCGAGACCCTCCAGGGTCGATCAGCGTTCGATCTCGTCACCATCGCCTCTCTCATCGAACGCGAGACCGGCCAGCCTCCCGACGAGCGCGGCAAGATCGCCCGGGTGATCATGAACCGCCTCGACGCCGGTGAGCCGCTCGGGATCGATGCGGCGAACCTCTACGGGCTCGGACGAGCCTCCGGCACGCTCAGCAAGTCCGACCTGGAGGTGGACTCGCCCTACAACGTCCGCCGCTACAAGGGCCTGCCGCCGACCCCCATCGCCCTGCCCGGACGAGCGTCGTTGCAGGCGGCGATCCAGCCGGCGGTCGGACCGTGGCGCTACTACGTCCTGACCACCAAGGATCCGCCGACGCACCTGTTCACCGACTCCTACAAGGAGTTCCAACGGGCCAAGGAGGACGCTCAGGCCCGGGGGGTGTTCTGAGCGCCGTGCCCGGCCCGGACGAGGTCGGTCCACGCTCCGAGGCCGTCACCGGCCTCGGCGGGCGGGTGTCGGGCGGAGCGACAGCCGTCGCTGCGGTGATCGGCGATCCCGTAGCCCACTCGCTGTCGCCGGCGATCCACAACGCGGCGTTCGCCGAGCTCGGACTCGACTGGGTGTTCGTCGCTCTCCCCGTCGGTCGCGGTCGCGCCGCCGTGGCTGTCGACGGTCTACGCGCGCTGGGCGTTCGGGGAGCGTCGGTGACGATGCCCCACAAGCACGCCGTCGTGGCGGCCGTCGACGGACTGACCTCATCCGCGGCGGCGCTCGGAGCGGTCAACTGCATCGTCCGTGCGCCGCACGACGACGATCTGCTGCTCGGGCACAACACCGACGGCGAAGGGTTCCTGCGGGGACTCGGAGCCGACTTCGGGATGGAGGCGGCAGGTCTCCGATGCGTCGTGCTGGGCGCCGGCGGTGCGGGCCGGGCGGTCGTCCATGCTCTGGGCGCGGCAGGAGCGGAGTCTGTCGTCGTGGTCAACCGTGACGAGGGTCGCGGTCGCCTCGCAGCGGCGCTGGCCGGCGAAGCCGGATCGTTCGTGGCGTCCGGCGCCGACGGACTCGCCTCCGCTGTCGAACACGCCGACCTGCTCGTGAACGCCACTCCGGTCGGAATGTCCGTCGAGGGCGGTGGATCTCCCGCTCTGCCGGTGCCGGAGAGCGTCCTCCGGGCGGACCTGGTGGTGGCCGAGCTCGTGTACCACCCGCCGGAGACCCCGCTGCTGGCGGCAGCCCGGGCGCACGGCGCCAAGGCGGCCAACGGGCTGTCGATGCTCGTCCACCAGGCGGCGGTGGCCTTCGAGCACTGGACGGGGCTCGATGCCCCCGTGGAGGTCATGGAGGCTGCTGCGGGCGTCCGAGGGTGAGCGTGGTCGCGCCAGTCCGGCGGGCGTCGGCCGATGTGGGTCGGCTGACCCAGGAAATGCTGAACCCGGAGCCAGGAAATGCCGATGGAAGTCGACGACGGACTTCCGAGGAGGAATCACGTGGCTCTCCAGGGAACGATCGACGCCTTCCCGGTGGCGAACGTGCTGCAGCTGTTGGCCGGATCGAACAAGACGGGTCGCCTCATCGTCGAGGGTGACCGCAGCACCGCGCAGCTCTTCGTGGCCGACGGCCGGGTGACCGGTGGCAGCATCCGTGACGGCGCCGATGGCGACACGGCCGACGTGGTGCTCGAGCTGCTCCGCTACCGCGCCGGATCGTTCCTGTTCGAACCGGGCTCCACCGCACCCGACGCCGGATCACCCGAGCATCTCGACGACCTGGTCGCCGCGGCAAACGAGAGGCTGGCCGCCTGGGTCGCCGTGGAGGCTGTGGTGCCGTCGATGCGACACCGTGTCTCGCTCGTCCCCGAACTGGGGTCCGGCGGTGTAGAGCTGAGCGCGACGGACTGGAAGGTCGTCGTCGCGGCGGCGGCGAACGCTGCGGTGTCGGAGCTCGTCGACGGCAGCTCCGTCTCCGACCTCGAGGCGTGTCGACTCGTCGCCGACCTGGTGGAGCGCGGGGTCGTGCTGGTCGAGGGTCCAGGCTCCGGCCTGGTCCTGGCCGAGGGGTCGGTCGCTCCCGGAGCGGCAGACGCGTCCGGGATCGAGGAGGCCGACTCTGTCAGGACCGAGCGCGATCACAGCGCGACCGACCGGACACGGACCGATGATGCTGAGCTCGTGGCGGCTGAGGTCGTCGAGACGGAGATCGTCGAGACGGAGGTCGCCGAGACCGAGCTCGTCGAGGCGGAGATCGCCGAGGCGGAGCTGGTTCCATTCGAGGACGACACGACAGGCTCAGACGAGCAGGCCTACGAGGTCGTGCTGTTGGACGGTGGAGAGGTCGAGGGCGGGTCGGGCTTCCCGGAGCACTTCCCGATCGACGATCTCCTCGGCGGTGACGAGGAGGAGGACCCTTGGGTCACCCTCGAGAACGCGGGCCGTGAGGACCGTCTCGCCGCCGCTCAGGACTTCGGTGCCCACTCGTCGACGCCGGGCCATTCCTCCGATGGTCCCGGGTCGTTCGAGGGGTCCGGTGCAGCGTTCACAGACGGCTACTCCTCGGGAGCCTTCAGCCCCGACGGCTCGGACGCACCGACGGCGGCCGGATCCGATGCGGCGGCGTTCTCCGCTCCGTCGGGTCCCACCGGAGCGGCCGACCCTGCCTTCGCCGGTGACGGGGCCTTCGCCGGTGACGGGGCGTTCGCCGGTGACGGGGCCTTCGCCCGTGACGGGGCCATCGCCGCTGAGGGGGCGTTCACCGATGCACCGGTGGCTGTCCGTGATCCGGTGGCAACGGCGGCCGACACCGCCGCCGACGAAGTCCTTCGTCAGATGTCCAAGTTGAGCCCGAAGGCCGCCGAGGCGATCGCAGCGGCGCTGGGCTCGAGCGGCGGAGCGACGACGGCGTCGGATCCTGACGGGTCGGGCGAAGCGACCGGACACGAGGCACTCTGACGGTTCCGGGCTGAGAGGCGTTCCTGGCGGACGGCCTCCCTGCGAGTCCGGCGTCGGTCCGGTTCGACCACTTCGACGGCGCGACCGGTACGGTAGACGCCACAAGACGGAGGTCGGCGCGCGTGAGCGGAGCAATGGGCGAGGGCGTGTTGCCCTCCTCACCTGACGATGTTGATGCTGTCGGACGAGGCTGGGTCCGCCGCGGGGACGGCCCGGTCGAGCCAGCGATGTTCTTCCTCGCCGGCTCCTCCCTGGGCGTCACCGACATCGACGGAGGTCGGCTACCCGACTGGTACGAACTTCCGCTGGTGGTCAACCTCGATGCCATCGGTGACTCCGCGTCGGGCGTGCAGCCGATCGAGCTGGCGATGTCCGACGGCAGGGTTCTGGTCGCCGGCTGGCCGGAGCCCTTCTGCGGCTCCGTCGTCGATGCCCTCCGGTCGACCCTGGCGCTGCCTGCTGCGCCGGCGCCGCCGGCCTCCGCGGATGCCGGACGACCACCGCAGGCGCCGCCGGCCGTGGCGCAACCTCCATCACCCGTGGCTCCGGCCCAGTCACCCGTGGCTCCGGCCCCGCCCGCCGTGGCTCCGGCCCCGTCTGCGCTGCAGCCGCCTGTCGCGCCCGTGCAGCCGGCGACCCCGGCTCCGCCTGCTGTGGCTGCGGCGCAGCCGGCGACTGCCGCACCCGAGCTCCCGGCACCCCAGCTCCCAACGTCCCAGCCCCCGGCACCCCAGCTCCCGGCACCCCAGCCCCCGGCCGCCGAGCCCCCGGCCGCCGCAGCGATCGTGCCCACGATCGCCCCCGACCCATCCGTCGATACGGTCGCTCACCATGCGCCGGAACCGACCGCAGCGGCGCTGGTGCTCGAGGACGTCACCTACCTCGGTGGCTATCCGGGTCAGCCGAAGAAGCGCAAGAAGTGCACCGCCACCCTCACCCACGATGCCGTGGAGTTCTCGGGTCCCGGTGGCATCGGGTTCCGTGTGCCGTGGGAGGTCGTGCGGACGATCGAGGCCCAGAACGCCGACGAAGCCCGCTTCAGGATCAACACCAAGGTGCATCGCGACGCGACCGCCCTGGTGCTCGAGTGCGACCAGGACGTGACGATCCTGCTCGAGGCGAGGGACTGCCCGACCATCCCCCTGCGGAACGCGATCGCCCAGCTCGTCACCGACCTTCCGGTCGTCGTGGTCTGAACGCGACGGTGGACACCCACGTCGCGCTCGTGGGGCTCTCGGGGACAGGCAAGAGCTCCGTCGCCCCCCGGCTCGCACGCCGGTGGGCGATCGACGCCGTGGACCTCGACCGCGAGATCGAGTCGTCCGCCGGCGCCGACGTCGCGTCGTTGTTCGCCACCGAGGGCGTCGACGCGTTCCGTGATCGGGAGTCCATCGCCCTGCGCTCCGCGCTCGAGGGAGCACCCTCGGTCATCGCGACCGGCGGAGGGGTGGTGTGCCGCGAAGCGAACAGGGACCTGCTGGTCAGCCAAGCCATCGTCGTGTGGCTGAGGGCGGAGATCGGTGTCCTCGTGGATCGCCTGTCGACGTCGGCCGAGCGCCGGCCCCTGCTCGACGGCGACGCCGGCAGCGCCCTGCGCGAACTCGCCCTCGAGCGTGAGCCCCTCTACCGCTCCGTGGCCGACGTCGCCGTCGACGTGACCGACAAGACCCGTCCGGAGGTGGTCGACGCTGTCGCCTCCGAGGTCGAACGGCTCCTCGCCCGGCGGGAGCGGACAGCGAGATGACGATGGAGGGATCGATCGTCGTCGACGTCGCCCTAGGGGGAGGTCGTGGCTACCCGGTGGTCGTCGGTGACGGCGTCAGCGCCGACCTGGCCTCGTTCCTCCCCGAGTCCGTCCGCCGGGTCGCGATCGTGACCCAGGCGGACATCCCGGTCGAGGTCGATCCCGGCAGGGAGAGCCGTGTGTTCACGATCGGCGACGGCGAGCCGGCCAAGGACCTGTCGACGGTCGGCGAGCTGTGCTCCGCTTTCGCCCGTTGGGGCCTCACCAGGTCCGACTGCGTGGTCGGCGTCGGCGGCGGGCTGGTGACAGACGTGGCGGGGTTCGCAGCGTCCGTGTACCACCGGGGCCTCTCCGTCGTGCACGTCGCGACCACGCTGCTCGCCCAGATCGACGCGGCTATCGGCGGCAAGACCGGCGTCAACCTCCCCGAGGGCAAGAACCTCGTCGGCACGTACTGGCAGCCGTCCGCCGTGCTGTGCGACACCGCTGTCCTGGCCTCGCTGCCCCCGCGGGAGTGGCGCTGCGGCCTGGGCGAGCTGGCCAAGTACCACTGGCTCGGCGGGGGACGGCTCGACGAGCTCCCACTCGCCGAGCGGGTGGCCGCGTGCGTCCGGATCAAGGCCGACGTGGTCGCCTCCGACGAGCGTGAAGGTGGCCGCCGCGCCCTCCTGAACTACGGCCACACGCTCGCTCACGCGCTCGAGACCGTCGGTGAGCACGACCTGCGACACGGTGAAGCGGTGGCGATCGGGCTCGTGTTCGCAGCGGAGCTGGCCCGTGACATGGGTCGGGTGGATGACGCCGTGGTGTCCGAGCACCGGAGGGTCGTGGCCGGGTACGACCTGCCCGTCGACGTGCCCGAGGACCTGGCGACCGAGGACCTCATCGAGGTCATGGGGCGGGACAAGAAGGTCCTGGGCGACGGTCTGACCTTCGTGCTCGACGGCCCCGCCGGCGTCGAGGTGGTTCCGGGGGTCTCCCCCGACGTCGTGCGCTCGACGCTGCGACGTCTGCGGTGACGGGTGATCGAAGGTGACGAGTGATGGAGGAGGAAGCGTGCGGTCGATCCTGGTCCTGTCGGGTCCCAACCTGAACCTGCTGGGGGAGCGTGAGCCCTCCGTCTACGGCGCGGCGACGCTCGACGACCACGTGGCAGCGGCCGAGGAACGGGCCGGCGCGGCTGGGTTCGCGGTGGAGCACCGGCAGTCGAACCACGAAGGCGACCTCGTGGACGCCGTTCACGGAGCCAGGGGAGTCCACGACGCCGTGATCGTCAACGCCGGCGCCGTCACCCATTACGGGTGGTCCCTGCACGACGCTCTGGCCGCGTTCGACGGACCGGTGGTCGAGCTGCACCTGTCGAACCCGTCGGCCAGAGAGCCGTGGCGCCACTCGTCGGTCATCTCGCCCGTCGCCGACGTCGTCATCCAGGGGGCGGGTGGGCTCGGCTACCGGCTCGCGGTCGATGCCGCCGTCGGCCTCGTGCACGACCGATCGCTCTGACCGCACCGATTCTGTGTGTGTTTCGTGTCGTCCCACGACGTGAGACGCACACAGAATCGGGTGTCACGACTTCTGTGTGTGTTTCGTGTCGTCCCACGACGTGAGACGCACACAGAATCGGGTGT
>CAZNQK010000001.1:0-25695 GCA_964575165.1 uncultured Aquihabitans sp. | reverse complement strand
CACGACTTCTGTGTGTGTTTCGTGTCGTCCCACGACGTGAGACGCACACAGAATGCGGGTTTGTAGGCTCCGGGGATGACCGTCACCGAGTCTCCGGAGCTGACGCCCGCGCTCGACGCGCTGCCCCCGATGGACGTGGCCGGCCGCATCGACGCTCTGCGAGAACGACTCGACGACGCGGAGTGCGACGCCCTGGTCGTCTCGGACCTGACGAACATCCGGTACCTCACCGGCTTCACCGGCTCGGCGGCGCTGCTCCTCGTCACCCCCGGTCGAGCCACGTTCGTGACCGACGGGCGCTACCGCGATCGCAGCGCAGAGGAGCTCGGCGGGGCCGGTGTGGACGCCGACATCCGCATCGTCGCCGCAGGTGCCGATGCCGAGGTGGCCGCGGCCATGGCCGACTCGGGGTCGTCCCGACTGGGACTGGAGGCAGACCACGTGACGTGGTCCCAGCAGAGGCGATGGGCTGGTGAGCTGTTCGCCGACGGTGATCTGGTGGCCACGAGCGGCCTGGTGGAGCAGCTCCGCCTGGTGAAGGACGACGGCGAGGTGGCCCGGTTGCGTGCAGCGTGCGCGATCGCCGACGACGCTCTCGGCCGGGTCAGAACCGTCCTTCTCGAGTCGCCGACCGAGAAGGAGTTCGCCGCGCTCCTGGACTCGACGATGCGAGGCCTCGGCGCGGCGGACGTCAGCTTCGACACGATCGTCGCGTCAGGACCGAACGGGGCGAAACCGCATCACACCCCGTCGGATCGCCGCATCCTCGAGGGTGATCTCGTGGTGATCGACTTCGGCGCCCTGGTCGACGGCTACCACTCCGACATGACCCGGACCGTGGCCGTCGGGGATGTCGGCTACGAGCGACGGCGGATGCTCACGGTGGTCCTAGAAGCCCAGGAAGCGGGCGTCCGTGCGATCGGTGCCGGAGTGGAGGCAGCGGAGGTCGACCGGTCGTGTCGCTCCGTCATCGAGCAGGCTGGCTGGGGAGAGGCGTTCCTGCACTCGACCGGTCACGGGGTCGGCCTGGACATCCACGAGGAGCCACGGGTCGGGGCCCGCTCGACTGCTACGTTGGGAACCGGCCAGGTGGTGACCGTCGAACCCGGGGTGTATGTCTCCGGACTCGGCGGCGTCCGCATCGAGGACACCGTCCTCGTCACGGACGGCGGTTGCGATCGCCTCACGTTGGCCCCCAAGGATCCCGACCTCCCCTGAGCGCGGCCGCCCCCGAGCCGCCGCCGGGCCGAACAGACAGGCAGACGACATGCCGCAGATCTCCACCGCGGACTTCAAGAACGGGATGACGCTCGATCTCGACGACGGGTTGTTCTCACTCGTCGAGTTCCAGCACGTGAAGCCCGGAAAGGGTGGCGCGTTCGTCCGCACGACCCTCAAGAACGTCCGCAACGGCGGCGTCCAGGAGCGCACGTTCCGTGCAGGTGAGCGCATGGAGCGCGCCATCATCGACAAGCGCGAGATGCAGCTCCTCTACCGCGACGGCGACGACTACGTCTTCATGGACAACACGACCTACGACCAGATGAACGTGCCGTCGGCAACGCTCGGCGACGTGTCGAACTTCCTGATCGACTCCTCGACCGCTCTCCTGATGATGTACGGCGACGAGATCGTGGGGGTCGAGGTGCCGGCATCGGTCGAGTTGGCCGTCGCGGAGACCGAGCCCGGCGTCCAGGGCGACAGGGTGTCGGGTGCCAAGAAGCCCGCGACGCTGGAGACCGGCCTCGTCGTCCAGGTCCCGCTCTTCATCGAGCCGGGTGAGCGGATCAAGGTCGACACCCGCAGCGGCGACTTCATCTCCCGCGCGTGAGCGGAGACGCCGAACCTTCCGAGGACGCATTCGTCGCCGGAGCGGCGGCCGAGGTGGCCGGCCAACTCGGTCCGGACGCCGTCGTCGAGGGTGTGGAGGAGGTGCGGGAGCCGGAGATGCCGCCGACCGTTCCCCAGGTCGCGGGTGGTCGCAGGGAGGCACGTGAGCGGGCGGTGCACCTCCTCTACGAGAGCCGCATGAAGACCCGCACCGGCGGAGAGACCGTGGCGGAGCAGGTCGCGGCGCCCGACCCGTACGCCGTCGAGGTGGTGCGGGGGGTCGAGGCCAACCGCGCCGAGATCGACGAGATCATCGGTCGCCTGGCGAGGGGCTGGACGATCGACCGGATGCCGTCGCTCGACCTCGAGGTGCTGCGCGTCGCCTGCTTCGAGCTGGGACACCGACCCGACGTGCCCACCGGCGTCGTGCTGTCCGAAGCGGTCGAGCTGGCCACCCGATACGGGACCGACGATTCGGCCCGGTTCGTCAACGGCCTCCTGGCCGCTGCTGCGACCGAGCTGCGGGAGGCCTGAGCGCAGGCTGTCCCGGAAGTGGAAGGCCCGTCGCCCGCCCGTCCGGAGCCACCAGGCCCTGTGCTACGGTCCGGACCTGACCGTGAAGGGAGTCCGGCGAGGCTCCTACGGACAGGAAGGACCCTGCCGGTGGCAGAACGCGAGAGACGCCTGACGCGCCCCTACGGGGGCGTTTTCGTTGCCCGGACACAGGTGATGGACGCCGAGGCCATCCAGCGGGCCGTCCGTCGCATCTCCCATGAGATCCTCGAACGCAACCACGGGCTCGACGACCTGGTCGTGATAGGACTCCAGACCGGTGGCGTCGACCTGGCACAGGCTCTCGCCGCATCGCTCACCGACATCGAAGGTCTCGGCGACGAGGACCCGCCGGTGCCGGTCGGCACTCTCGACGTGGCGCTTCACCGCGACGACATCGGCATCCGACCGGTGCTGCCGGAGGAGGTGACGGAGATCCCCGTGGATCTCGACGGCCGGACGGTGATCCTCGTCGACGACGTGCTGTTCACCGGTCGCACCATCCGGGCAGCGCTCGAGGCGATGAACACCTACGGGCGCCCGCGGGCGGTCCAGCTCGCGGTCATGATCGACCGGGGGCACCGGGAGCTGCCGATCCGGCCCGACTACGTCGGCAAGAACCTGCCCACCCGTCGCGACGAGCTCGTCGATGTCACGATGATCGGCGTCGAGCTGGGCGAGATCCAGAAGTCATGAGCGTCATCGTGGCAACGGCCCGGGCGGCCGCTACATGAACGGGCACCTGCTGTCGATCGGGGACCTGACCCGGGCCGACATCGAGGAGATCCTCGACGTCACCGACTCCATGGTCGAGGTCAGCTCCCGTCCGATCCCGAAGGTCCCCGCGCTGCGTGGGCGGACCGTCGTGTCGCTCTTCTACGAGGACTCGACCCGCACCCGCCTCAGCTTCGACACAGCGGCGAAGCGGCTCTCGGCCGACACCATGAGCTTCGCCGTGTCGTCGTCGTCGGTGAACAAGGGCGAGTCGGTCCGCGACACGATCGAGACGATCGAGGCGATGGGCATCGACGCCGTCGTCGTTCGGCATCGCAGCTCGGGAGTGCCGGCCCAGATCGCCTCCTGGACCGACGCGGTGGTGATAAACGCCGGCGATGGCTGGCACCAGCACCCGACCCAGGCGCTGCTCGACAGCTACACGATCCGCCGGCACCGGGGATCGCTCGACGGACTGCGCATCGGCATCGTCGGAGACATCAAGCACTCCAGGGTCGCCCGCTCCGACATCGAGGCGTTCACGAGGTTGGGGGCCGAGGTCGTGCTCGTGGCGCCGCCCACCCTGCTGCCGCCCGTGACGTCACCATGGGACGTGACGGTCTCCCACGACCTCGACCAGGTCGTGTCCGACCTCGACGTCTGCTACCTGCTGCGCATGCAGCGCGAGCGGATGACCGAGGCGCTCATCCCGTCGTTGCGGGAGTACACAGCCCGGTTCGGCCTGACCGGGGCCCGTGCCGACCGGCTGCCCGACGGCGCTCTGATCATGCACCCCGGACCGATGAACCGCGGCGTCGAGATCGCAGGGGAGGTCGCTGACCGGCCCGACGCCGTGATCACCGAGCAGGTCGCCAACGGCGTCGCGGTCCGGATGGCCGTCCTGTTCCTGTTGCTGGGGCCGGGCCGGGCGGCGCTCCCCCCTCTGGGCGACGCCGTCGACCTGACCTCGGCCGCCACCGAAACCACCGGAGCCAACCCGTGAACGAGTTGATCATCAAGGGCGGCACCGTTGTAGACGCCGACGGCGAGCGACGGGCCGACGTCGTCGTCGCCGATGGTCGAATCGCAGCGGTCGACGCCGACATCGAGGTTCCTGCGGGCATCGACGCACGGTCGGTCCTCGACGCGTCGGGCTGCCTGGTGGCGCCGGGTCTCGTCGACCTCCACACCCACCTTCGCGAGCCCGGGCGAGAGGAGGCCGAGACGGTCGGGTCGGGCTCACGCGCCGCCGCACTCGGCGGGTACACCGCCGTGCTGGCCATGCCGAACACGACACCGACGATGGACTGCGCAGCGGTCGTGCGAGAGGTGCTGGAGCTCGGCCGGGCGAGCGTGTGCGACGTCCACGCATCGGGTGCGATCACCGTGGACCGTGCCGGCGAGCACCTGGCACCGATGGCCGAGATGGCGCGGCTCGGGGTCCGGATCTTCACCGACGACGGCACGGGTGTGCAGGACGACCGGCTCATGCGGCGGGCTCTCGAGTATGCCTCCGGCCTCGGCGTCACCCTCGCCCAGCACTGCGAGGTCTCGGCCCTGAGCGAGGGCACCTGCATGCACGAGGGCGAGTGGTCGACCCGCCTCGGGCTCCCGGGACAGCCTGCCGAGGCCGAGGAGCTGATGGTGATGCGCGACATCGCGCTGGCCCGCCTCACCGGTGCCCGCGTCCACTTCCTGCACCTATCGACGGCCGGCTCGGTGGCCATGGTCGCTGCCGCCAAGGCGGCCGGGCTGCCGATCACCGCCGAGGCGGCTCCACACCACTTCACGCTCACCGACGCCTGCTGCGCTGACTACGACGCCAACTTCAAGGTGCATCCGCCGCTGCGCAGCGCCCACGACGTCGACGCCGTGGCCGCCGGTCTGGCGGACGGCACGATCGACGCCATCGCCACCGACCACGCCCCGCACCCGTCCGAGGAGAAGGAGCGTCCCTTCGACCAGGCTCCCCCCGGGATGCTGGGACTGGAGTACGCGCTCGCCCTGGCGTTCACGCGGCTGGTCGATGGACAGCGGGCGGACGTCGACCCCGATGATCCGGCAGCGGGCGGAGTCGCGGGGGCCGCGGGTCCATACGGAGGACGACGGCTGAGGGAAGCGGACGTGATCGCCCGCCTGTCGTGGCAGCCGGCCGCGATCGCCGGGATGGCCGAGCACGGCCGGCCCGTCCGGGCCGGTGAGGCGGCGAACCTCTGCGTGATCGACGCCGCCCACAGATGGCGGATCGACGGATCCGGCGGGGCGTCGAGGAGCAGGAACGTCCCCTACGCGGGTCTGGACGTGCGCGGCAAGGTCCGTCACACGTTGTGTCGGGGCGAAGCGGTCGTGATCGACGGGGAGTTGCAGCGATGAGCATCGAGGAGGCCGCGATCGTCCTCGCCGACGGGACGCTGTTCGAGGGGGAGGCCATCGGTGCCCGACCCGACAGCGGTGTGACCGCCGGCGAGTTCGTCTTCAACACAGTCCTGTCGGGCTACCAGGAGGTCATCTCGGACCCTTCCTACGCCGGCCAGGTCATCACCTTCACCTATCCGCACATCGGCAACTACGGGGTCAACCCGACCGACGACGAGTCGCTGCGGCCCCGTTGCTCGGGCGTCGTGGTCCGGGACCTGGCCCGACGCCACAGCAACCACCGGGCCCACGGAGACCTCGACTCCTACCTCCGTCGCCACGGCATCGCCGGGATCGGCGGCGTCGACACCCGCCGCCTGACACGTCACATCCGTGACCACGGTGCTCTGCCGGGGGTCTTCGGCACGGCCGACGAGGTAACGCTCCGGGATGCGGCGACCGACGCCGTGGGCACCGATGGACAGGACCTCGTGGCAGCGGTCACGGCCGACGGAGCATCGACCTACGACGCGGAGGGCCCCGCGGCGATCGACGCCGGGCGGCGGATCGTGGCGCTCGACCTCGGGATCAAGACCACGATCGTGCGGAACCTGGTGCAGATAGGCGACGTCGAGGTGGTCCCGGCCGCCACGTCGGCCGCGGAGATCCTGGCCAGGAACCCCGACGGGGTGTTCCTGTCGAACGGCCCCGGTGACCCCGCCGCGGTCGCGGTCGTGCCCGACACCGTCAGGGCCCTCCTCGGCGAGGTGCCGATCTTCGGCATCTGCATGGGTCACCAGATGCTCGGCACGGCGCTCGGCGGACGGACGGTGAAGCTCCCGTTCGGCCACCACGGTGGGAACCACCCGGTGCGGGACATCTCCACCGGCAAGGTCGAGATCACCAGCCAGAACCACAACTACGTCGTCGATCCCGAGTCGCTCGACAGGATCGAGGTCACCCACGTGAACCTCAACGACGGCACTCTCGAGGGCTTCCGGTGCCTCGACGTCGCGGCGTTCGGCATCCAGTACCACCCGGAGGCAGGACCGGGACCGCATGACAGCCACTACCTGTTCGGGCGATTCGCGGAGCTCATCGATGCCAACCGCTCCGGCGGATCGGACAGCGGGTCGGCCCGGTGATCGGCTACTCGTCGAGCCCCAGGAACCGGGCTACGGCGTCGGCCTCCTCCTCGAGGTTCGTGCCGATGTCGCCGACGACGGCCCGCTCCACCTTGGATCCGACCAGCGGGATCTTCACCTTGAACTCGCCGCGCAGCTCCCGGAACGTCTCGTCGTCCTCGGAGCCCACGACGATCGTGGCGTTCGCCCGCATGAGTGCCGCCGCCTGCACCGGCAGGAACCGGACGTCCGCCGTCCGCTCCGTGAGGTTCCACGACGTCTCCTGCACCCACGCGACGTCGTCGGGGTCGATGAACCGGGCGGCCTGCGCCGGGAGCTGGGCGTTCACCTTGTACCGCAGGCGCACCAGTGCGGTGCCGGCGGAGTCGTCGCGGTCGATCCCGAGGAACTCGGGTGGCGCCATCTTCGAGAAGCCGTCGATGCCGGTCCAGAACGACTCGTCCAGGTACGTCGCCATGATGTCGTCGACCGGTGCGGTCCATCGCTGCTCGAAGCCGAACTTCATCCCGACAGCGTCGCACACTCCCACCGGCCGGGTTCGTGATGCCGTCTGGCCGTTGCACCGTCGGTGCAGCGGGCGCGGCGACCAGCCCCTCCGTCTCGAGCAAGGAACCGACCATGCCCCGTCGTGACGACCTGGAGTCGATCCTGATCATCGGTTCCGGACCGATCGTGATCGGCCAGGCCTGCGAGTTCGACTACTCGGGCACACAGGCGTGCCGTGTGCTCCGCGAGGAGGGCTACCGGGTGATCCTCGCCAACTCGAACCCGGCGACGATCATGACCGACCCCGACTTCGCGGATGCGACCTACGTCGAGCCTTTGGTCGCGGAGGTGCTCGAGAAGATCCTCGACCTCGAGGAGCCCGACGCCGTCCTGCCGACCCTCGGCGGACAGACGGCCCTGAACCTGGCGATGGAGCTGTCGGAGTCCGGTGCGCTCGAACGGCGCGGCATCGAGCTGATCGGCGCCAAGGCCGAGGCGATCGCAACCGCCGAGGACCGGGACCGGTTCAAGGAGGCGATGGTCGGGATCGGCCTCGAGGTCCCGGCGTCGGGGATCGCCCACTCGATGGACGAGGCCAGGGCCGTCGTGGGCGAGCTCGGCCTCCCCGTGGTGATCCGCCCCGCCTACATCCTGGGGGGCAAGGGGACCGGCATCGCCACCACGGCCGAGCAGTTCGAGCGGCTGGCGTCCGCTGGCCTCGACGCGAGTCCGATCCACGAGATCCTCATCGAGCGGTCGATCGCGGGCTGGAAGGAGTTCGAGCTCGAGGTCATGCGGGACCACGCCGACAACTGCGTGGTCATCTGCTCGATCGAGAACGTCGACCCGATGGGAGTCCACACGGGTGACTCGATCACGGTGGCGCCGGCGCAGACCCTCACCGACGTCGAGTACCAGAGGATGCGCGACGCAGCGTTCGCCTGCATCCGGCGCGTCGGCGTCGAGACCGGTGGGTCGAACGTGCAGTTCGCCGTCGACCCGGCCACCGGCGACCAGGTCGTCATCGAGATGAACCCCCGGGTCAGCCGCTCCTCGGCGCTGGCGTCGAAGGCGACGGGATTCCCGATCGCCAAGATCGCGGCCAAGCTCGCGGTCGGCTACACGCTCGACGAGATCCCGAACGACATCACCCGCAAGACCCCGGCGAGCTTCGAGCCGACCATCGACTACGTGGTCACGAAGGTGCCGCGCTGGGCGTTCGAGAAGCTGCCCGGTGCCGAACCCCGCCTCGGGACCCAGATGCAGTCGGTCGGCGAGGTCATGGCGCTCGGTCGGACGTTTCCCGAGTCGCTCCAGAAGGCGATGCGCTCGTTGGAGCAGGGCAGGGCGGGCCTCAACTGCGATCCGGGCGAGTCGGCCTTCGACCAGGTCGCCACCGACGACCTCCTGGCGCAGGTCGCGGTCGCCACCCCGGAGCGGATCCTCGGCGTCGAGTCCCTCCTGCGGCGAGGGGTCCCGCTGGAGACGGTGGCCGAGGTGACCCGCATCGACCCGTGGTTCCTGGATCAGATGCTGCTCCTCGTCGAGGAGCGGGCCCACCTGTCGATGAAGGGCAAGGGGCGCTCGGCTCTCGAGGCGATGACGGTCCGCGACTGGCGCCGGGCCAAGCGCACGGGCTTCGGCGACGCGCAGCTCGCCCACCTCTGGGGCCTGGACGAGACCGAGGTGCGTGACGCGCGCCTCGCCGCCGGGGTCGAGATCACCTACAAGACGGTCGACACCTGCGGGGCCGAGTTCGAGGCCACGACGCCGTACCACTACGGCACCTACGAGGACGACAGCGAGGTCGCGCCGTCGGGTCGGGACAAGGTGATCATCCTCGGGTCCGGCCCCAACCGGATCGGCCAGGGCATCGAGTTCGACTACTGCTGCGTGCACGCCTGCTTCGCCCTCGCCGACGCCGGATACGAGACGGTCATGGTCAACTGCAACCCCGAGACCGTCTCGACCGACTACGACACATCGGACCGCCTCTACTTCGAGCCGCTCAGCGCCGAGGGCGTCCTGAACGTGATCGACGCCGAGCGTCGCTCCGCCCTTCAGGGCGGCGGGTCGCTCCTCGGGGTGATCGTCAGCCTCGGCGGCCAGACGCCGTTGAAGCTCGCCGACGTCCTTCCGCCCGAGCTCGTCCTCGGCACCGCACCCGCCAGCATCGACGCGGCCGAGGACCGGGACCTGTGGGCGTCCTTGTGCGAGCGGTTGGGGATCCCCCAGCCTCCCGGCGGCACGGCCACGACGCTCGATCGCGCCCGCGACGTGGTGTCCCGCATCGGCTACCCGGCGTTGGTCAGACCTTCCTACGTCCTCGGCGGAAGGGCGATGGAGATCGTCTACGACGACGCGGATCTCGCCAGGGCGTGGACCGCCATCGCCGGATCCGGATCGCTCGGACGGGAAGGTGGCCTGTCGGCCGAGCGACCGGTGCTGATCGACCGGTTCCTCGAGGACGCGACCGAGGTCGACGTCGACGCCATCCGGGACCACACCGGCGAGGTGGTGATCGGCGGGATCATGGAGCACATCGAGGAGGCCGGGGTGCACTCCGGCGACTCGGCGTGCGTGATCCCCCCCATCGGGTTGTCCGGGACGGCGATCTCCTCGATCGAGTCATCGGTCCGCTCCATCGCCGAGGCGCTCGATGTCCGGGGCCTCATCAACGTGCAGTTCGCGGTGCAGCGCGCCCCGGCCGGCGCTCCGGAGAGCGGGGTCGTCGCCGACCAGGTGTTCGTGATAGAGGCCAACCCCCGTGCGTCACGGACGGTGCCGTTCGTCGCCAAGGCCACCGGTGTCCCGTTGGTGAAGGTGGCGGCCAGGGTCATGTGCGGAGCCACGCTCGCCGAGCTGCGCGACGAGGGACTGCTGGTGCCACGCGTCGACGGCGATCACGTCGCCGTCAAGGAGGCGGTCCTGCCGTTCAACCGCTTTCCCGACGTCGACGCGGTCCTCGGACCCGAGATGCGCTCCACCGGCGAGGTCATGGGCATCGACGCGACCGCTGGCATGGCCTTCGCCAAGTCCCAGATCGCTGCCGGCGACCGCATGCCCACCTCGGGAACGGTGTTCATGTCGTTGGCGGACAGGGACAAGGCGATCGGGTTGCGCGCCGCGACCCGCTTCCGGGACCTCGGCTTCGGGATCGTCGCGACCAGCGGCACCGCCGCCCATCTGCGGGACAACGGCGTCGAGGTCGACCGGGTCGTGGCGAAGCTCCAGACCCCGGAGGGCGCCCCGGCCGACGGCAGCGACGACGCCGACGGCGTCGAGCTGATCACCGGCGGCGACGTGCAACTCGTGGTCAACAGCCCGCGTGGCCGAGGACCGAGGGCCGACGGTGCCCACCTGCGTCGGGCTGCCGCCGAGGCCAGGGTGCCGCTGTTCACGACCGCGGCGGCGGCGCTGGCCGCCGCCAACGGGATCGGCGAGCTCGCCGGCCGCGATCTCGGGGTGCGCAGCCTCCAGAGCTTCCACGGACGTCACGACCCCGGTGGCGGGGCCGACGGCGGGGGATGATCGTGAGGAGGTCCCGCAGGCCCCGGTTCCCGCTCCCTGACGGCTCGGCGGGATCCTCGGTGTCCTTCAGCCGTGGCTCAGGACCGGTCGACATGACGACGCGAGTGGGATCGGTCGAGCTCCGAGCCCCGGTGATGACCGCCTCGGGCACGGCGGGCCACGGCGACGAGCTGGCCGCCTACGTGGATCTCTCCAGCATCGGCGCGGTGGTGGTGAAGTCGCTCGGTTCCGTGCCCTGGCCGGGCAATCCCTCTCCGCGCGTGCACCCGACCCCGTCGGGCATGATCAACAGCGTCGGCCTCCAGGGCCCCGGTGCGGCGGCGTGGCGTGAGCACGAGCTCCCGCTCGTCCTGGCGACCGGGGCGACAGTCGTCGCCAGCATCTGGGGTCGTCACGTCGAGGACTTCGCCTCAGCGGCGGAGCAGCTGGCCGGTGTCGACGCCGGGGTCGTGGCGCTCGAGGTCAACCTGTCGTGTCCGAACCTCGACGGCGGCGCCCACCTGTTCGCCCACGACCCGGTCGCCACGTCCGAGGCGATCGACGCAGCCGGTGCCGCCGGGCTGCCCCGGTGGGCCAAGCTCAGCGCCAACACCGACCGGGTGGTGGAGGTCGCCGCCGCTGCCCGGGATGCGGGCGCCGAGGCCGTGACGGTCGCCAACACGCTCATGGGGATGGTCATCGACGTCGATCGACGCCGACCGCTCCTCGGAGGTGGGGGAGGCGGTGTCTCGGGGCCGGCCATCCACCCGGTGGCGGTCCGGACGGTCTATGACGTGTACTCCGCTCTGCCGGACCTGCCGATCGTCGGCGTCGGCGGAGTGGTGGACGGCCCGACGGCCGTGGAGCTCCTGCTGGCGGGGGCGGCCGCGGTCCAGGTCGGGACGGCGAGCTTCGCCGATCCCCGAGCTGTCGGTGCCGTGCTGGAGGGAGTGGGACAATGGTGCGCCCGCGCCGGGGTCGTCCGGGTGCGGGATCTGATCGGAGGAGCACATGTCTGAGGCCGGGGCCGACCCATCGATGGGTGGTCAGCCGTTCGGTGGCGCGTCGTTCGAGGCGGCAGCTCTCGATGGGGCAGTGCCCGACGAGGTGCGTCGTCGTCTCGCTCTGGTGCTCGACGTCGACGACCTGGTCGAGGCGATCCGGCTCGGAGCTGCGATGCGGCCGTGGTTCGGCGTCGCCAAGGTGGGTCTGGAGCTGTTCAGCGCATCCGGGCCCGACGCCATCGGAGCGCTCCGTGACCAGGGCTATCAGGTGTTCCTCGACCTCAAGCTCTTCGACATCCCCACCCAGGTCAACCGGGCGTGCCGGGTGCTCGGTGCTCTCGGGGTCGAGTACTTGACCCTGCACGCGACAGGCGGCCTGGACATGCTGCGCGCCGGCGTCGAGGGACTGCTCGACGGCGCCCACAACGCCGGGCTCCCGACGCCGACGGCGTTGGCCGTGACGGTCCTGACGAGCGATGACTCTGCGCCGCCGCACATCGTCCCGAACCGGGTCCGCCTCGCTCTCGAGGGTGGCTGCGGCGGACTCGTCCTGGCGGCCGAGGATCTTCAGACCGCCCGGGAGCTGGCGCCGCGCCTCAAGCGGGTCGTTCCCGGGATCCGGCTGGCGGGCGCCCCTCGCCACGACCAGGTGAGGGCGGCATCCCCGCAGGAGGCGGCGGCCAACGGCGCGGACCTGCTCGTGATCGGCCGGGCCGTGACGGCCGCAGAGGATCCGCAGGCAGCTGCCGCCGCCGTGGCCGCCGCGATCTGAGGTCCGGTCGAGGAGTGGTCCCGGCACCGACGAGCTCGACCGACGCGCAGGATCGTCGAGAGGCGCTGGACTGGGCCGCCGGGTTCCGGGCCCGACGATCACAGCTGAGAGCCGACCTCCGCGACGGGACGACGACCCTCGAGCAGATCCTGTGCCACATCGACGGTGCAGACGATCTCGGGGCGGTCCGTCTGCTCTTCGTGCTCGAATCGCTCCCCGATGCGTCGAAGGTCCACACCCGTCGTCGGCTCGCCGCCCTCGGTGTCGGCGGGTCGACACCGCTGCGCGACCTCGACGCATCGCAGCGACGGGACGTCCTCGGTGAGTTCGGGGTCGTGGGAGGCGCACGGTGAGCGACCTGCTCCTGCCGGACGGGACGACCGTCGTGGTGATCTCGGGGCCGGGCGGAGTCGGCAAGGGGACCGTCGTCGCCGAGCTGCTCCGCTCCGACCCGCGCCTGTGGCTCAGCCGTTCGTGGACGACGCGGGCCAGGCGGGAGGGCGAGGCCCCCGATGCGTACCACTTCGTCACCCCCGAGGAGTTCCAGGTCCACATCGACCGCGACGGCTTCATCGAGTGGGTGGACTTCCTCGACTACCGACAGGGGTCACCGATCCCGCAACCCCCGTCGGGCAGCGACGTCCTGTTCGAGATCGACGTGGAGGGCGCCGACCGCATCAGCAGGATGCACCCCGACGCACTCCTGGTCTTCATCGACACACCCGACCGTTCGGTGCAGGAAGCCCGTCTGAGGGGACGCGGCGATCCAGAGGACCGCGTGGCCCAGCGACTCGCCCGAGCCGAGGTCGAGGTCGCCCGCTCGAGGGACCTGCCGTTCGTGCGGGTGGTGAACGACGAGCTCGATCGGACCGTCGCCGAGGTCGCCGCCCACATCTCCGCCGCCCGGGGATCACACCGCTGAGCCAGCCGAACTACAATGGCTCGTCGCCCGAGACCCCTGGGTCTCCCGCCCTCCCGCAACCCTGGAGCCGATCCACCGTGGCCGACCGCTACAACACCATGATGCAGCCCCCCGTCGAGAAGCTCCTCGACAAGGCCGGGTCCAAGTTCTCCCTGGTCACCCTCGCGTCCCGGCGTGCCCGTCAGATCAACACGTACTACAACCAGCTCGGTGACGCTCTCGGCACGGTGGTGCCTCCGCAGGTGACGTCGACCGCGCACAAGCCGCTGTCGATCGCCTTCGAGGAGATCGACGCCGACAAGATCGAGGGCGTCGGCGGAGCGACCGGCAAGCCCGTTCCCGAGGCTCTCCTCGCCGCGACCGCCGACCCGGCATCGGACGAGGGTCTCGCCGAGGGTGCCTCGGCCGAGCTCGTCGGCGTCCCCTCCGGCGACGACGAGAGCTGACGAACGTCGCCCATGTCGACCGTCGACGGCCGCCGGGTCGTCCTGGGGGTCTGTGGCGGCATCGCCGCGTACAAGGCGGTCGAGGTGTGTCGTCGCCTGGTCGACGCCGGAGCGCACGTGGTGCCCGTCATGACGCAGGGGGCGACGAGGTTCCTCGGTGAGACCACCCTGTCGGCGTTGGCCTCGGAACCCGTCCGACGCACTCTGTGGGACGGGACCGACCCGATCCCTCACACTCGAATCGCTCAGGACGCGGATCTGGTCCTGGTGGTCCCGGCGACCGCTCGACTGCTGTCGGCCTATGCCCACGGCTACAGCCACGACCTGCTCACCAACGTCCTGATCGCGACCCGGGCACCCGTGCTCGTCTGCCCGGCGATGCACACCGAGATGTGGGAGCACCCGGCGGTGCAGGACAACCTGGCGCTGCTCCGGTCGCGCGGAACCCACGTCGTGGAACCCGAGTCCGGGCGCCTCGCCGGTGGGGACGTGGGGACGGGTCGCCTCGCGGATCCCGCCCGTATCGTCGGGTCGGCAATCGAGGTCCTGTCCGGCGGTTCTCCCGGCCCCGTCGGCTCCGGCGGTCCTGTCGGCTCTCGCCGGCGAGACGAACTCGTCGGCCGGAGCGTGCTGGTCACGGCCGGCGGCACCCGGGAGCCGATCGACCCGGTGCGCTTCATCGGCAACCGCTCGTCGGGCAAGCAGGGCCATGCGATCGCCGAGGAGGCCTGCGCCCGGGGTGCCGAGGTCGTCCTCGTGACCACGACCGACCTGCCGGTGCCGGCGGGGATCGAGCGGGTGCGCGTCGACACGGCGGCTCAGCTCCACTCGGCCGTCGCGGAGCGGTCGGGAGCTGCCGACGTGGTCGTCATGGCTGCGGCGGTCGCGGACTTCGCTCCGGTGGACGTCGCGGACGACAAGCTCAAGAAGCGCGACGGCGTGCCCGTCATCGAGCTGACACCGACGGTCGACGTCCTGGCCGAGCTCAGCGCGGCGAAGCCGGAGGGACAGGTGGTGGTGGGCTTCGCTGCCGAGACGACCGATGTGCTCGACAACGCTCGCGACAAGCTCCGTCGCAAGAAGGTCGACCTCCTGGTGGTCAACGACGTGAGCGCGGCGGGCGTCGGGTTCGAGCACGACACTAACGAGGTCTTGATCCTCGACCGCGACGGCGAGCAACATCATGTGCCCTTCGCGCACAAGAGCGAGGTTGCACGCGCGGTCCTGGACCGGGTGATCGACGTCCTGCACCGTGCAGGACGTCCTGATGAGGAGAAGACATGAGCAGGTGGACGTTCACCTCGGAGTCGGTGACCGAGGGACATCCCGACAAGATGGCGGATCAGATCTCCGACTCGATCCTCGACGCGATCCTCTCGCAGGACGAGTCAGCGCGGGTGGCCTGCGAGACCATGGTCACGACGGGCCTGTGCATCGTGGCGGGCGAGATCACGACCACCGCCTACGTCGACATCCCGTCGATCGCCCGCCAGGCCATCTGCGACATCGGCTACGACCGTGAGAGCTACGGATACGACGGCCACACCTGCGGGGTCATGGTGGCGATCGACGAGCAGTCGCCTGACATCGGTCAGGGCGTCACGGACTCCGAGGAGGTCCGCTCCGGCACGGCTGGAGAGGAGGACATCCTCGACAAGCAGGGTGCCGGCGACCAGGGGATGATGTTCGGGTACGCCGTCGACGAGACCGACGCCCTGATGCCGCTGCCGATCCACCTGGCGCACCGGATGGCGGAGCGCCTGGCCGAGGTCCGCAAGGCCGGCACGTTGCCGTACCTGCGGCCCGACGCCAAGACCCAGGTCACGTTCGAGTACGAGGACGGTCGCCCGGTCGCACTGAAGACGGTGCTCGTGTCGACGCAGCACAACGACGGCATCGACCGTGACAGCGAGATCCGCCCCGACCTGATCGAACACGTGATCCGTCCGGTGATCCCCGAGCAGTTCGTGGAGGACGACTACGAGGTGTTCGTCAACCCGACCGGACGGTTCGTGATCGGCGGGCCCGTCGGCGACGCCGGTCTGACCGGGCGCAAGATCATCGTCGACACATACGGCGGCGCAGCGCGTCACGGCGGCGGCGCGTTCTCCGGCAAGGACCCCTCCAAGGTCGACCGCTCCGCGGCCTACGCCGCCCGGTGGGTCGCCAAGAACGTGGTCGCCTCCGGTGCGGCCTCGCGCTGCGAGGTCCAGGTCGCCTACGCGATCGGTGTGGCGCACCCGGTGTCGATCCTCGTCGAGACCTTCGGGACCGAGAAGGTCGATCCCGCCGGTCTGGATTCGGCCGTCCGCGAGGTCTTCGACCTCCGTCCGGCCGCCATCGTCCGCGACCTCGACCTCCGCAAGCCGCGCTACCGCCGGACTGCGGCGTATGGCCACTTCGGCCGCAGCGGCGACAGCTTCACCTGGGAGCAGACCGACAGGGTCGACGACCTGCGTTCGGCGCTCGGGCTCTGAGCGGGTCACCCGGCGGTCCGGACGACGCCACGCTGTTCCCGTCGACCGGACCGGACGGACCGGCGGGAGGCGACGGTCAGCAGCGGATCGTCCGCGTGCTGCCGGACGTCCCTGCCGTCGACCGCCCTTACGACTACACGGTCCCCGGAGCCCTCGGGGACCGTGTGCGCGTGGGGACGATGGTCCGGATCCCCTTCCACGGTCGACGGGTCGGGGGTTGGGTGTTGGAGTCGGACACGACGCCCCCGGCGGGAGTCCGGCTCCGTCCGATCGCGAAGGTCTCCGGAGTGGGACCGGACGCTGAGGTCATCGACCTCTGCCGATGGGCCGCGTGGCGTTGGAGCGGCCGCTTCTCGACCATGCTTCGGGTGGCGTCGCCCGACCGGATGCTCGGTCGGCGACCGCCGTTGCGGGTCCGGCCCGCCGGTGCTCCGGGGGACCCCACCGCAGCGGCGCTCCTGACCGGACCGCCCGACGTCACGGTGCTCGAGGTCGCTCCGGGTGCGGATCCCGGACCCATCGCCCTCGCTGCTGCCGGCACCGGTCAGGCACTCGTCGTCCACCCGTCGGTCGTGGCCTCGGACCGCCTGGCACGGACCTTGCGGCGGTTCGGCTCGGCGGTCGCGCGTTGGCCCTTCGACTTCGCCGCAGCGTGCGCCGGGGCGACCGTCGTCGGGGGTCGTGCAGCGGTCTTCGCTCCGCTCCCGGCGCTCTCCTCGGTCGTGGTGTTCGACGAGGACGACCCCGGACTCCAGAACGAGGCCTCTCCGACGTGGAACGCGAGGGAGGTCGCGATCGAGAGGGCACGGCGAGCGGGCGTCCCCTGCCTCCTGGTGTCCCCCTGTCCCTCTGTGGTCGCTCGTGCCGCAGCGTCGGCGATCCGCCGGCCGGCCGGAGCCGGAGCGCGCAACGGGTGGGCGCCTCTGGCCGTGATCGACCGTCGTGACGAGGACGTCGCCCGCAGCGGTCTGTTCTCCTCGCGTCTGGTCGAGGCGGCGCGCTCCACGGCCCGCGCCGGTACCCGGGTCATCTGCGTCCTCAACCGGACGGGACGGGCACGGCTCCTCGCTTGCCGGAGCTGCGGCATCGTCGTCGAATGCGAGCGGTGCCGGGCCGCTGTGCACCTGAGCGACCGCCTCGACCTGGTGTGCGACCGCTGCGGCGAGCGTCGACCCTCGATCTGCCTCGAGTGCGGCTCGACGGCGCTGTCGGTGATCCGTCCCGGCGTCACCCGGGCGAGGGAGGAGCTCGAAGCGCTCGTGCGTGAGCCGGTCGGCCTCGTGACCGCGTCCACTCCGCCCGAGGAGCTGATGTCGTTCCGGGTCGTGATCGGGACCAGTGCCGTCCTGCACCGCAGCCACGGCGCTGCTCTGGTGGCGTTCCTCGACTTCGATCAGGAGCTGCTGGGCATCGGCTACCGCTCGGCCGAAGAGGCTCTCCGGTTGCTCGCGCTGGGGTCCCGCTCCGTGAGTGCAGGAGCGGGACCCGGAGGGGGAGGTTCCCGCGGAACCTCGACCGTCGGACGGGTGCTCGTCCAGACGCGCCGACCCGATCACCCCGTGATCCAGGCGGCGATCCACGGGGATCCCGGACGGGTCTCGGAGCCGGAGCTCGAGAGACGCCGGCTGCTCGGGTTCCCCCCGGCGGCGACGGTCGCGGTGGTGGGCGGTGCCGCGGCGCCGGCCTTCATCGATCGGCTGGGTGGACCGGTCGGCATCGAGGTGACAGGGCCGGACGACGGCGGGAGCTGGCTGCTGCGTTCCGGGTCGCCCGGTCCGCTGCTGGACGCGCTGGGGACGGTCGAACGACCTCCAGGACGGCTCCGCCTGTGGGTCGACCCGGTCCGAACGCGCTGAGTCCCGTACCCGGTGCATGCCCCTGGCGGGGCGATCGACACATCGTCAGGCCCGCCTCGAGCGCAGGATCCGGTAGGACTGGCGGGACCGGACCCGATCCGTCGGCCACCCCTGAGCCGTCATCCACGCCTGGAGCGAGTCCGATCCGAGGTTCTTCTGGACGACCCACCACGCCTCGCCGTCGGGACGGAGGCGCTCGAGCCAGGAGAGGCACAGACCGTGCAGGGCGGGCTTGCCGACGCGGATCGGCGGGTTCGAGGCGACGAGCCCGACCGTGAGCTCCTCCGGGACATCCTCGGGCGCCACGACCCGGATCCGGTCGTCCACGCCGGCTGCGGTCGCGTTCCGCCGGCAAAGCTCCCGTGCCCGTTCGTTCACCTCGACCGCCCAGACGGTTCGCTCCGGTGCCCGCAGGGCGAGGGTGACGGCGATCGGCCCGTAACCCGCACCCACGTCGACGACGTCGCCGGGCGGCCAGCGGTCGGCGCTCGGGAGCTCGCTCAGGAGCAGCTTCGTGCCCGGATCGATCCGCGTCGGCGAGAAGGTCCCGCGATCGGTGCGCAGCCGCAGCGACAGGTCGGGGAGCACGAGCGCGACCTCGGTGGGGCGCGACGTCGAGGTCGGCCGGACATCGAAGTAGTGGCCGTCGCGTCTCGGGGGTGCCACGGGCGTCACGGTAGCCTTGCGCCCATGTCCTCCCCCTACGACATCCGCATCGTCGGCGATCCCGTGCTGACACAGCGGGCGGAGGACGTCACCGACATCGACGGCCGGCTGGTCAAGCTGGTCGACGACATGCTGGCCACCATGTACGACGCTCCCGGTGTGGGGCTCGCGGCGCCCCAGGTCGGCGTCCAGAAGCGCTTCTTCGTCTACGACCTCGGCGAGGGCGACGGCGGTCAGGTCCTCATCAACCCCGTGATCACCGGCGTCGACGGCGAATGGGAGTTCACCGAGGGTTGCCTGTCGGTTCCAGGGCTCAGCTGGGACATCGTGCGGCCGGACCGCATCGGCGTCACCGGAGTGGACCTCGACGGCAACGAGGTCGAGTTCGAGGCCGAGGAGTTCTTCGGTCGTGTGATCCAGCACGAGCTCGACCACCTGGACGGCGTGCTCCTCCTGGAACGCCTCGACGACGACCAGCGTCGGAGTGCGAAGAAGGCCGTCCGGGAGCTCCAGATGGCGCTGAACGAGCCCACCGCCTGCCTCGACCCGCAACTGGGACCGGACCGGAGGCGGACGTTCCTCCGTCTCCGGTGAGGCTGGCCTTCCTCGGCAGTCCGGCCGCTGCGCTCCCGACGCTGAGGGCACTGCTGGATGCCGGCCACGACGTCGCGCTCGTCGTGTCGGGACCGGACCGGCGACGGGGCAGGGGAGGGGCGAGCTCGCCGACGCCGGTCAAGGCGATGGCGCTCGACCTCGGGCTGAGGGTCACCGACGACCTGGACGAGGTGATGGGAGCGGGAGTCGAGCTCGGAGTGGTGGTCGCCTACGGCCGCATCATCCCGATGCGGATCCTCGAACGGGTCCCAATGCTCAACGTGCACTTCTCGCTCCTGCCCCGCTGGCGTGGTGCAGCGCCGGTCGAGCGGGCGATCCTCGCCGGGGACGACCGGACCGGCGTGTGCGTGATGGAGGTCGCGGAGGGTCTCGACGCCGGTGCTGTACGTGCCGCGGTGGAGACGGCGATCGGTGACGAGACGACCGCGGCCGAGCTCACCGACCGGCTCGCAGTCCTCGGATCCGAGCTGCTGGTCGAGGTCCTCGCCGCCGGGCCGGTCGATGGTGTGGCTCAGTCCGACGACGGCGTGACCTACGCGCACAAGATCTCCACAGCGGATCGCCGGCTCGACTGGAGTCTGCCTGCGAGTCAGTTGCACAGGGTCGTGCGCATCGGGGGAGCGTGGACGGACTTCCGGGGGGCACGCCTCAAGGTGCTGGCGGCTCGTCCGCATCCGGGCGCACATGCCGAACCGGCCGGGGTTCTGCGTGGCACGACGGTCGGTTGCGGTGATGGCACGGTGCTCGAGCTGCTCCGGGTCCAGCCGGAGGGCAAGGCGTCGATGGACGCGTCGGACTGGGTGAACGGGGCGCGGCCAGATGGAGAGGTCCTCGGCGACGCTGGTGATCGTGGCTGACGGGGTCGGCTCCGACGGTCCGCCACCGGCGCTCGAGGAGGGCATCGAGGCCCGGCGGGTCGCTCTTCGGGCGCTGGCGCGCATCGAGGACGACGATGCGTACGCCAACCTCGTGGTTCCGGCGATCCTCGGACGGGCCGCAGGTGAGGCCGCGTCCCCGGACGGACCGCTCGGCCCCCGTGACCGGGCCTTCGTGACCGACCTCGTGTACGGATGTGTCCGGATGCGGCGGGCGTGTGACCACCTCGTCGACCGCTTCCTGACCTCGGATCCGCCGCCTGCCGCCCGGAGGGCACTGAGGCTCGGCACCTACCAGTTGGCTTACCGACACGATGTGCCCGACTACGCAGCGGTGTCGGCGACCGTCGCGGCGACTCCCAAGCGGTTTCGTGGTCTCGTGAACGCCGTGTTGCGCAAGGTCGCCGACGCGCCGGTCGAGTTCCCGGACGAGGCGACGCGGCTGAGCTATCCGGACTGGATCGTCGCCCGGCTGACCGCGGACCTCGGCAGGGCGGACGCCCTGGCCGCACTGGAGGACATGGACCGACCGCCGCAGGTGCACCGTCGTGCCGACGGCTACGTGCAGGACCTCGCCTCGCAGTGGGTGGCGGAGCTGGTCGGGGCCCAGCCGGGAGAGCTCGTCGCCGACCTCTGCGCAGCGCCCGGCGGGAAGGCGACGGCGATGGCCGGTCGAGGGGCGACCGTCGTGGCGGTGGATCTCCGGATCCACAGGGCGGGACTGGTGGCGACGAACGTGGCGTCGATCGAGCGGTCGGGCGGTGTGTCGCTCCCGGTCGTGACAGCCGTGGGCGACGCCGCTGCGCCGCCGTTGCGGCCCGCCACGTTCGACCGCGTTCTGCTCGACGCTCCGTGCAGCGGACTCGGCGTCCTGCGTCGGCGGCCAGATGCCCGCTGGCGCGTCGACGAGGGTGCGCCGGACCGGCTGGGATCCCTGGCGGCCGCTCTCGTGGACTCGGCGGTGCCCCTGCTGCGACCAGGCGGAGTCCTCGTGTTCAGCGTGTGCACCCTCACCGCGAGGGAGAGCACCGACGTGGATGACCATGTTCGTGCCCGCCATCCGGGCCTGGTCCCGATGGACCTGCCCGCCGATCCGTGGCGACCCTGGGGGAGGGGATCGATCCTGCTCCCGCAGTCCGCCGGGACCGACGGGATGTGCCTCTTCCGCTACCGGTGCCCCTGATCGGTGCCGGTACGCTCAGCGGCCATGACATCCGAGTCCACCCGTTCCGACGACGATCCGGCCCCGACCCCCGGTCACCAGGCGAAGGTCCTGACGGTCTCGGACGGCGTCGTGGCCGGGGTGCGAGAGGATCGCACGGGAGCTGCCATCGTGGAGCTGTTGGGTCGGCACGGCCTCGAGGTCATCGAGCACCGGGTCGTGTCCGACGGTGTCGCGGAGGTCTCCAACGCCTTGTCGTACATGGCCTACGGGTTCAACGGACTGGTCGTGACCACCGGTGGGACGGGCTTCGGGGTGCGCGACCTGACCCCCGAGGCGACGAAGCGGATCCTCGACCGGACGGCACCGGGCTTCGCTGAGGCGATGCGGGCGGTGAACCCGCTCGGCAGGCTGTCACGGGGCGTCGCCGGGATCCGCGGGTCGGCCCTGATCCTCAACACGCCGGGCTCCACCGCGGGAGCGCTGGAGATGCTCGGCGCGGTGCTCGACGTGGTCGACCACGCGCTCGACCTCCTCGGCGGTGCCTCCGGCGGCCACCCGACCGGCTGACGGTGGTTCCCTTCCTCTCGCGGCAATGGTCCGGTCGATTTCCACAACGGGTGGCGAAGATTCGACCAGGCATGCTTCCGGGCGGTACCATCCATCGCGATCCGCCCGAACGACCTGAGCCGGACACCGCCCTGATGGCAACTCCGTTCCCGACATCACCGTTCCCGACATCACCGTTCCCGACGTCGACACAGATCACATGAGCGCCGACTCCAGCACCAGCACCGGTCCGACGGGACCGCAGCCATCCAGCAGCGCTGTCGCCAGCAGTGCTGTGGATCGCGAGTGCATGACCCGGGCCATCGCCGCCGGGACCCGTGTCCGTTGCGCCACCTCGCCGAACCCCTGGGTCGGTGCCGTGCTGCGCGCCGCTGACGGTCGGATGTTCGAGGGTTCGACCGAACCGCCCGGGGGCGCCCATGCCGAGGTCGTGGCGTTGGCCGCCGCCGGCGACGGAGCCCGGGGCGCGACGCTGTACGTGACCCTGGAGCCGTGCAACCACACCGGCCGGACGGCACCGTGCGTCGACGCGATCGTCGCCGCGGGAGTTGCCCGCGTGGTCGTCGGCACCGAGGATCCCGATCCATCGGTGGCGGGTGGTGGGATCGATGCCCTCCGTGCGGCCGGGATCGAGGTCACCGTCGGCGTCCAGGCCGAACAGGTCAGGAACCAGCTCAGGGCGTACCTCCAGCACCGTCGCACCGGTCGGCCGCACGTGGTGCTGAAGCTCGCGGCCACCCTCGACGGAGCGACGGCGGCGCCGAACGGGACGAGCAAGTGGATCACCTCGCTCGAGGCCAGAGCCGACGGGCACCGTCTGCGAGCCGAATCCGATGCGATCCTGGTCGGTGCCGGGACGATCCGACGGGACGACCCGTCGCTCACCGTCCGTGACTACCGCCCACCGGTGATGCCGGACGGCGGGAGCGTCGATCCGCTCAGGGTCGTCCTCGGATCGGTGGCTGCCGATGCCACTGTCCGACCCTGCCACGAGGCGTCCGGGGCCCTGACCGACGTGCTCGACGACCTGGGCTCACGAGGCGTCCTGCAACTCCTCGTCGAGGGAGGGGCCTCGGTCGCGGGGGACTTCCACCGGGCAGGTCTCGTCGACCGCTACGTGATCTATGTGGCTCCGGCGCTCTTCGGTGGCGACGACGCGAGGGGCCTGTTCGGGGGCGCCGGGGCGTGGGACATCTCGGAGCTCTGGCGAGGTTCGTTCGTGGCGGTCGAACGCGTGGGCACCGATCTGCGCATCGAGATGGTGCCGGTCGGTCGTGACGGGTCGGACCGCTGATGTTCACCGGCATCATCGAGGAGCTCGGAACCGTGGTCTCCCTCGACGGGCCGCGTCTTCGGATCAGCGCCGACGAGGTCCTCGACGACATCACGATGGGTGCGTCGACCGCGGTCAACGGGGTCTGTCTGACCGTCGTGGCCTGGGGTGAGGGCTGGTGGGAGGCCGATGTCAGCGACGAGACCTTCGCCCGCACGTCGCTCGGCTCGCTCCGACCCGGCGACCCGGTGAACCTGGAACGACCCGTACGGCTCCAGGACCGGCTGGGTGGGCACCTCGTGCAGGGCCACGTCGACGCCGTGGGAACCGTCGCGCATCCGGCGCCCGACCTCCGAGTCACGATGCCTTCCGGCCTCATGCGCTACGTCGTCGAGAAGGGGTCGGTCACCGTCGACGGCGTGAGCCTGACCGTGGTCGACGTGTTGGCCGACGGGTTCACCGTGGCGCTCATCCCTCACACCGCCGAGGTCACGACGCTCGGCCGACGAGGACCGGGTGACCTCGTCAACCTGGAGGTAGACGTGATGGCCAAGTACGCCGAGCGGCTGCTCGTCGGTCACCTCCATGCCGGAGACTCCGACGAGACGTCCGGTCCGGATCCGATCGCAGCCGAGGAAGGTGTCCGCCGATGAGCCGCGAACCGTTGGAGCACCAGGGTGAGGAGGGATCCGCGTTCGCATCGATCGACGAGGCCGTCGCCGCGATCGGTCGCGGTGAGATCGTCGTGGTGGTCGACGACGAGGACCGTGAGAACGAGGGTGACCTGATCATGGCGGCAGAGGCCGCCACACCCGAGAAGATCGCCTTCTTCGTCCGTCACACCTCGGGTGTGATCTGCGCTCCGCTGCTCGGTGAGCGCCTCGACGAGTTGGACATCCCCCTCATGGTCCGCGACAACACCGAGTCGCACCGCACGGCGTTCACGTACTCGGTCGACTTCGTGCACGGGACCAGCACCGGGATCTCGGCTGCGGACCGCTCGGCGACCCTCCAGGCGCTGACCGACCCCGCCACCACCCCTCAGGACCTGGCCCGACCGGGTCACATCTTCCCGTTGCGCTACTCCGACGGCGGTGTGCTCAAGCGGGCCGGCCACACCGAGGCGGCTGTGGACCTGGCACGGATGGCCGGGTTGTATCCGGCCGGAGTCCTCTGCGAGATCGTCAACGACGACGGGACCATGGCGCGGGTGCCCGATCTCGTGCGCTTCTGCCGGGAGCACGACCTCCTGATGGTGTCGATCGCGCAGCTGATCAAGCACCGGCGTCAGAACGAGAAGCTGGTCAAGCGCATCGCCGAGGCCCGCATCCCGACTCCCTGGGGCGACTTCACGAGCTACGTGTACGAGTCGGTCATCGACGGCGAGCAGCACGTGGCGATGGCCCGGGGCGCGGTGCAGGGCGAGGAGGACGTCCTCGTCAGGGTCCACTCCGAGTGCCTGACCGGTGACGTCTTCCACTCGCTGCGCTGCGACTGCGGCGTGCAACTTCACGCAGCGATGGAGAAGATCGCCGCCGACGGTCTCGGGGTGCTCGTGTACCTGCGGGGCCACGAGGGCCGCGGGATCGGCCTGGGTCACAAGATCCGGGCCTACGGCCTCCAGGAGCAGGGTCACGACACGGTCGAGGCCAACCTGGAGCTCGGTCTGCCAATCGATTCGCGGGAGTATGGGATCGGCGCCCAGATCCTCAACGACCTGGGGATCACCACGATGCGACTGATGACCAACAACCCTGCCAAGTACGGGGGCCTCGAGGGCTTCGGCCTGGAGATCACCGAGCGGGTGTCGGTGCAGTCGCCTCCGAACCCGGAGAACATCGACTACCTGCGCACCAAGCGCGAGAAGATGGGTCACCTCATCGAGAACCTCGACGACTAGACGGGAGCATCAGCGTGGGTCGCAACTTCTCCTCACCCCCCGGGGCCGGCGCAGGCCCCCCCGACGGTGCCGGCCGCCGCATCGGCATCGTGTGCGCCCGATGGAACGAGGTGGTCACCGGCCGTCTCCTCCGTGGAGCGACCGACACCCTGTCGACCCGTGGCGTCGACCCGTCGGACGTCGACGTCGCCTGGGTCCCGGGGGCGTTCGAGATCCCTCTGGCCGCCAAGGTCATGGCGGGTACCGGTCGCTACGACGCCGTGATCGCCATCGGCTGCGTCATCCGTGGCGACACCGCGCACTTCGAGTACGTCGCCGGACCGGCCGCCGACGGGGTGATGCGGGCCCAGCTCGACACCGGTGTCCCGATCATCCTGGCGGTGCTGACCGTCGAGGACCGTCGACAGGCGTTGGTCCGTTCGGTCATCGACGGCGACGTCGTCGGCGACAACAAGGGCTCCGAGGCGGCCGACGCCGCTCTCGAGATGGCCGTGGTGCTCGACGTGGTCACCGCCATTTGACAGCTTTGTTCCCGTTTCGTGGCCGAAATCGGCCACGAAACGGG